>NZ_CP077095.1:5151250-5452500 GCF_014268885.2 Pseudomonas xantholysinigenes | reverse complement strand
CCTGCTGATGAGCTCCCACACGAATTGCTTGATTCATTGTGTAAAGACGATGCTGTAACGCGACCCTGTTATAGGTCTGTAGCTCAGTTGGTTAGAGCGCACCCCTGATAAGGGTGAGGTCGGCAGTTCAAATCTGCCCAGACCTACCAATTACTTGGTGCGGCTGGTCAAATGGGGCCATAGCTCAGCTGGGAGAGCGCCTGCCTTGCACGCAGGAGGTCAGCGGTTCGATCCCGCTTGGCTCCACCACTCTTTCAGGTTTCGCAGCACTGCTCAGAACTTAGAAATGAGCATTCCAATGTGAATGTTGATTTCTGACTTTTGTCAGATCGTTCTTTAAAAATTCGGATATGTGATAGATAGACTGAATGCCAGTTTCACTGCTGGTTATTCAGGCTAAGGTAAAATTTGTGAGTTCTGCTCAGTAATGAGCGAAATGCGAATTTTCGGCGAATGTCGTCTTCACAGTATAACCAGATTGCTTGGGGTTATATGGTCAAGTGAAGAAGCGCATACGGTGGATGCCTTGGCAGTCAGAGGCGATGAAAGACGTGGTAGCCTGCGATAAGCTTTGGGGAGTCGGCAAACAGACTGTGATCCAGAGATCTCTGAATGGGGGAACCCACTCAGCATAAGCTGAGTATCTTGTACTGAATACATAGGTGCAAGAGGCGAACCAGGGGAACTGAAACATCTAAGTACCCTGAGGAAAAGAAATCAACCGAGATTCCCTTAGTAGTGGCGAGCGAACGGGGACCAGCCCTTAAGCTGGTTTGAGATTAGTGGAACGCTCTGGAAAGTGCGGCCATAGTGGGTGATAGCCCCGTACACGAAAATCTCTTGCCAGTGAAATCGAGTAGGACGGAGCACGAGAAACTTTGTCTGAACATGGGGGGACCATCCTCCAAGGCTAAATACTACTGACTGACCGATAGTGAACCAGTACCGTGAGGGAAAGGCGAAAAGAACCCCGGAGAGGGGAGTGAAATAGAACCTGAAACCGTATGCGTACAAGCAGTGGGAGCCTACTTTGTTAGGTGACTGCGTACCTTTTGTATAATGGGTCAGCGACTTATATTCAGTGGCGAGCTTAACCGAATAGGGGAGGCGTAGCGAAAGCGAGTCTTAATAGGGCGCTTTAGTCGCTGGGTATAGACCCGAAACCGGGCGATCTATCCATGGGCAGGTTGAAGGTTAGGTAACACTGACTGGAGGACCGAACCGACTACCGTTGAAAAGTTAGCGGATGACCTGTGGATCGGAGTGAAAGGCTAATCAAGCTCGGAGATAGCTGGTTCTCCTCGAAAGCTATTTAGGTAGCGCCTCATGTATCACTGTAGGGGGTAGAGCACTGTTTCGGCTAGGGGGTCATCCCGACTTACCAAACCGATGCAAACTCCGAATACCTACAAGTGCCGAGCATGGGAGACACACGGCGGGTGCTAACGTCCGTCGTGAAAAGGGAAACAACCCAGACCGTCAGCTAAGGTCCCAAAGTCATGGTTAAGTGGGAAACGATGTGGGAAGGCTTAGACAGCTAGGAGGTTGGCTTAGAAGCAGCCATCCTTTAAAGAAAGCGTAATAGCTCACTAGTCGAGTCGGCCTGCGCGGAAGATGTAACGGGGCTCAAACCATGCACCGAAGCTACGGGTGTCACCTCTGGTGACGCGGTAGAGGAGCGTTCTGTAAGCCTGTGAAGGTGAGTTGAGAAGCTTGCTGGAGGTATCAGAAGTGCGAATGCTGACATGAGTAACGACAATGCGAGTGAAAAACTCGCACGCCGAAAGACCAAGGTTTCCTGCGCAACGTTAATCGACGCAGGGTTAGTCGGTCCCTAAGGCGAGGCTGAAAAGCGTAGTCGATGGAAAACAGGTTAATATTCCTGTACTTCCAGTTATTGCGATGGAGGGACGGAGAAGGCTAGGCCAGCTTGGCGTTGGTTGTCCAAGTTTAAGGTGGTAGGCTGAGATCTTAGGCAAATCCGGGATTTCAAGGCCGAGAGCTGATGACGAGTGCTCATTAGAGCGCGAAGTGGTTGATGCCATGCTTCCAAGAAAAGCTCCTAAGCTTCAGATAACTGGGAACCGTACCCCAAACCGACACAGGTGGTTAGGTAGAGAATACCAAGGCGCTTGAGAGAACTCGGGTGAAGGAACTAGGCAAAATGGCACCGTAACTTCGGGAGAAGGTGCGCCGGTGAGGGTGAAGCACTTGCTGCGTAAGCCCACGCCGGTCGAAGATACCAGGCCGCTGCGACTGTTTATTAAAAACACAGCACTCTGCAAACACGAAAGTGGACGTATAGGGTGTGACGCCTGCCCGGTGCCGGAAGGTTAATTGATGGGGTTAGCGCAAGCGAAGCTCTTGATCGAAGCCCCGGTAAACGGCGGCCGTAACTATAACGGTCCTAAGGTAGCGAAATTCCTTGTCGGGTAAGTTCCGACCTGCACGAATGGCGTAACGATGGCGGCGCTGTCTCCACCCGAGACTCAGTGAAATTGAAATCGCTGTGAAGATGCAGTGTATCCGCGGCTAGACGGAAAGACCCCGTGAACCTTTACTATAGCTTTGCACTGGACTTTGAGCTTGCTTGTGTAGGATAGGTGGGAGGCTTTGAAGTGGGGACGCCAGTTCTCATGGAGCCATCCTTGAAATACCACCCTGGCAACCTTGAGGTTCTAACTCAGGTCCGTTATCCGGATCGAGGACAGTGTATGGTGGGTAGTTTGACTGGGGCGGTCTCCTCCCAAAGAGTAACGGAGGAGTACGAAGGTGCGCTCAGACCGGTCGGAAATCGGTCGTAGAGTATAAAGGCAAAAGCGCGCTTGACTGCGAGACAAACACGTCGAGCAGGTACGAAAGTAGGTCTTAGTGATCCGGTGGTTCTGTATGGAAGGGCCATCGCTCAACGGATAAAAGGTACTCCGGGGATAACAGGCTGATACCGCCCAAGAGTTCATATCGACGGCGGTGTTTGGCACCTCGATGTCGGCTCATCACATCCTGGGGCTGAAGCCGGTCCCAAGGGTATGGCTGTTCGCCATTTAAAGTGGTACGCGAGCTGGGTTTAGAACGTCGTGAGACAGTTCGGTCCCTATCTGCCGTGGACGTTTGAGATTTGAGAGGGGCTGCTCCTAGTACGAGAGGACCGGAGTGGACGAACCTCTGGTGTTCCGGTTGTCACGCCAGTGGCATTGCCGGGTAGCTATGTTCGGAAGAGATAACCGCTGAAAGCATCTAAGCGGGAAACTTGCCTCAAGATGAGATCTCACTGGGATCTTGAATCCCCTGAAGGGCCGTCGAAGACTACGACGTTGATAGGTTGGGTGTGTAAGCGCTGTGAGGCGTTGAGCTAACCAATACTAATTGCCCGTGAGGCTTGACCATATAACACCCAAGCAATCTGCGCACGAAAGCAGGTTGTGGTGGTGAAGACGAAAGACCCGAAAGTTCGCAACATCACAAATCACATATCCGAATTGGCTGAGGGTGCTGCAAGGCATTCACGGCAACAGAATTTCTTGACGACCATAGAGCATTGGAACCACCTGATCCCATCCCGAACTCAGTAGTGAAACGATGCATCGCCGATGGTAGTGTGGGGCTTCCCCATGTGAGAGTAGGTCATCGTCAAGATTCATTTCGCAAAACCCCTATCTGCGCGAGCAGGTAGGGGTTTTGTCTTTAAGTAGAGAGTATAGAGATTCGCTGGAGCGTTCTTCAGGAACGAGCCGGCACACAGAATTTCTTGACGACCATAGAGCATTGGAACCACCTGATCCCATCCCGAACTCAGCAGTGAAACGATGCATCGCCGATGGTAGTGTGGGGCTTCCCCATGTGAGAGTAGGTCATCGTCAAGATTCAATTCCGAAGCCCCTGATCGCAATGCGGTCGGGGGCTTTGTCTTTTCAGGTGTATCAATACGCGAGCCCCCCAGGCCTCTTCGTGCAGGGAACAGCATTCTCAGGCACAGCACGCCCCCTGTGGGAGCGGGTTTACCCGCGAAGCATCCAACGCAGGGACTGGCACCGGCTACGCCGGTGTTCGCGGGTAAACCCGCTCCCACAGGGGGGGGCGTGGATTACCAGCTAACGCTATTCCTTGCGCGTCGGCGCAGCCCGAAAGGCTGTCCCTCGATCCCTGATATTCAAGACAAAAAAAGGCCGCCCTGGTTGGGGGCGGCCTTTTTGCTATCGGGGCATATGCCCCCCTGCGTTGTGGTATCAGCTCAGCAGGTTGCGCACATTCCCCATCGCCTCATCGGCAAAGCCCTGCAGGAACGCTTGGAAGCCCGGCAGCGCCTGTGGACCACCTTCCCATGGCTCGGCCTGGATGGTCCAGGTCGCACGGCTGCGGCTGGCATCGATCGCCTGCACTTCCATGGCAGCCCACAGGTTGCCGATGTTCAGGCTGGTGTAGATCAGGCTCCAGGTCATGTGCATGGCCTGCTCGTCACGGCTGTTCAACTGTTCGATCACCACGTTGCCATCCTTGAACAGCTTCTTGCGCACCGAGCGGACTCCCTGGCCTGTCATCTCGATATGCGCTAGTGCCGGAATGAACACCGGGAAACCCGCAAAGTTGCCGACGATGTTCCACACGCTGGTGGCCGGTGCGGCGATCTCGACGCTGGATACTACCTGGCAACCATTGGGATTGCGGATCAAGGTATCGGGTTTGAGTGCTTGCATGTCGTATTGCTCCTGTTGTGTCTAAAAGGGTCAGATAAAGTTGATTTCGGCCAGGTAGCGGCCGCCGCGGCTGAGCAGCTCGGGGCTTTTGCTGGGGTAGTGGCTGCCCATGCGCCGCACGCCGGCACGGGCGTTGTCATGGGCGATGTTGGAGATGTCGCCGATGTCCTCCTCGAAACCGTCCAGGTAGAAACCCAGGACGTCATACAGCGCGTTGTCGCGGTCGACCCGGCTCAGCAGACGTTGCCACTGCTCGACACTGACCAGCTCGAAGGCATGGCCCAGGGTGCGGAACGAAGCCAGGTAGTCACGCCAGCGCAGCGGCTCGGGGTTGTGCAGGTTGAACACGCATTGGCCTGCCTGGTGGCGGCTGCCATGAAAGGCGATGAAGCGGGCCAGGAAGTCCACCGGCATGAGGTCGAAATCGATCTCCAGGCCTGGGACCTGGCCCAACTGCAAAGAGCCCTTGAGCATCAGCATCAGACGATTGCGCTGGGGCTGGCAGACGCCGGTGCGGCTGTCGAAGGTAATGTTGCCGGGGCGGTACAGGTTGACCCACACCCCTTGCTCGCGAGCGCGGCTGAGGATGCGCTCGCCGACCCACTTGCTCAGGTTGTAGCCATTGCGGATGTAGATGGGCGGGGTCGGCGCCGGGTCTGTTTCCAGCACACGCCCTTCATCGTCAACCGCGCTGCAGGCGGACAGGGTCGAGACGAAGTTGAAGATCTTCTTGCGGCGCCCTTCGCACAAGCGCAGGCACTCGAACAGTGGCTCGATGTTATCGGCTGCCAGTGCCTGGTAGTCGAGCACATGGTTGACCTGCGCCGCGTTGTGCAGCAGGGCGCCATAACTAGTGTCCAGGTAGTCGTAGTCGTGCTGGGCAAGCCCCAGGCGCGGCTTGCGCAGGTCGGCCTCGAACACCCGCACGCGGCTAAGGTCCAGGGTGATGTGGTTGTCGCGCAGCGCCTGGGCGAAGCGTTCGGCAGCCGAGAGCCCGCCGCCACGGCGCACCAGGCAGGCCACCTCGCTGGCTCCCCAGTCCAGCAGGGCTTCGACCAGATGCACGCCGAGGAAGCTGTTGGCCCCGGTGACGATCACCTTGTGGACATCACCCAGGCGATCCACTGGCAGCACCTGCAGGTCGAGCGCGCGATTGGCGTCCTGCTCCAGGCGTGCCTGCGATGTGCAAGCGCCGTCGTCGTCACCATCGAGCAGCGCTCCCAGGCGTTGCAGGGTCGGTTGCTCGATAAACCGGTTGATTGCCACGCCCTGGCCGAACTGCTGGCGAACCTCCAGCAACAAGCGCGACAGCAGGATCGAGTGGCCGCCGAGATTGAAGAAGCTGTCGTCGCTGGAGATGTCCGCTTCCGGCAGGTCCAGCAGCGTGCTCCACAGGCCGGCCAGGCGCTGCTCGGTAGACGTTCGTGGCGCCAGGCGCTGGCTGCTCGGTAGCGCCAAGGGCCGCATTGCCAGGTTCTGGCGGTCTACCTTGCCGTTGGCGGTGTACGGCATGCGCTCCAGCACCTGGTAGAACATCGGGCGCATGTAGTCGGGCAACTGCCGTTCGGCGTGGGCGCGCAAGCGCTGTTCGGCACTGTCACATTCGGGGTGGGCGACGAACGCCAGTACCCTGCGTTGGGGGTCGATCACCACCGCGACCTGGCCGTACAGGCGGCTGTCGCGCAGGCAGTGCTCGATCTCCTCGGGCTCGACGCGAAAGCCGCGGATCTTCACCTGGTTGTCGTGACGCCCGCACATTTCGATGCCGTGTTCGCTCCACTTGCCGATATCGCCAGTGCGATAGGCGCGTAAGCGACGGCCATCCGGCAGGTCGAGCTCGACGAAGCGCTCGGCGCTGAGGGCTGGATTGTTCAGATAGCCAAGGCCCACACCTGGGCCACTGATATACAGCTCGCCGGGCGTCTGCTCGAGCACCGGCCGCAACTCGGGGTCGAGGATCAACACCTGGGTGTTGGCGATGGGTACCCCCAGGTTACGGTTGCTGTCGTTGGCAGCGAACACCCGGGTGGTTGCCAGTACGGTCGTCTCGGTCGGCCCATAGATGTTGTGCAGCCGGCACTGCCCGGATAACCGTGCAATGACTTCGGGCTCGCAGACATCACCCCCGGTAATCAGGTGGCGCAGGCCCAGGTGAGCGTCGCGCGGCAGGATGCTCAGCAAGGCGGGAGGCAGGAAGGCGTGGCTGATTTCCTGGCTGTGGATAAGTTGCAGCAAGCGCTGCGGGTCGCGCCGCTGATCTTCGCCGGGCAGCACCAGCTCGGCACCACAGGCGAAGGTCGGCAGGATATCCAGCAGGGACGCATCGAAGCCGATGGTGGAGAACTGCAGCACCCGGCCATGGCTATCCAGCGCGACATGCTCCCGGTACCAGCCTATGAAGTGCGTGAGGTTGCATTGACTGAGCAGCACGCCTTTGGGTTGCCCGGTGGTGCCGGAGGTGTAGATCGCCACGCAGGGATGATCCGCAGGCAATTCGCGCAGGGCCAGGTCGGGCAAGTCAGCATCGCTGGCATCAGGCAGGTCGCGTACATCCAGCGCGCAGATATCCACAGGCCCCTGGCCGTCGTGCAGCAATACGCAGGCACCGGCATCGGCCAGGATGCGCTGGCGGCGCTCGTTTGGGGTAGCGGGATCCAGCGGCAGGTAGATGGCGCCGGCCCCCAGTACCGCCAACAGGCTGGCATACAGCGCGGGCGATTTGTCCATGCACACGGCGACCACTGGAGGATTCGGCCCAGCGGGCAGCAGCGCCAGCAAGGCGTGTTGAATGCCCAGTGCGCGGGCATGCAACTGCCGATAGCTATGGCGTTGGCCATCCTGGTTCAGCGCCGGGCGCTGCGCATGTTGCCGCAGGCTGTTTTGCAACACACCGACCAGTTGGGTTTCGGCGTTTTCCAGCAGGTCGGCACGTAGCGTGCGGTTGAAGGGGTGCCGATAGGCCAGGGCTTCAAGCCAGTCCAGGCTGTGCTCGCGCTCCTGTTCGCCGGGAGCGACCGCGGGAGCCTCCTGCAGGTGCTGCGGATTGCGGGCGAAGCGAGTGACCTGCAGAGCCAGTTGTTCAGCCAAGGCCAGTTGCGCATCCATACGCAATTGCTGGCCGTTGCCGGAGGCCGGGGAGGGCACCGTGGCACGGCTGATCAAGCGTTGGGCGCTGGCGCTGCCGCACCAGCAGAGCACTTCCAGGCGCGGCAGGGTTTCGGCGAAGCTGGCCCCCAGGCGCAAACGCAGCAGTGGTGTGCTAGCCAACGGCTGCCAGTCACTGCTGGCCAGTGCCAGGCTACCGTCTTCGACCACCAGGCTTGGCGCGGACCTCAGTTGTTGGCACAGCGTGTCGGCGTTGGCGGCCAGGGCGATGCCATGGCCGTGCTCGCCGAGCCGCTGGGCAAGCTGCGCGAGGGTGGGGCTGGTTCCCACCAGGAGTATGTCGAGGCGTCTCATGTCCAGGTCCTCAGGGCAGGTAATCGCGCAGGGCGTCTTGCACGCATGGCGACTCGAGCATCGAGCTGCTGCGGAAAAAGCGCAGGATGTTGCCCAGCAGCGGATGCTGGTGATTGATCGGGTAGACCAGCCCCTGCGCTTCTGCGCGCAAAGCCTGGCGCACCGTCTCGCTCACGGGCAGGGCGGCGATCAGGGCATGGTCGAAGGCCTGCTGGATGTCGCTGGTCAGGTACTGGCGCAGGAACACCGGCAGCACCTGGGCAAGCGCCTGGCGGTCTGCCTCGCAGGCGGTTTGCCAGTACAGGCGCGTCAGCCGTGCCCAGAAGCTCGAGTGACGGCCTTCGTCGAGTAGATGGTCAGCCATCAATCCCTTCACCGATGGCTTGACCGAATCGTCGCGGGCAAACGCCGCAACATCGTCGGTCAGGGTGTTCTCGGCAATCCCCACGCAGATCAGCTCCAGGGCGTCCCGCAGGGCCTCGGGCACTTGCTCCAGCGCGGCCGGGATGGCGCGGCTCAGCTCGATCTCCTGGGGCAGGGCGATCGGCTCCACGCCGGTCAGGGCGATGGTCTGCTGCAAGAAGTCCATCGCCACCAGGGCGTGGTAGTCCTCGTCGACGACCACGGTCATGGCGTCGTAGCGGCAGGCGAACGGGAAACGCACGGCGAAACGGTCCTTGGCGATGCGCCGGGCAGTGCGGTCGACGATTTCGGTCTCGAAGATCACTACATCGTTGATGAACTTGTAGAGACTCTGCACCAGGACGAAGTCGCGCAGGTGCGGGCATTCACGCTGGAAGGTGGCGCCCAGCACCAGGGGTTGGCGGCTGAGCGGGTAGATCAGCCGCTGGTCATCCTCCACCCGGCGCCGTGGCCGGGTGCGAATGGTCGCGCGCTCTTCCCAGGCGTCGGCGAAGGAACGGTATTCGAGCGCATTCATGGCGTGACCTCGGCGACTGGTGCCTGCAGCGAGGCCCGCAGCCGGTCCCACAGCGCCATGCGGCTGTTCACTGCGGCAATGGCGGCCACGTAGACGTCTTCCTGGCGCAGCGGGTCGTGGTCGACCAGGCGGTCCAGCAACTGTTCCGCGGCAGGCCCGTGGTCTTCGGAGTCCACCTCGATGTGGCGCTGCAGGTAGTAACGGAAGGTCGGCGCCTGCTCGGTGCCGATGCCCCACGCGTCGAGGATTTGCTGGAACATTGCCGGGATCACGCTTTCCCGGCCATGCAGGAAGGCTGCTGCGACTCGGTGGGCGGGCGCGTCGATAGCCACTTCGAGGGTTTCGCCGACGAATCGTTGCGCGGCCTCGCTGGCTCCGCAGCGCTGCAGGGCATCGCTGGCCGGGATGCCTTGTTGCTGGAGGCTGATGAACCGTTCGATGGCCTGGGTGCAGGCCCCGACTTCGCGCATGGCGTCCAGGTAGAGTTCGAAATGGCTGTAGTGGCCGTGATCGAGGCGGTCGTCGGACTCTTCGCCCAGCACGATCTCATTGATCAGGCGCGCGGCGGCCGGATCGGCGGGGGGCAACCAGGGCAGGCTGACGCAGGTCAGTTCCTGTTGCAGCCGCTTGGTCAGCGACATGAAGTCCCACACGGCGAATACATGAGTCTCCATGAAACGCCGCAATGTCTCCAACGAGTCGATTTCGGAGAATAACGGGTGGCGGGAAAGTTCAAGTTTCTTGTCGGAAAGTGTGCATTTCAAAACGGTCATGAGGCGCTCCATTTTTATCAGGTTTCAGGAGGTGGGATATCCAAGCGATCTCTGTGTTTCGAAACCCGGGGCGAACGAAGGCCTCGAAGAAAGTTTCGATAACACACAGATAGCAAGAGCCGTAGGGGCTGTAGGCCAGGCACCACGGAATGTCCGGGCCGCCCGTACTTGGCGAGATAAAAGTTAGATCAACTTGTAAGTGTGCTGCAATTGTTTTTTTAACTATTTTAGTTGTGTTGGTTTTTTAAATAATAGTTGTCCGAATAAAACACTTGAATAGTTTTATTTTGGCAATAAGTGTTCCTTCCGATAATTAACTATCAGAAAAATCGGACGCAGAGTGAATGCCTCACTCGGAGCACTGATAAACGGAGTTTGGGGAGAGTGGTATTTAAGGGGCGGCTGATCGCTTGCGGTCCTTGCCCGGTGCCAGGATCCTTCTGCTGGTGGATGGAGGCGCAAGCGGCCAGGACCGCTACTGATGATCAGCGGCCGCTGCGGGGGGAGTAGAGTGTGCTCAAAATGCTGGCACTGCCATGGCCTGCAACAGGCCCGGCAGCGCAAATGCCCGAAATCGCCGGTAAGGCGCGGGCTATAGGCTAGAAGTCGAGCAGCCCGAGGTGGGTGTTGAAGATGCGCACCAGGCGCTGGTTGAGCAGTGATGAGTCGACCGGCGAGGCTGGCAGTTCGATCAGCTCCAGCGCGCGCCTTGCCAGGCTGTGCCAGCCGAGCATGGCGGCCAGCGAACCAGGGGGATACATCACGGTAATGGGGACCTGGAGGGCCTGGTGGGCAATGCCCGCATAGGTGTACTCGGGGCTGTCACAGCTTGAAACAAACAAATGCTGAGTCTGCCCGGGGTAGGCGCTCTCGGCCAGATGCGCCAGGGCCAGCGCGACATGCGCCCCCTGGTATTGGCCAAACAAGGCATGGGGTTGTGCCAGGTAGGGCTGCAAGCGCTCGGCAAGGGTTTTGGCCAGCGTGCTGGCCGGTTGCGTGCCAGGCAGCACCGCGGCGGGCACGTCGATCGCGATCAGCTCGATGGGGTCGCTGAGGGTGTGTGCCCAGGTGCGGTACTGGATTAGTTGTTGCCGGGTGCAGGCCAGGCAGATCAGGCGGACCCTGGACGGTGTCTCGGTCGAGGATTGCTGTCGTGTCTGCACGTGCACTGCCGTTCCTTATGCCGGATCGTACTCCCCGTTGACCTGGGGACGATCAGTTGGCCGATTGCCGATCGAGGTAGTTGCGGATGGTGCGGGCGGCGTTGTTCAGGTGCGCCTCCAGCAAGGCGACGGCTTCGTCCACCAGTTTGTCGCTGGCCGCATCGACCAGGGCGATGTGGTCATCCTGGGTCAGTTTGCCCAAGCCCATCGAAGACAGGTGGAAACGCAGGAAGCGTTCCTCTTCGTTGAGCTCGATCTCGATCATGCGCAACAGTTTCTGGTTGTGCGCCTTGCTGTAGATCGCCATGTGCAACAGGCGATTGAGCCGGCCGATCTCCGCGTGACGGGTTTCGTTTTCCAGCTCGCGGATGAAGCCCCTGGCCTGGGCGATATCCTCGGCGTCGAGCAGGGGAATCGACTGGCGCAGTGCTTCGGTTTCGAGGATCACGCGCAGGGCATAGGTGTCGACGGCATCTTCGCCGATCAAGGGCGCGACCACGGCGCCCTTGTGCATTACTACCCGTAGCAGGGACTGCGCCTCGAGTTGGCGCAGGGCCTCGCGCACCGGCATGCGGCTGACGCCGAACAGGGTGGCCAGCTCTTGCTGGCGCAGGGCTGTGCCAGGGGCCAGGCGGCCGTCGAGGATGGCACTGCGCAGGCGCTCTTCGATGACACCGCGGGCCAGGTGCGCTGGCACCTGTTCACTGCCCAGCACGGTGCTCAGGAGTTTGGGTTTGTCAGCCACGCGGGGTTCGCCTCGGCAACGTCAATATTGGATCCAATAACCCTAGTGAGGGTGGAGGGGGCTTGTCAAACGGATTGATCGGCGCCGATGCCGCAGCGTGATCGAAAAACGCGGCTATCGTGAAGCAAGTCGGCGGCCTTGGGAAGCCAGACAACGGTGTCAGACCTTGTACGAAGCGGGTTTGCCGACCGTTGGCGGCGTGATCGCACGATGCCATTGTCTTTTGGCAGCGCTGCCCGCACCATCGCTGCTTTCAAACGATCAGAACAGGTGCCGCAGTGGCGATACCCTGGACCCTCCATGCGACCGCGCGCCGTCTCGGGCTGGCCTTGCTGCTGGGCTGCCTGTTGCTGGGTGGTACGCAGGCGGACTGGGACTTCTCCCAGATCAGCCGCCGCGCCCAGGCGCTCTATGGGCCTCTGGGGGCTGGGCAGGGACGCATCGACGCCTGGCAGAACCTGCTGGCGACCCAGAAGCAGGGGACCGAGCTCGAGCAACTGCAGGTGGTCAACCTGTTCTTCAACAAGCAATTGCGCTATGTCGAGGACATCGACCTGTGGCATGAGGTCGACTACTGGGCCACGCCAGTCCAGTCGCTGATCAAGGGTGCTGGCGACTGCGAGGACTATGCCATCGCCAAGTACTTCAGCCTGCGGCGCATGGGCATCCCTGCGGAAAAACTGCGCATCACCTACGTCAAGGCCCTGCGCCAGAACCGCGCGCACATGGTCCTGACCTATTATTCAAGCCCACAGGCCCAGCCTCTGGTGCTCGACAGCCTGATGGACGCGATCAAGCCGGCCAGCCAACGCACCGACCTGCTGCCGGTGTACGCCTTCAACGGCGAGGGCCTGTGGCTGACCGGCGCCGCCGGCAACAAGAAGGTTGGCGACACCAAGCGCCTGTCGCGCTGGCAAGACTTGCTGAAGAAAATGCAGGCCGAAGGCTTCCCGGCCGAACCGGTTTACTGAAGGAGCACAGATGTCACTGTTCAAACAATTGCTGCTAGCCATTTGCCTGTTCCTGGTGGTCGCCTTCAGTGGCAGCTTCATGGTCAGCCTGGAAAGCTCGCGCAGCCAGTACGTCAACCAGCTGCGCTCCCATGCCCAGGACGCGGCCACTGCGCTGGCGCTGTCGCTGACGCCGAATATCGACGACCCGGCGATGGTCGAGCTGATGGTCAGCTCGATCTTCGACAGTGGCTATTACTCCAGCATCAAGGTCATCGACCTGGACTCCAATGCCGTGCTGGTCGAGCGCCATGCCGAGCCCGACACGGGTGGCGTACCGGGTTGGTTCATCCACCTGATCGGCCTTGAACCGGCTGGCGGCGACGCCATCGTCAGCCGTGGCTGGCAGCAGGCGGCGCGGGTCGAGGTGATCAGCCACCCGATGTTCGCCCTGGCCAAATTGTGGCAGAGCGCCCTGGGTAGCCTTGGCTGGCTGCTGCTGTGCGGCGCGGTGAGCGCGGTGCTGGGCGCGCTGCTGCTGCGCCGGCAACTGCGGCCGCTGGACTACATGGTGGCGCAGTCCCATGCCATTGCCCGCCGCGAATTCCTCAGCCTGCCGGAGTTGCCGCGCACGCCGGAATTGCGTCGGGTGGTGCAGGCGATGAACCAGATGGTCGAGAAGCTCAAGGCCCTGTTTACCGAGCAGGCCGAGCGCAGCGAAAAGCTGCGCGCCGAATCGTACCAGGACAGCCTCACTGGCCTGGCCAACCGTCGTTATTTCGAAATGCAGCTCAACGCCCGTGTCAGTAACCTGGAGGAGGCTCGCGCCGGCTACCTGTTGCTGCTGCGCGTGCAGGACCTGGCCGGCCTCAATGCCCGGCTGGGCGGCCAGCGCACCGACCAGTTGCTGCAGGCGGTGGGTGAACAGCTGCGGCGCACCTGCGCCAATTTCCCCGAGACCAACGACCTGATCACCCGCAGCCGTGGCGGCGAATTCGCCGTGCTGGCGCCGGGCATGGTCCATGACGAGGCGATCCAGTTGGCCCAGGCCCTGGAGGCTACCTTGCAGAGCCTGCATGAAACTGGCGCCAGTGATGTCGACCCGGTGGCCTGCATCGGCCTGGCGCCTTACAGCCCGGGCGATGCCCCGCAGGCGCTGCTCAAGCTGGCCGACGAAGCCCTGGCCCGCGCCGAGAGCCAACCGGCGCCAGGCTGGGTATGCCTGGAGCAGGGCGCCGCAGGCCAGGCCGCCGACAGCCACCACGCCTGGCACACACGCCTGGACCAGGCGCTGGCCAAGGGGCAGTTCGAGCTGTTCTTCCAGCCGGTGGTCGATAGCAAGGCGCCCGACAAGGTGCTGCACTACAAGGTCATTTCACGTCTGCACGATGCCCAGGGCGAAGCCCTGGCGGCGGGGCGCTTCCTGCCCTGGCTGGAGCGTTTCGGCTGGATGGCGCGCCTGGACCTGCTGGTGCTGGAGAAGGTCCTCCGGCACCTGCAGGGGCATGGTGAGTCGCTGGCGCTGAACCTGTCCGCCGCCACCCTGGCCGATCCCAAGGCGTTGCAGCGGGTCTATGAACTGCTGGGGCAGCACAACGCCCTGGGGCCGCGGTTGACCTTCGAGATCGGCGAAGAGCAGCTACCCGAGCAAGCAGTGCTTGAGCAACTGACCCGGCGCCTGCGCGGGCTCGGCTTCAGCCTCGCGCTGCAGCGCTTCGGCGGGCGCTTCAGCATGATCGGCAACCTGGCCCACCTGGGGCTGGCCTACCTGAAGATCGATGGCGGCTACATCCGCAACATCGACCACGAACGGCACAAGCACTTGTTCATCGAGGCCATCCAGCGCGCGGCGCACAGTATCGACCTGCCGTTGATTGCCGAGCGGGTCGAGACCGAAGGTGAATTGAAGGTGCTGCGCGAGATGGGCGTGCAGGGGATTCAGGGCCAGTTGGTGGGTGAGCCGGCGCCCTGGCGCTGAGTGGAACCCTGTGGGAGCGGGTTTACCCGCGAAAGCGTTGATGGCTTCACAGGCGCATTCGCGGGTAAGCCCGCTCCCACAGGTGCGATCAATGATCGGGTGATCAGATCAACCCGCCTTCCTCGTCTTCCTCGATCAGGTTGTTCAGGCCGCCCAGCGCCTTGCGCGCGGTGGAGCGGTTGAGCAGCTTGGCCTGTGCGCCGGGTGGCAGGTCGGTGATGCTGAACACGCCCTTGGCCGTCAGCACTTCGATCAGGTCTTCGAGTACCCGGATCATGTCCAGGTCGCTTTGCTTGAGCTGCTTGAGGCTGTTCTCGACAACGTCGTCGGCGAACCATTCCTGGATCTCGGCATTGTCTGCCGGGACCATGTCGGTAAAACCGTCAAACGCGGCGGCTTCCACTCGCAGCAACCCGCCCTCGGCGTCGCGTTGCACGTAGAACATGGCGGCGTCCCTCGTCACGATGAATCCTTTTGGGTAGTCAGCAGCATAGGCAAAGTTTGCCGGGCATGTAAGCCCGGCGCACGAGTATGCGCGTGAAGGGATGGCTTGGGAAAGCCCGTGCTCCACGGCGGCCCTTGTGGGCCGCCGTGGAGCACGGGGATCAGCTATTGGAGTTGTCGATCTTGATGGTCGGGTCGGCCCCGCTGATCAACGAATTGATCGTGGTGTTCGACCAGTTCACACCTTCGAGCTTGATGGTCACGTCGGCGTTGGCCAGGCCCCCGGCGGCGTTGAGCTTGCCCTCGGTGCTGACCTGCAGGGTCGACTCGCCGCCGACCGTGGTGATCTTCAGGAAGTTGTCGATGGTGCTGGCCTTCTCGCCCTGGAGCAGGTCGCTCAGGTCGAGGCGGTCGCCTTCCTTGACGTTGAAGTCCTTGATCACGTCCTTGCCCAGGTCGCCGGCCTTCCACACGAAGGTGTCGGCGCCACTGCCACCGATGAGGATGTCGTCGCCCTTGCCGCCGATGAGGATGTCATTGCCAGCGCCACCCAGCAGGACGTCATTGCCCTTGCCACCGTCGAGGGTGTCGTTGCCACCCTGGCCGAAGATGATGTCGTTGCCGTTGCCACCGAGCAGGGTGTCGTTGCCATCGTTGCTGCGCGAGATGTCGAACTCGGTGTAGTGCTCGGTGATGTACTTGTGCATCGTCCGCGCATCCACGTCGCCCGTTGCCACGCCGGTCTTGCCGGCGACATAGGCCTGGATCGCCTCGACACCGGTACCGGCGATGCCGTCGAAGGTCATCAGATCGCCGAAGATGATGTCGTTGCCGTCGCCGCCGTTGACCGTGTCATTGCCCGGGTTGGTGACTTCGGTGTGGCCGAGGATCGCTTCGGCCAACTTGCTCGGGTCGATGTTGGTCTGCGGCTTGCCGTCAGAGTCGAATGGCTTCAGGTCGTTGGCGTTCACACCATTGTTGAGGCCGATCGCCTCGACGTTGGACAGGCCCGAGAGCAGCTTGAAGCTATCCAGCGAGTTGTTCCAGGTGGCGTTGTCGGTGTAGCTGCCGTAGCCGCCGAGGCTGGAGATCTCGTAGGTGCCGTCGCCCTGGGCGTGCAGGGTGCCCGAGCTGGAGCTGTGGGTCGACCAGCTGTAGCCGTTCCAGTACTCGACGGTCATCTTGCCGCTGGAGTCGATGTTGACGCGGTTGTAGCCATCCAGGTTGCCGCGGGTGACCACGTCACCGATCTTGTAGTTGATCGACGCGAGGTAGTCGTCCAGCTTGGTGCTGCTGTAGCCGAGGGTCGGGTTGGTCTTCTCGCCGGTCTGATAGTACGTCGGTTGCCCGTCGGTGATGAAGAACGTCTGGTTGCTGCCCTTGTTGCCGGCGTTCTGCAGGTTCTGGAACCAGTTGGCGGTGGTCTTGAAGGCGTCTTCGTAGTTGGTGCCACCGTCGGACTTGAGGTTGCCCAGCGCGTCGAGCAGCTTTTGCAGGCCGGCATCGTTCAGCGTCACCGAGATGCTGCTCTTGACCTGGCTGGCAAAGTCGACCAGCAGGATGTTCACCGTGCCCGAGGCCGCGCCCTTGACGCTGGCGGCCAAGGTCTTGAACACCGACTCCAGGGAGCTCTTGGCTGCGTCCACGCCGTTTTTGCCCATGCTGCCCGAGGTGTCGACGATGAAGGCCAGGTTGTAGTCCTGCCCAGGCACCACATGCAGGCCCGAGACGTCCGAGACGACGATATCGTTGCCATCGGTGCCCATCACGTTGTCGTTGTCCGACGACAGGTTGCTGGTGTTGTAGCTCTGTGGGTAGACGTTGACCTTGATGGTGCCTTCGCTGGTCGCGGTGCTGCCGCCAACGCTTTCGGTGGAGGTCGAGGTGACCTTCACGTCGAACTGGCCCTGGTAGTAGGCCGGTGGCTTGATGGTCAGGCTGCCCAGGTTCCAGCCGGTGACGTCCACCGCGTCCTTGCCGACGGTCACGGTGTGGCCGGCGCCGTCGGACAGCACCGAGCCCGCCGGGATACCGCCGAGCTTGACGCTCAGGGTCTCGGAACCATCGGTGTCGGTCAGGTTGGTGCTGATGCCGACCAGCTTGACCGGCGCGCCGTTCTCGCTGCCTTCGTTGAGCTTGTAGCCGTCGTAGTAGCCCTGACCGTTGCTGCCATGCAGGTCGGAGACGGTGACGCCGGCGTTGCTCAGGTCGTTGACGCTCGGGTACATCGGGATGTTCGAGCTGTTCAGGTCCATGGCCGCGCCATTGTTGACCCGGATGTTGACGTCCAGGCTACCTGGGCCGGCCTGGTTGGCGTTGTAGATCTCCAGGGTGTAGTAGCCGCTGGTGGTCGGGGTGAAGCTGCCGGAGATCGCGCCGCTGTTGGAGCCCCAGATACCGCTGGCGACGTTCTTGCCGCCGACGACGATCTGCAGGCTGTCATCGGCGGTGCCGGTGAAGGAATAGGTCTTGCCGGCTTCCAGGTAGATCAGGCCGGAAGTCTTCGAGCCGCTGCCTGGGGTGACGTTGCTGGTCGAGTCGACGCCGGTGACCGTCTCGGTCTTGCTGGCATTGCCGGAGTTGGCGAACACGTTCTTCAGGCTATCGCCGGAGATGCCGTTACCGTTGTTGCCCAGGCCGGTGAGGCTGTTCCAGGTTTCCTTCTGCAGGCCGATCGAGTTGACGTTGTTGTTGCCGATGTTCAGGTCGGGTTTGTCGGCGACCGGGCGGATATCGACCTTCAGGGTCGCTTCGTTGCCCAGGTTGGTGCCGTCGTTGGGCTTGTACTTGAGCTGCGCGTAGTCGGCCTGCTGGTTGCCCACGCCGGTGCCGCCATAGCCATCGATGCCCGACTGGTTGGCCAACGGCACGAACTTGAGCTTGCCGGCAGCGATGTCGGCCTGGCTGATGGTCTGGTTCAGCGACACATCGACCCACGAGGTGCCGTTGAAGAACTTCAGGTTGCCCAGGTCCGGCAGCTTGCTGATGGTCACCGACAGGCCGCTGTTGCCGTCGGCGTCGGTGACGTTGAAGTCGCCCCACTGGAACACATAGTCGGTGTCTTCGGTGCCGGTCACCGCGCCGCCGGTGGCGACTGGCGCGTGGTCGTTGTCGATGATGGTGGTGGTGACGCTGGACTTGCCGGCGTCGACCTGCAGGTTCTCGAAGCCGCCGCCGCTGGCGCCGCTGATCTTGACCGTGAAGTTCTCCGAACCTTCGACCAGCTTGTCGTCGATGGTCTTGATGTCGAAGCTGGTGCCGCTGCTGCCGGCCGGGATCTTCACGGTGACCACACCGGTGAAGTCCTGGCCGTCGGTGGCGGTGCCGCTGTAGGTCAGGGTGATGGTCACCTCGGACTTCGACGGGTTGCTCAGGGTCAGGTTGTAGTGGGCGGTGTCGCCCTCGGTCACCGAGGTGTCGCCGCTGATGCCGACGGTGGTCAGGTCGCCCTGGCCGGCCGGTTCGTCGGTGACGCTGGTGGTGACGGTGTTGCTGCCGAGGGTCAGTTTCTCGAAGTTGTCGCCGCCGCTGACCGACTCGATCTTGTTGACGATGTTCGGCTGGCCGCCAACGTACGGGTCGTCCTTGGCGGTGATGGTGAAGGTGCCGCTGGCGCTGCCGGCCGGGATGGTGACCTTGGTACCGTCGGTGAGGGTGAAGGTCAGGCCGTTGTGGCCAACGACCGACAGGCCCTGGGCGTTGGTCAGGGTCACGGTGTAGGTGACCTGGCCGCCTTCTGTGACGGTGGTCTTGTCCGCGGACAGGGTCGCGACCACTTCACTGGTGGTGTCGGTGATCTGCACGGTGGCCTTGCCGCCGAGCTCGAGGTTTTCGAAGGTCTTGCCGGTTACGCTGGCATCGCTGATGCCGACGGAAATCGAGCCCGGGTCCTTGAACACGTCGTCGCCCTGGGCCTTGGCCTTGTACTCGGCTTCGGTCTGGCCGGCCTTGATGACGACCTTGTCGCCGTTGTCCAGGGTCACGGTCAGGTCCTGGGCCAGTTTCTGGCTGACCTTGACGGTGAAGCTTGGCTGCTGGTCTTCGGTAACGTTGCCGTTGCTGACGATGGTCACCGAGACCTTGTCGCCCTGGTTGCCAGTGCCCGGGGTGCCCGAACCTGGCTCGTCGGTGACGGTGGTCTTCACTTCGTTCTGACCCAGGGTCAGTTTTTCGAAGTTGTCGGCGCCGGTGACGCCGGTCAGCTTGTTGCTGATGGTCGGCTGGCCGCCGATGAACACGTCGTCCGCAGCGTTGATGGTGACCGTGCCAGTGGCGCTGCCGGCTGGGATGGTGACCTTGGTGCCGTCGGTGAGGGTGAAGGTCAGGCCATTGTGGCCGGTGACCGACAGGCCCTGGGCGTTGGTCAGGGTCACGGTGTAGGTGACCTGGCCACCTTCGCTGACGGTGGTCTTGTCCGCGGACAGGGTCGCGACCACTTCACTGGTGGTGTCGGTGATCTGCACGGTGGCCTTGCCGCCGAGCTCGAGGTTTTCGAAGGTCTTGCCCGGCACGCTGGCATCGCTGATGCCGACGGAGATCGAGCCCGGGTCCTTGAATACGTCGTCGCCCTGGGCCTTGGCCTTGTACTCGGTTTCGGTCTGGCCGGCCTTGATGACGACCTTGTCGCCGTTGTCCAGGGTCACGGTCAGGTCCTGGGCCAGTTTCTGGCTGACCTTGACGGTGAAGCTTGGCTGCTGGTCTTCGGTGACGTTGCCGTTGCTGACGATGGTCACCGAGACTTTGTCGCCCTGGTTGCCAGTGCCCGGGGTACCCGAACCTGGCTCGTCGGTGACGGTGGTCTTCACTTCGTTCTGACCCAAGGTCAGTTTTTCGAAGTTGTCGGCGCCGGTGACGCCGGTCAGCTTGTTGCTGATGGTCGGCTGGCCGCCGATGAACACGTCGTCCGGGGCGTTGATGGTGACCGTGCCAGTGGCGCTGCCGGCCGGGATGGTGACCTTGGTGCCATCGGTGAGGGTGAAAGTCAGGCCATTGTGGCCGGTGACCGACAGGCCCTGGGCGTTGGTCAGGGTCACGGTGTAGGTGACCTGGCCTCCTTCGCTGACGGTGGTCTTGTCCGCGGACAAGGTGGCCACGACCTCGCTGACGGTGTCGGTGATCTGCACGGTGGCCGAGCCGCCGAGCTCAAGATTCTCGAAGGTCTTGCCCACCACGCTGGCATCGCTGATGCCGACGGTGAGCGGGCCGCCATCCTTGAACACGTCGTCGCCCTGGGCCTTGGCCTTGTACTCGGTTTCGGTCTGGCCTGCCTTGATCACCACCTTGTCGCCGTTGGACAGGGTGACGGTCAGGTCCTGGTCGAGTTTCTGGCTGACCTTGACGGTGAACGACGCTTGTTCGGCTTCGTTCACATCGCCATTGCCGACGATGGTCACGCTGACCTTGTCGCCCTGGTTGCCGGTGCCCGGGGTGCCCGAGCCTGGCTCGTCGGTGACGCCAGTCTTCACTTCGTCCTTGCCGAGGGTCAGTTTCTCGAAGTTGTCGGCACCGGTGACGCCGGTCAGCTTGTTGCTGATGGTGGCCTGGCCGCCGATGAATACGTCGTCCGGGGCGGTGATGGTGGCGGTACCGCTGGCGCTGCCGGCCGGGATGGTGACCTTGGTGCCGTCGCTCAGGGTGAAGGTCAGGCCGTTGTGGCCAGTGACCGACAGGCCCTGGCCGTTGGTCAGGGTCACGGTGTAGGTGATCTGGCCGCCTTCGGTCACGGTGGACTTGTCGGCGGTCAGGGTCGCGACCACTTCGCTGACGGTGTCGGTGATCTGCACGGTGGCCTTGCCACCGAGCTCAAGGTTCTCGAAGGTCTTGCCCGGTACGCTGGCATCACTGATGCCGACGGATACCGAACCCGGATCCTTGAACACGTCGTCGCCCTGGGCGGTGGTCTTGTACTCGGCCTCGGTCTGGCCGGCCTTGATCACCACCTTGTCGCCGTTGTCCAGGGTCACGGTCAGGTCTTGCGCCAGTTTCTGGCTGACCTTGACGGTGAAGCTTGGCTGCTGGTCTTCGGTGACGTTGCCATTGCTGACGATGGTGACCGAGACTTTGTCGCCTTGGTTGTCGGTGCCTGGGGTACCCGTGCCCGGTTCGTCGGTGACTTCGGTCTTCACTTCCTCTTTGCCGAGGGTGAGTTTTTCGAAGTTGTCGGCGCCGGTCACACCTTCCAGTTTGTTGACGATAGTCGGCTGACCGCCGACGAACACATCATCCGGTGCATTGACGGTGATGGTGCCGCTGGCGCTGCCGGCCGGGATGGTCACTTTGGTGCCGTCGGTGAGGGTGAAGGTCAGCCCATTGTGGCCGACGACCGACAGGCCCTGGCCGTTGGTCAGGGTGACGGTGTAGGTGATCTGGCCACCCTCGCTGACGGTGGTTTTGTCCGCAGTCAGGGTCGCGACGACTTCGCTGATGGTGTCGGTGATCTGGACGCTGGCGTTGCCGCCGAGTTCCAGATTCTCGAAGGACTTGCCATCCACTGCCGCATCGGTGATGCCAACGGTTAGGGTGTCGCCGTCCTTGAAGACGTCATCGCCCTGGGCTTTGGCTTTGTACTCGGTTTCAGTCTGGCCGGCCTTGATGACGACCTTGTCGCCATTGCTCAAGGTAACGGTCAGGTCGTGATCCAGTTTCTGGCTGACTTTGACGGTGAAGGCCGGCTGCTGGTCTTCGGTGACGTCGCCTTTGCTGACGATAGTGACCGAGACTTTGTCGCCCTGGTTATCGGTGCCTGGAGTGCCGGTGCCCGGCTCGTCGGTGACTTCGGTCTTCACTTCCTCTTTGCCGAGGGTGAGTTTTTCGAAGTTATCGGCGCCGGTGACGCCTTCGAGCTTGTTCACAATCGAAGGCTGGCCGCCGACGAAGACGTCGTCCGGGGCGTTGATGGTGATGGTGCCGGTGGCGCTGCCAGCGGGGATGGTGACTTTGGTGCCATCGGTGAGGGTGAAGGTCAGGCCGTTGTGGCCAACGACCGACAGGCCCTGGCCGTTGGTCAGGGTGACGGTGTAGGTGATCTGGCCACCCTCGGCGACGGTGGTCTTGTCGGCGGTCAGGGTCGCGACGACTTCGCTGATGGTATCGGTGATCTGCACGCTGGCGTTGCCGCCCAGCTCCAGATTCTCGAAGGATTTGCCATCGACAGCGGCATCGGTGATGCCGACGGTCAGGGTATCGCCGTCTTTGAATACGTCGTCGCCCTGAGCTTTGGCCTTGTATTCGGTTTCGGTTTCACCAGCCTTGATCACCACCTTGTCGCCGTTGGACAAGGTGACAGTCAGATCGTGGTCGAGCTTCTGGCTCACTTTGACGGTGAAGGCCGGTTGCTGGTCTTCGGTGACATCGCCTTTGCTGACGATGGTCACGCTAACCTTGTCGCCTTGGTTGTCAGTGCCTGGGGTGCCGGTGCCCGGCTCGTCGGTGACTTCGGTCTTCACTTCCTCTTTGCCGAGGGTGAGTTTTTCGAAGTTGTCGGCGCCGGTAACACCTTCCAGTTTGTTGACGATGGTCGGCTGGCCGCCGACGAAGACGTCGTCCGGGGCATTGATGGTGATGGTGCCAGTAGCGCTACCCGCCGGGATGGTCACTTTGGTGCCATCGCTCAAGGTGAAGGTCAGGCCATTGTGGCCGACGACCGACAGGCCCTGGCCGTTGGTCAGGGTGACGGTGTAGGTGATCTGGCCACCTTCGCTAACGGTGGTCTTGTCAGCGGTCAGGGTTGCGACGACTTCACTGATGGTGTCGGTGATCTGGACGCTGGCGTTGCCGCCGAGCTCCAGATTCTCGAAGGTCTTGCCGTCTACAGCCGCGTCGGTGATGCCAACGGTCAGGGTGTCGCCGTCCTTGAAGACGTCATCACCTTGGGCTTTGGCTTTGTATTCGGTTTCAGTCTGGCCGGCCTTGATGACGACCTTGTCGCCATTGCTCAAGGTAACGGTCAGGTCGTGATCCAGTTTCTGGCTGACTTTGACGGTGAAGGCCGGCTGCTGGTCTTCGGTGACGTCGCCTTTGCTGACGATGGTCACGCTAACCTTGTCGCCTTGGTTGTCAGTGCCTGGAGTGCCGGTGCCCGGCTCGTCGGTGACTTCGGTCTTCACTTCCTCTTTGCCGAGGGTGAGTTTTTCGAAGTTGTCGGCGCCGGTCACACCTTCCAGTTTGTTGACGATGGTCGGTTGACCACCGACGAACACATCATCAGGCGCATTGACGGTGATGGTACCGGTGGCGCTGCCAGCGGGGATGGTCACTTTGGTGCCATCGCTCAAGGTGAAGGTCAGGCCATTGTGGCCGACGACCGACAGGCCCTGGCCGTTGGTCAGGGTGACGGTGTAGGTGATCTGGCCACCCTCGGCGACGGTGGTCTTGTCCGCGGTCAGGGTCGCCACGACTTCGCTGATGGTGTCGGTGATTTGAACACTGGCGTTGCCGCCCAGCTCCAGATTCTCGAAGGATTTGCCATCGACAGCGGCATCGGTGATGCCGACAGTCAGGGTGTCGCCGTCCTTGAAGACGTCGTCACCCTGGGCCTTGGCCTTGTACTCGGTTTCAGTCTGGCCGGCCTTGATGACGACCTTGTCGCCATTGCTCAAGGTAACGGTCAGGTCGTGGTCCAGTTTCTGGCTGACTTTGACGGTGAAGGCCGGCTGCTGGTCTTCAGTGACATCGCCTTTGCTGACGATGGTGACCGAGACTTTGTCGCCCTGGTTATCGGTGCCCGGAGTGCCGGTGCCTGGCTCGTCGGTGACTTCGGTCTTCACTTCCTCTTTGCCGAGGGTGAGTTTTTCGAAGTTGTCGGCGCCGGTAACACCTTCCAGTTTGTTCACAATCGAAGGCTGGCCGCCGACGAAGACGTCGTCTGGGGCATTGATGGTGATGGTGCCGGTAGCGCTGCCAGCAGGGATGGTGACCTTGGTGCCGTCGGTGAGGGTGAAGGTCAGGCCATTGTGGCCAACGACCGACAGGCCCTGGCCGTTGGTCAGGGTGACGGTGTAGGTGATCTGGCCACCCTCGGCGACGGTGGTCTTGTCAGCGGTCAGGGTCGCGACCACTTCACTGATGGTATCGGTGATCTGGACGGTGGCATCGCCACCGAGCTCCAGATTCTCGAAGGTATGACCAGGCACGGAAGCATCAGTGATGCCGACGGTCAGCGAATCACCGTCCTTGAAGACGTCATCGCCCTGGGCGGTGGTCTTGTACTCGGCCTCGGTCTGGCCGGCCTTGATCACCACCTTGTCGCCATTGGACAGGGTGACGGTCAGGTCATAGTCCAGTTTCTGGCTGACTTTGACGGTGAAGGCGGGTTGTTGGTCTTCAGTGACATCGCCGTTGCTGACGATGGTGACCGAGACCTTGTCGCCTTGGTTGTCAGTGCCCGGCGTTCCGGTACCGGGCTCGTCGGTGACGGAGGTCTGCACTTCGTTCTGGCCCAGGGTCAGCTTCTCGAAGTTGTCAGCGCCGGTGACGCCGGTCAGCTTGTTGCTGATGGTCGCCTGGCCACCGATGAACACATCGTCCGGGGCGGTGATGGTGGCGGTACCGGTGGCGCTGCCAGCGGGGATGGTGACCTTGGTGCCATCGCTCAAGGTGAAAGTCAGGCCGTTGTGGCCGACGACCGACAGGCCCTGGCCGTTGGTCAGGGTCACGGTGTAGGTGATCTGGCCGCCTTCGCTGACGGTGGTCTTGTCAGCCGTCAAGGTTGCGACAACTTCGCTGATGGTGTCGGTGATCTGGACGCTGGCGTTGCCGCCGAGCTCCAGATTCTCGAAGGATTTGCCATCGACAGCGGCATCGGTAATGCCGACAGTCAGGGTATCGCCGTCTTTGAAGACATCATCGCCCTGGGCCTTGGCCTTGTACTCGGTTTCGGTCTGGCCGGCCTTGATAACGACCTTGTCGCCGTTGGACAGGGTGACGGTCAGGTCGTGGTCCAGTTTCTGGCTCACTTTGACGGTGAAGGCCGGCTGCTGGTCTTCGGTGACGTCGCCTTTGCTGACGATGGTCACGCTAACCTTGTCGCCTTGGTTGTCAGTGCCTGGAGTGCCGGTGCCTGGCTCGTCGGTGACTTCGGTCTTCACTTCCTCTTTGCCGAGGGTGAGCTTCTCGAAGTTATCGGCGCCAGTGACACCTTCCAGTTTGTTCACAATCGAAGGCTGGCCGCCGACGAAGACGTCGTCCGGGGCGTTGACGGTGATGGTACCGGTGGCGCTGCCAGCGGGGATGGTCACTTTGGTGCCATCGGTGAGGGTGAAGGTCAGGCCATTGTGGCCAACGACCGACAGGCCCTGGCCGTTGGTCAGGGTGACGGTGTAGGTGATCTGGCCACCTTCAGCGACGGTGGTCTTGTCGGCGGTCAGGGTCGCCACGACTTCGCTGATGGTGTCAGTGATCTGCACGCTGGCATTGCCGCCCAGCTCCAGGTTCTCGAAGGCCTTGCCATCGACAGCGGCATCGGTGATGCCGACGGTCAGGGTGTCGCCGTCTTTGAAGACATCATCGCCCTGGGCTTTGGCTTTGTATTCGGTTTCGGTCTGGCCAGCCTTGATAACGACCTTGTCGCCATTGCTCAAAGTAACGGTCAGGTCGTGGTCGAGCTTCTGGCTGACTTTAACGGTGAACGCAGGTTGCTGGTCTTCGGTGACGTCGCCTTTGCTGACGATGGTCACGCTAACCTTGTCGCCTTGGTTATCGGTGCCTGGAGTGCCAGTGCCTGGCTCGTCGGTGACTTCGGTCTTCACTTCCTCTTTGCCGAGGGTGAGTTTCTCGAAGTTATCGGCACCAGTCACACCTTCCAGTTTGTTGACGATGGTCGGTTGACCGCCGACGAACACATCATCCGGTGCATTGACGGTGATGGTGCCGGTGGCGCTGCCAGCGGGGATGGTGACCTTGGTGCCATCGCTCAAGGTGAAGGTCAGGCCATTGTGGCCGACGACCGACAGGCCCTGGCCGTTGGTCAGGGTCACGGTGTAGGTGATCTGGCCACCCTCAGCGACGGTGGTCTTGTCCGCAGTCAGGGTCGCGACGACTTCACTGATGGTGTCGGTGATCTGCACGCTGGCGTTGCCGCCGAGCTCCAGGTTTTCGAAGGTTTTGCCATCCACTGCCGCGTCGGTGATGCCGACGGTGAGGGTATCGCCGTCCTTGAAGACGTCATCGCCCTGGGCTTTGGCCTTGTATTCGGTTTCGGTTTCCCCGGCCTTGATCACCACCTTGTCGCCGTTGGACAGGGTAACGGTCAGGTCGTGGTCCAGTTTCTGGCTCACTTTGACGGTGAAGGCGGGTTGCTGGTCTTCGGTGACATCGCCTTTGCTGACGATGGTCACGCTAACCTTGTCGCCTTGGTTGTCGGTGCCTGGAGTGCCGGTGCCTGGCTCGTCGGTGACTTCGGTTTTCACCTCGTCCTTACCGAGCGTCAGCTTCTCGAAGTTATCGGCGCCGGTGACGCCTTCGAGCTTGTTCACAATCGAAGGCTGGCCGCCGACGAAGACGTCGTCCGGGGCATTGATGGTGATGGTGCCAGTAGCACTGCCCGCTGGGATGGTCACTTTGGTGCCATCGGTGAGGGTGAAGGTCAGGCCGTTGTGGCCAACGACCGACAGGCCTTGGCCGTTGGTCAGGGTCACGGTGTAGGTGATCTGGCCACCTTCGCTGACGGTGGTCTTGTCAGCGGTCAGGGTCGCGACGACTTCGCTGATGGTGTCGGTGATTTGAACACTGGCGTTGCCACCCAGCTCCAGATTCTCGAAGGATTTGCCATCGACAGCGGCATCGGTGATGCCGACGGTCAGGGTATCGCCGTCTTTGAAGACGTCGTCGCCCTGGGCCTTGGCCTTGTATTCGGTTTCGGTTTCACCAGCCTTGATCACCACCTTGTCGCCGTTGGACAAGGTGACAGTCAGATCGTGGTCGAGCTTCTGACTCACTTTGACGGTGAAGGCCGGTTGCTGGTCTTCAGTGACATCACCTTTGCTGACGATAGTGACCGAGACTTTGTCGCCCTGGTTGTCGGTGCCTGGGGTACCCGTGCCCGGCTCGTCGGTGACTTCAGTCTTCACTTCCTCTTTGCCGAGGGTGAGTTTTTCGAAGTTGTCGGCGCCCGTGACACCTTCCAGTTTGTTCACAATCGAAGGCTGGCCGCCGACGAAGACGTCGTCCGGGGCGTTGATGGTGATGGTGCCAGTGGCGCTGCCCGCTGGGATGGTGACCTTGGTGCCATCACTCAGGGTGAAGGTCAGCCCGTTGTGGCCGACGACCGACAAACCTTGGCCATTGGTCAGGGTGACGGTGTAGGTGATCTGGCCACCTTCGCTAACGGTGGTCTTGTCAGCGGTCAGGGTTGCGACGACTTCGCTGATGGTGTCGGTGATCTGGACGCTGGCGTTGCCGCCGAGCTCCAGATTCTCGAAGGTCTTACCGTCGACGACCGCGTCGGTGATGCCAACGGTCAGGGTGTCGCCGTCCTTGAAAACGTCATCACCTTGGGCTTTGGCCTTGTATTCGGTCTCGGTTTCACCAGCCTTGATCACTACCTTGTCGCCGTTGGACAGGGTGACGGTCAGGTCGTGATCCAGTTTCTGGCTGACTTTGACGGTGAAGGCCGGCTGCTGGTCTTCGGTGACATCGCCTTTGCTGACGATGGTGACCGAGACTTTGTCGCCCTGGTTATCGGTGCCCGGAGTGCCGGTGCCTGGCTCGTCGGTGACTTCGGTCTTCACTTCCTCTTTGCCGAGGGTGAGTTTTTCGAAGTTGTCGGCGCCGGTAACACCTTCCAGTTTGTTCACAATCGAAGGCTGGCCGCCGACGAAGACGTCGTCCGGGGCATTGATGGTGATGGTGCCGGTAGCGCTGCCAGCAGGGATGGTCACTTTGGTGCCATCGCTCAAGGTGAAGGTCAGGCCATTGTGGCCGACGACCGACAGGCCCTGGCCGTTGGTCAGGGTGACGGTGTAGGTGATCTGGCCACCTTCGCTGACGGTGGTCTTGTCGGCGGTCAGGGTCGCGACGACTTCGCTGATGGTGTCAGTGATCTGCACGCTGGCGTTGCCGCCCAGCTCCAGATTTTCAAAGGACTTGCCATCCACTGCTGCGTCGGTGATGCCGACAGTCAGGGTGTCGCCGTCCTTGAAGACGTCGTCACCCTGGGCCTTGGCCTTGTACTCGGTTTCAGTCTGGCCGGCCTTGATGACGACCTTGTCGCCATTGCTCAAGGTAACGGTCAGGTCGTGGTCCAGTTTCTGGCTGACTTTGACGGTGAAGGCCGGCTGCTGGTCTTCAGTGACATCGCCTTTGCTGACGATGGTGACCGAGACTTTGTCGCCCTGGTTATCGGTGCCCGGAGTGCCGGTGCCTGGCTCGTCGGTGACTTCGGTCTTCACTTCCTCTTTGCCGAGGGTGAGTTTTTCGAAGTTATCGGCGCCGGTGACGCCTTCGAGCTTGTTCACAATCGAAGGCTGGCCGCCGACGAAGACGTCGTCCGGGGCATTGATGGTAATGGTACCGGTGGCGCTGCCAGCGGGGATGGTGACTTTGGTGCCATCGGTGAGGGTGAAGGTCAGGCCATTGTGGCCAACGACCGACAGGCCCTGGCCGTTGGTCAGGGTTACGGTGTAGGTGATCTGGCCACCCTCGGCGACGGTGGTCTTGTCGGCCGTCAGGGTCGCGACGACTTCACTGATGGTGTCAGTGATCTGCACGGTGGCATCGCCACCCAGCTCCAGGTGTTCGAAGGTCTTGCCCGAGACGCTGGCATCGGTCACGCCAAGGGTCACGGAACCCGCGTCCTTGAACACGTCGTCGCCCTGGGCTGGCAGGTTGTAGGTCGTTTCGGTTTCACCAGCCTTGATCACCACCTTGTCACCGTTGGACAGGGTAACGGTCAGGTCGTGGTCAAGCTTCTGGCTCACCGACACGGTAAAGGTCGGCTGTTGTGCTTCGGTCACATCGCCGTTGCTGGCGATATTGACCGTCACGGTATCGATGCTGTCCTTGATTTCGGTCTGGGCTGGCGTCTTGTTCGGCACCAGGCTCTCGAAGTTGCCGCCCGTGGCGCCGGTAATGGTGGTGCTGACGGTGCTGCCGTTGACGAACACGTCGTTGGCCGGGGTCTGGAAGTCGACGCTACCGCTGGTTTCGCCGGCCTTGACGGTGACGGTCTGGCCGTTGGACAGGGTGACGGTGACCTCGGTCTGGGCCGGGTTGGTCAGGGTCACGGTGTAGGTGATCACGCCGCCTTCGGTGACGCTCGGGGTGGCGGTCAGAGTGGCGGTGGTGGTATCCACCGAGTCATTGATGACTGTTTCCGCAGGCGTTGGGTTCGGCTCCAGTTTCTCGAAGTTGCCGCCCGTTGCCCCCGTGATCGTGGTGCTGACGGTGCTGCCGTTGTTGTAGACGTCGTTGGGCGGGGTCTGGAAATCGACGCTACCCGACGACTTGCCGGCCTCGATGGTGACGGTCTGGCCGTTGGACAGGGTGACGGTGACCGGGGTCTGGGCCGGGTTGGTCAGAGTCACGGTGTAGGTGATCACGCCGCCTTCGGTGACGCTCGGGGTGGCGGTCAGGGTAGCGGTGGTGGTGTCCACCGAGTCATTGATGACTGTTTCCGCAGGCGTTGGGTTCGGCTCCAGTTTCTCGAAGTTGCCGCCCGTTGCCCCCGTGATCGTGGTGCTGACGGTGCTGCCGTTGTTGTAGACATCGTTGGGCGGGGTCTGGAAATCGACGCTGCCCGACGACTTGCCGGCCTCGATGGTGACGGTCTGGCCGTTGGACAGGGTCACGGTCACCGGGGTCTGGGCCGGGTTGGTCAGGGTCACGGTGTAGGTGATCACACCGCCTTCGGTGACGCTCGGGGTAGCCGTCAGGGTGGCGGTGGTGGTGTCGATGGTGTCGGTGACCTGGGTCACTGCCGGGGTGGTGTTCGGCGTGATGACCAGGCCATTGCCACCGGTGGTGCCGGTGATGTTGGCGGAGATCTGGCCGCCGTCGATGTACGGCGTGTCGTTCGGCGCGATGGTGACGTTCACGCTGCCGGTGGTCTGGCCGGCCGGGATGACGATCACCGCGCCGTTGGACAGGGTGACGGTCAGGTTGCTCAGCGGCGGCTGGCCGACGGTGGCGGTATAGACGATCACGCCACCCGCCTCGGTGATCGTGGGGGTGGCGCTCAGGGTCAGGCCGGTGACGATGGGAGCGTTGGTGGTCGTCGTGTTGCCGGTGCTGGTATCCAGCCCGCCCACTTCCTCGACGCCCTGGCCGTTGGCGAAGCCGATCGGGCCGGTGGGGAAGCCGATGGTCGGGTCAACCGCGCCGGCGGTCTCTTGCAGCATCACGAAGCTGTGACCGCCACCCGCCGCGCCACCGCCTGCGGCAGACGGGCCGGCCGCGGTGGCTTCCAGTTCGGTGGTCGGGTCCGCGCCGGCGGCAATCGCCTGCTGCAGCTCTTCGACCGAAGGCGCCGCCTGGGCGCTGGCCTGGCTCAGGTCGGTGCTGCTGTCGGGGGTGTCGGCGCTCCACTGGGTATCGCGGCCCAGGTCGAGCACGCGGCCATCGGCCAGCTCCAGGGACACCGCGCCACCGGCGCCGGTATCGACCTGCTCGCCGGCGAACAGGCGGTCGCCTTCGATGAGTACACGCCGGATGCCTTCTGGGGAAACTGCGATGACTTGGCCAACAATGCTTTTGACGATGGCAACAACAGTGCTCATTGGACTCTCCGGATCTACCCGTTCAGTTGGCTTCCATGCCTGCTCGCGCGTGGGCGGCGACTGATGGAATGTTTCAATAATGTTTTTGACGCTGATTTGCGTCAATTTTACGTCTATAATTTCTGGCTATTAAGTTTATGCCAAAGTATTGACCTTCTGGCTGCCATCCTAAACAATCGCCGAGGTAATGTCACATTGATATTTGGCCACTTTCAGCCCTCTCTTTCGTATTAATCGCACTGCCTATTCGGAAGTTTCCTACCCACAGGATCAGGGCTTGCCATTTTCCAAGGCAGGCACAGCTTCGGCTGTGATTTAGGACAACCGCTCTTCTCGGGAACCAGCAAACATGCGTGCGTCACTGTTCACCGCTCTTCCTTTCGCTCTCGCCGCCACATTCGTTCAAGCACAATCCTTGCCCGAAGCCATGCAAAAAGCCCTCGAGGTGCACCCGGAAATCCAGGCCGGGGTAAATGCCCGCACGGCTGCGGATTACCAATTGCGTGCTGCCCAGGGCGGCTATTTGCCGCGGGTCGATGTGACGGCCGGTTACGGTCGTGAAGGCAGCGACAGCCCCAGTACCCGCAATCGCTGGGAGACGCTCAACCGTGGCGAGTCGGCCATTCGCCTGCGACAAATGGTTTTTGACGGTTTCGCCACCTCCAGTGAAGTCGGGCGTCAACAAGCCACCGTCAATGCCCGCGCCTATTCGTTGCTGGGCACCTCCGAGCGCACCGCGCTGACCGTCGCCCAGGTCTACCTGGATGTGCTGGCACGCCGCGAAATGGTGCGCCTGGCCGAAGACAACCTGCGCAACCACGACCGCATCCTCGACCAGATCAAGCTGCGTACCAGCCGTGGTGTCGGGCGCATGGCCGATCTCGACCAGGCCGAAGCGCGCCAGGCCCAGGCTCGCAACAACCTGATCACCGAGCAGACCAACCTGGCCGACGCCAATACCAACTACCTGAGCGTCGTCGGACAAATGCCCGACGAGTTAAGCACGCCTGCGCCGTTTGTCGACCTGCTGCCGGCAACCCTCGACGAAGCGCGCCACCAGCTGATCGAGTTCAGCCCGGTACTGCGTTCGGCCGAATCGGACATCGCGGCCGCCGAGAAGCAGTACGACGCGGCCAAGTCCACCTTCTACCCACGATTCGACGCCGAGCTCGGCCGCACCGCCGACAACAACCTCGACGGCGCCGTTGGCCACAACAACGAGTGGCAGGCCATGCTGCGCATGAACTTCAACCTGTACGCCGGTGGCAGCAACAAGGCCGACCTCGAGTCGAAGTCGTACCTGGCCAACCAGGCGCTGGATATTCGTAACAACGCCTTGCGCCAGCTCAATGAGGAGTTAGGCTTGGCATGGAATGCTCTGGAGAACGCCAACGCCCAGGTGCCGATCGCCCAGCAGTACGTCGATCACAGCAACCGTGTGCGCAGCGCCTACCAGCAACAGTTCAGCCTGGGCGAGCGAACCCTGCTCGACTTGCTCGACAGCGAGAATGAAACCTTCACCGCCCAGCGCCGTCTGGTAGAGGTGAAGAACACGCAAATGTTTACTCAGTACCGAATCAAGGCGACCATTGGCCAGCTGCTCAAGAGCCAGGGTGTCGTAGCCCCGATGGCCGCTGTTGTGCAGAACGACCTGAAACCCAAGGTGAACCTGCCAGGCATGAACTGAAAGGCGCCTTGAACCTACCCCGCAAGGATGAAGAGAGCGCCGCGTGGAATCCGAAGTCAGTCGAGTCCAACTCAGCCACGATCCACGCAGTCAGCATGACGACCCGCTGCTGGACAGTCTGCTGACCCTGTGTGTCCTGCATCAGAAACCCGCCAGCCGGGCCATGCTGACCACAGGGCTGCCCTTGCCCGCCCAGCGCCTGACCGCCGAGCTGCTGCCCCGCGCCGCCGCGCGCGCCGGGCTGCAGGGGCGTTTGCTGCAGCGCAAGCTGGAACAGATCCCGAGCATCGCCATGCCGGCGATGCTGCTGCTCAAGGAAGGCCGCTGCGCCGTCCTGCTGGGCTGGGAGAACGAAGACACCGCGCGCCTGCTGCTCAGCGAGAGCGACGGCGGCGAGGTGCACGTCACCCGTGAAGCGCTGCAGAGCGACTACAGCGGCAAGGTGTTCTTCGCCCAGCCGCAGCACAAGTTCGACGTCAACCACGGCAACCTGATCCCGCGGGCGCGCTCGTGGTTCCGCGACACCCTGCTGCGCAGCAAGTGGCTGTACATCGACGCCATCGCCGCCAGCCTGGTGATCAACCTGATCGCCCTGGCTGCGCCGTTGTTCGTGATGAACGTGTACGACCGCGTGGTGCCCAACCAGGCCACCTCGACCCTCTGGGTGCTGGCGGTCGGCATCGCCGGCGCCTATGTCTTCGACCTGATCCTCAAGGGGCTGCGCAGCCTGTGCCTGGACCTGGCCGGCAAGAAGACCGACCTGATCATCTCGGCGACGCTGTTCGAGCGCATCGTCGGCATGGCCATGAAGTACCGTCCGGCGCGGGTCGGCAGCTTCGCCCAGAACATCCACGAGTTCCAGGGCCTGCGCGACTTCCTCGCCTCGCTGACCCTGACCAGCCTGATCGACTTGCCGTTCACCTTCCTGATCCTCATGGTCATCGCCATCATCGGTGGGCACCTGGTGTGGATCCCGATCCTGGCCTTCCCATTGGCCCTGGGTATCGGCTATGCCCTGCAGAAACCACTGATGGCGACCATGGAACGCACCATGGCCCTGGCCTCGGAGCGCCAGTCGAGCCTGATCGAGACCCTAGCCGGGCTGGACGCAGTCAAGGTCAACAACGCCGAGAGCGAGCGCCAGTACATGTGGGAGCAGACCCTCGGCACCCTTAGCCGCCTGGAGCTGCGGGTCAAGGTGCTGTCGGGCCTGGCCATGAACATCACCGCGCTGATCCAGCAGCTGGCCGGCGTGGCGATGATCTGCGTGGGCGTGTACCTGATCATCGACGGCAACCTCAGCATGGGCGGCCTGGTGGCCTGCTACATGCTCAGCGGCCGTGCCCTCGGCCCGTTGGGCTCGCTGAACGGCCTGCTGGCCCGCTACCAGCAAGCCAAGGTGACCATGGTCGCCACCGACCAGATGATGGAACTGCCCCAGGAGCGCAACTTCGAGGAGCGTCCGCTGAGCCGCCAGGTGCTGCAGGGTGCCATTGAGTTCCGGGGTGTCGAGTTCACCTACCCGAACCAGCAGAACCAGGCGCTCAAGGGCATCAACCTGACCATCCGCCCCGGCGAGAAGGTTGGCATCATCGGCCGCAGCGGCTCGGGCAAGAGCTCGCTGGCCAAGTTGATCGTTGGCCTGTACGAGCCGGATAACGGCTCGTTGCTGGTCGATGGCGTGGACATTCGCCAGATCGACGTCAGCGAGCTGCGTCACAATATCGGCTACGTGCCCCAGGACATCCAGCTGCTCGCCGGTACCCTGCGCGACAACCTGGTCAGCGGCGCCCGCTACATCGAGGACGAGCTGATCCTGCAGGCCGCCGAGCTGGCCGGTGTGCACGAGTTCGCCCGCCTGCACCCGGATGGCTACGAGCTGCAGGTCGGCGAGCGCGGGCAGAACCTGTCCGGTGGCCAGCGGCAGAACGTCGCCCTGGGCCGGGCACTGCTGCTCAACCCGCAGATCCTGCTGCTCGACGAACCCACCAGCGCCATGGACAACACCGGCGAGGAGCGCCTCAAGCAGCGCCTGGCGGCAGTTGTCGAAGGCAAGACCGTGTTGCTGGTCACCCACCGCGCCTCGTTGCTGTCGCTGGTGGACCGGCTGATCGTCATCGATCGTGGACAGATTGTCGCGGATGGCCCGAAAGCCGCCGTCATGGATGCGCTGAAGAAGGGGCAGATCAGTGTTGCATAAGCTGGATATCGGGCGTTTCAAGGACAGCCTGCGCCGTTATTTCAAAGGCTCCGAGTCGTTGGCCGGGCAGCCCCTGCCTGAGGTCAACAAGGCCTTGATCGAGGACGCGCCACGGGTGGTGCGCCTGACCATCTGGGGGGTGATCGCGTTCTTCCTGTTCATGATCATCTGGGCCAGCGTCGCGCCCATCGACGAAGTGACGCGCGGCGAGGGCAAGGCCATCCCGTCGTCCAAGGTGCAGAAGATCCAGAACCTCGAGGGCGGCATCGTCGCCGAGATCTTCGCCAAGGAAGGGGAAATCGTCGAAGTCGGCCAGCCGCTGCTGCGTCTGGACGAAACCCGCTTCGCTTCCAACGTCGACGAGACCGAGGCCTCGCGCCTGGCCATGGCCCTGCGCGTGCAACGCCTGAACGCCGAGGTCGAGGACAAGCCGCTGCAGATCGACGAAGAACTGCGCAAGGCCGCGCCGAGCCAGGCCGCCAACGAGCAGTCGCTGTACCAGAGCCGGCGCCAGCAATTGCAGGACGAGATCGGCGGCCTGCAGCAGCAGCTGGTGCAGAAGCAGCAGGAACTGCGCGAGTTCAACTCCAAGCGTGCCCAGTACGCCAACAGCCTGCAGCTGCTGCGCCAGGAGATCGCCATGTCCGAGCCGTTGGTGGCCCAGGGCGCGATCTCCCAGGTCGAAGTGCTGCGCCTGCGTCGGGCCGAGGTCGAGAACCGTGGCCAGATGGACTCCACCGCCTTGGCCATTCCCCGTGCCGAAGCGGCGATCAAGGAAGTCCAGAGCAAGATCGAGGAGACCCGCGGCAAGTTCCGCAGCGAGGCCTTGACCCAGCTCAACGAGGCCCGCACCGAGCTGAACAAGGCCACCGCCACCAGCAAGGCGCTGGACGACCGGGTGCACCGCACCATGGTCACCTCGCCGGTACGTGGCATCGTCAAGCAGCTGCTGGTCAACACCATCGGCGGGGTGATCCAGCCGGGCAGCGACATCATCGAGATCGTGCCGTTGGACGACACCCTGGTGGTGGAGGCGAAGATCCTGCCCAAGGACATCGCCTTCCTGCACCCGGGTCAGGAAGCCACGGTCAAGTTCACCGCCTATGACTACACCATCTACGGCGGCATGAAGGCCAAGCTCGAGCAGATCGGTGCCGACACCATCACCGACGAAGACAAGAAAACCACCTACTACCTGATCAAGCTGCGTACCGAGAAGAGTCACCTGGGCTCTGAAGAGAAGCCGCTGTTGATCATCCCGGGCATGGTGGCGACGGTGGATATCATGACCGGCAAGAAGACCATCATGAGCTACCTGCTCAAGCCGATCATCAAGGCGCGCAGCGAGGCACTGCGCGAGCGCTGACAGTCATTATGCGATCCCTGTAGGAGCGGCCTTGTGCCGCGAAAGGGCCGCAAGGCGGCCCCAGGATTTCAGCGTTGATGCAAAGATCGCGGGGCCGCTTCGCGGCCCATTCGCGACACAAGGCCGCTCCTACAGGTGAGCGTATCGCCTGAGAAGCAACCCCTTCATATGTATATTCCGTAGCGGTATTTAAAATCCTGTTTTTATGACTTTATAGTCACCCCACTGCGTACCCGCCGACCAATCGGCGCGCCGCACGACTCGAACCCACACGGGCAATCCCCGTGCGTTTCCGATCGTTGCGCGCCCTGATGTCGCGCACTGCGACCAATGCCAGCCGCCTCGAACGCCTTGTCGTCCATCGACAGCGCCCTGCCGCAAACCTTCGACATCCGCCCGTTCAGCGGCGCCGTCGGTGCCGAGCTGGTACATCTTCCAGAACCGCAACGAGCTGTACACCGACAAGGTGGTCGCCGGGCTGGCGGTGGTGATCCTGATCGGCCTGCTGGTGGAGGGGCTGGTGTTCAACACCCTGGAGCGGCTGACCGTGCGGCGCTGGGGCATGCAGCACTAGATTTGTACGGCCGGTGTGGCCTGCTTCGCGGGTAAACCCGCTCCCACAGGCTATTCAAGAGCCCTGTGGGAGCGGGTTCACCCGCGAATGCAATAACACCGAGCTCAATCCCGATACTGTGCCGCCGCGCTGTCCAGCGTCCGCGCAATCTCCTCGCGCAGCGCCTGCGGCGCTTCTACCACCAGGCCATCCCCCTGGCTCAGCAGCCACCAGCGCAACGGCCAGCCATCGGCCACGGTCGCGCGCAGCCGGTGGCCTTGCTCCAGCGCCGTCAGTTGCATGTCGCCGGTCAGCGGCGCTTCGCGCAGGCGCCGCGCGAGCAGATCGCTGACCCACGCCTGCAGCTCGAGGCCGTCTTCCTGCCCCGGCTGCAACGTATCGCCACGCAGATAGCCTTGCAGGTCGAAGTTGCCGCGCAATTCGCTGCCCGCATTGGCCGACCAGTGCCAGCCGAACGGAATGCTCTTGTCGTTGCGCTCCAGCGGAAAGATCAACGACAGCTCATTGAGGTCGCGCTCGACCGTGCGCTTGCTGACGCTGAAGCCCACGTCACGCAGGCGCCACACCAGTTCGGCACTGGTGATCCCGGGGGAACGACTGGGCAACTGGCGCAGCAACGCCCATTGTCGACTGAGGGTGGCGCGGGTGGTGGCGAACGGCAAAAGGGAACGTCCTTGTCTAGGCTTGCCGGCATAGGATGGCGGCACGGGCGAGGCATGGCAATTGGCCACAGCCCTGCTCAGATCAAGGAAGCAGCAATTGGTTGCCTGGCTTTGAATCGTTCGCGACAGGTTTTGTCGTGCCATCGCGCAGAATCACGCCTCAACACAGTGGAGGTTGGAGCTGTGGGTCGTTCAATGAGGATGAACATGTCTGCCGCCAGCAATATCCATTCGCTGCTCGCCCGGCTGCTTCCCGAGCGGATCGTCCCGGCGCCGGCGCGCCCGGGCCAGCGTCACCGGCTGTTCGCCGGGGTCGGCATGCCCAGCCAGCAGGCTTTGCCCGGCGAGCGCTTCGGCCTGATCGATCGCCTGGACGAAGCGGTCGACCTGCAGGCGGTCTATCACGACCTGTGTCGCCAGGCGCTGCTGGGCAACGTGGCGGCGCTCAACGACCTGGGCTGGATCTGGCTCAACGGCAAGTACTGGCGGGGTGATACTTCGCTGGCCGGGCACCTGCTGCGCATGGCTGCGTTGCAGGGCAATGCCGCGGCGTGGTTCAACCTTGGTCAGCAGCACTATTTCGGCAAGGGCGTGGACGTGTCCTACGCCAACGCTGCGGAGTACTACCGGCACGCCTTCGAGCGCGGCATGGTGCATGCCGCCGCGGCCTTGGGCGACCTGTACGAGGAAGAGGTCTGCGACGGCGACCAGGTGTGGCAGGTCGATGCGCTCGAGGCCTACCAGTGGTTCCTGCGTGGCGCCCAGCGTGGTGAGAAACGCTGCCGTTTCGAGGTGGGCTATCGCTTGCTGCACGGTGTGAACGTGGAGGCGGATGCCCGGGCTGGGTTGTACTGGCTGGAGCTGGCGGCGGCGACCGGGGTGATGCATGCCGCCGAGGAACTGGCGGTGTACTTCAGCAGCCGCGACGCGGCACGTTACCTGGGCTGGCGTGACCAGGCCATCAAGCTGGGCAGTAAGCTGGCGTTGACCATGAAGCTGGAAGACCAGATCCAGCCGTGAGGCAAGGTGCGATGCGTTCCCTGAGCGGCCTTGTGCCGCGAAAGGGGTGCGAAGCGCCCCCGTGTTCGCGCATTAACCTGAAATCGCTGGGGCCGCTTCGCGGCCCTTTCGCGGCACAAGGCCGCTCCTACACAGTTCGCGCACGGCTTGATGAACAACCTTTCATCTCCCCCTCTTGTCGCCCACGGTTGACGACAGGGGGAGGGCAGGGCGTATATTGATAGTTAGCAAACTATGAATATCCTCGGTTCTCACATGTCCCTAGACGCACTGCACCTGAAGATCAGCAGCGGCATGGTCGTGGCCGCCCGGCATTGGCGTCGCCTGTGCCAGGGCGCCCTGACCGGCTATGGCATTTCCGAAGCCTGCGCCGTGCCGCTGCTGATGATCGTGCGCCTGGGCGATGGCGTGCATCAGGTCGCCGTGGCCCACGCCGCCGGTCTGGAAAGCCCGTCGCTGGTGCGCCTGCTCGATCAGCTGTGCAAGGCCGGGCTGGTCTGCCGCAGTGAAGATCCGCTGGACCGCCGGGCCAAGGCCCTGAGCCTGACCCGCGAAGGGCGGGCTCTGGCCGAGTCGATCGAGGGTGAACTGGTGCGCCTGCGCCGCGAAGTGCTCGCCGGTATCGACCAGGCCGACCTGGAAGCCACCCTGCGGGTGATCCACGCCTTCGAACAGGCGGGGCATCCGGCATGAATGGTTTCTTCAGTTCGGTGCCACCGGCGCGCGACTGGTTCTACGGCGTGCGCACCTTCGCCGCCTCGATGATCGCCCTGTACATCGCCCTGCTGATGCAACTGCCGCGTCCGTATTGGGCCATGGCCACGGTATACATCGTCTCCAGCCCGTTCCTCGGCCCGACCACCTCCAAGGCCTTGTATCGCGCCCTTGGCACCTTGCTCGGGGCCGGCGGCGCCATTCTCCTGGTCCCGCCGCTGGTGCAGTCGCCGTTGCTGCTGAGCATCGCCATTGCCTTGTGGACCGGCACCTTGCTGTTCCTCTCGCTGAACCTGCGCACCGCCAACAACTACGTGCTGATGCTGGCCGGCTACACCTTGCCGATGATCGCCCTGGCCGTGGTCGACAATCCGCTGGCGGTGTTCGATGTGGCCTCTTCCCGGGCCCAGGAAATCTGCCTGGGGATCGTCTGCGCGGCGGTGGTCGGCGCGGTGTTCTGGCCACGGCGGCTGGCGCCGGTGGTGCTGGGCTCGGCCAGCAACTGGTTCGCCGAGGCGATCCGCTACAGCGATACTTACCTTGCCCGTGAAGCCAGCGCCGAGAAGGTTGGCGGCATGCGCGGGGCGATGGTCGCCACCTTCAACACGCTGGAACCGATGATCGGCCAGCTCAGCCATGAAGGTGCCGGCCCGCATACGCTGAAGAATGCCCGCGAACTGCGTGGGCGGATGATCCACCTACTACCGGTGATCGACGCCCTGGACGACGCCCTGGTGGCCCTGGAAAACCGCGCGCCGGCGCAGTTCGCCCTGTTGCAGCCAGTGCTCGGGCAGGCCCGTGAATGGCTCAAGGGCACTGCCGACAGCGCCTCGGTGGCACGCTGGACCGCCCTGCACGAGCAGATCGACCGCCTCCAGCCCAGCGCCGCCGCGCTCGATCAGCGCGACCAGCTGTTGATGTCCAACGCCCTGTACCGGCTGACCGAATGGGTCGACCTGTGGCAGGACTGCTGCACCTTGCAGCACGCCCTGCGCCAGGACGACGCCACGCCCTGGCGCGCGGTGTATCGCCACTGGCGCCTGGGCCGGCTGACGCCGTTCTTCGACCGTGGCCTGATGCTGTACTCGGTGTTTTCCACTGTCACTGCCATCGTCGTTGCCTGCGGCCTGTGGATTGGCCTGGGCTGGAACGACGGCGCCAGCGCGGTGATTCTCGCCGCGGTGTCGTGCAGCTTCTTCGCCGCCATGGATGACCCCGCGCCACAGATCTACCGGTTCTTCTTCTGGACCTTGATGTCGGTGATCTTCTCCAGCCTGTACCTGTTCCTGGTGCTGCCCAACCTGCACGATTTCCCGATGCTGGTGCTGGCCTTCGCCGTGCCGTTCATCTGTGTCGGCACCCTGACGGTACAGCCGCGCTTCTACCTCGGCACCTTGCTGACCATCGTCAACACCTCGACCTTCATCAGCATTCAGGGTGCCTACGACGCCGACTTCTTCACCTTCATCAATGCCAACCTGGCGGGGCCGGTGGGGTTGCTGTTCGCCTTCATCTGGACCCTGGTGGTGCGCCCGTTCGGTGTCGAGCTGGCGGCCAAGCGCATGACCCGCTTCGTCTGGCGCGACATCGTCGAGATGACCGAGCCTGCGACCCTGGCCGAGCACCGTCAGGTCGGCGTGCAGTTGCTCGATCGCCTGATGCAGCACCTGCCGCGGCTGTCGCAGACCGGCCAGGACAGCGGCGTGGCGTTGCGCGACCTGCGCGTGGGCTTGAACCTGCTCGACCTGCTGGCCTACCTGCCGCGTGCCGGCCAGCAAGCCCGCGAGCGCCTGCAGACCGTGATCGAGGACGCCGGCGGCCACTACGCCGCCTGCCTGCGTGCCGGCGAGCGCCTGCATGCTCCGGCGGCGCTGTTGCGCAACATGGAGCGTGCGCGCCTGGCGCTGAACCTGGACGAGCTGTATGAGCGCGGCGATGCCCGCACCCACTTGCTGCATGCCTTGAGCGGCCTGCGTCTGGCGTTGTTGCCGGGCGTGGAAGTGATGCTCGAGCCTGCCGAACAAACGCAACTGCCCCCCGGCCTCGACGGAGCGCCCCTGTGATCGGTGAACTGGATATCAGCGGGGTGTTCCTGCCCACGCTGCTGGTGATGATGTTTGGCACCTACCTGTTGTTTCTTGGGGTGCACGCGGTGCTGGTGCGCCTGCACTTCTACCGCCTGGTCTGGCACCGGGCGTTGTTCAACGTTGCCCTGTATGCCGTGCTGCTTGGCGCGGTGGACCACTTTTGCCGAAGCCTGATGCTGCCATGAAAAAACCTTTGCTGACCCTGGGCCGTGTGGTCCTGACCTTGCTGGTAGTGACGTTCGCCGCCGTGCTCGTGTGGCAGATGGTCGTGTACTACATGTTCGCCCCCTGGACCCGTGACGGTCATATCCGCGCCGATGTGATCCAGATCGCCCCCGATGTGTCGGGGTTGATCCAGCAGGTCGAGGTGCGCGACAACCAGACCATCAAGCGCGGCGACGTGCTGTTCACCATCGACCAGGACCGCTTCACCCTGGCCCTGCGCCAGGCCAAGGCGACCCTGGCCGAGCGCCAGGAAACCCTGGCTCAGGCCTCCCGCGAGGCGCAGCGCAACCGCAAGTTAGGCAACCTGGTGGCGGCCGAGCAGCTGGAAGAGAGCCAGTCCCGCGAGGCCCGCGCCCGCTCGGCGGTCAACGAGGCCCAGGTGCAGGTGGATGTGGCCCAGCTCAACCTCGACCGTTCGGTGGTGCGCAGCCCGGTGGACGGCTACCTCAACGACCGCGCCCCGCGTGCCCACGAGTTCGTCAGCGCCGGGCGACCGGTGCTGTCGGTGGTCGACAGTGCCTCGTACCACGTCGATGGCTACTTCGAGGAGACCAAGCTCGGCGGCATCCATATCGGCGATGCCGTGGACATCCGCGTGATGGGCGACACCACCCGCCTGCGCGGCCGCGTGCAGAGCCTGGCCGCCGGCATCGAGGACCGTGACCGCAGCAGCGGCGCCAACCTGCTGCCCAACGTCAACCCGGCGTTCAGCTGGGTGCGCCTGGCCCAGCGCATCCCCGTGCGCATCGCCTTCGATGAAGTGCCGGAAGACTTCCGCATGATCGCCGGGCGTACCGCCACGGTGTCGATCATCGAGGGGCAACGTCCATGAAACAGCTGATCCTGGCGGGGCTGTGCCTGTCCCTCGGCGCCTGCATGATGGTTGGCCCCGACTACCAGCTGCCCAAGGACGCCGCGGTGCAGCGTGATGACCTCAATGGCCCGCTGCGCCAGGACGCCGACAGCGTGGTGTCGGCGCCGGTGCCCGAGGACTGGTGGCAGCTGTACCAGGATCAACGGCTCAACGAGCTGGTGCGCCAGGCGCTGAGCGCCAACACCGAACTGCGCGTGGCCGCCGCCAACATCGCCAAGGCCCGTGCCCAGGTGGAAGTGGCCGAGTCGCAAGGCGGCTTCAACGGTGGCGTCAAGCTGGCCGCCCAGCGCCTGCAGGAGTCCGGCGAAGCCTTCCTGCTGCCAGAGAAGGTGCCGGTGGGCAACATCGGTGAGGCCATTGTCAGCGCCAGCTACCAGTTCGACCTGTGGGGCACTTTCAAGCGTGGCACCGAGGCCGCCAAGGCCAACGCCGACGCGGTGCAGGCCGCGGCCGACACCGCACGCATCACCCTGGTGGCCGACGTGGTCAAGGCCTATACCCAGGTATGCTCGGCCAACGAGGAATACCATATCGCCCATGAGTCGCTGGACTTGCAGCAGCAGAGCGTGCAGCTGACCCAACGCCTGCGCGACGCCGGCCGTGGCGACGAGACCCAGGTGACCCGTTCGCAGACCCAGTTCAAGTCGCTGCGTGCCGAGCTGCCGCGCTTCAAGGCAGAGCGCGAGGCCGGCTTGTATACCTTGGCCGCGCTGCTGGCCAAGCCGGTCGAGCAACTGCCGGCGGGCACCGCCGACTGCGCCGAGCTGCCACAATTGGCGCAGCTGATCCCGATCGGTGACGGCGCCGCGCTGCTCAAGCGCCGCCCTGATGTGCGCCAGGCCGAACGCCAGCTGGCCGCCGCCACCGCGACCATCGGCGTAGCCACTGGCGCGTTGTATCCGGATATCAGCATCGGCGCGCAGATCGGCACCATTGGCCTGGCCAAGAATCTTGGCGATCCTTCGACCAATCGCTGGGGCTTCGGCCCGCAGATCAGCTGGAACATCCCCACCAACGGCACCCGCGCGCGCATTCGCATGGCCGAGGCCTCGACCCAGGCGGCGCTGGCGCATTTCGACGGGGTGGTGCTCAACGCCATTCGCGAGACCCAGACCCGCCTGGCGCAGTACAGCGCGCTGCTGGACCGGCGTGATGCGCTGGCCGATGCCGAGCGTTCGGCGAAAGAGTCGGCGGACCAGACCCACCTGCGCTACCAGGTCGGGCGCGAGTCGTTCCTGGCGGACTTGCAGGCGACCCGTACCTACACCGATGTCCGCGCGCAACTGGCGGCGGCCAACAGCCAGGTGGCGATGGGGCAGATCGGGGTGTTCCTGGCCTTGGGGGGCGGCTGGAAGAACAGCGCCAGGCCTTGATGGCTGCGAATACAGACCCCTGTAGGAGCGGCCTTGTGCCGCGATGGGGCGCGTAGCGGCCCCAGGATCTCGGCATCATGCAAAATTGCCGGAGCCGCTACGCAGCCCATAGCGGCACAAGGCCGCTCCTTGTATCTCGACTTTCGCCTCCCTAGAGGCGAAAGTTCTCGACTGATCATCGAGGGAAGGCCTTGAAGCAGAGCCGCTCCAAGGGCATCAAGCCCGCACTGTAGATAACGCTCTGGTCTTCCAACCCCACTCGACGAGTTCGAACGGTATCTAGTGCCCGCCCCCGGCGTGAGCACGCATTAACAAGGTTGAACTGAGTGTAGGGTGATCGACTTTCGTAGTTTGAAGGAGGAGATCATGTCCGTCTTTGTTGGCGTTGATGTCGCCAAAAAATCTTTCGACATTGCCATCCCGCTCCCCAATGGCAAGATGCGCACCAAAGCCAAGCTGTCCAATGATCCTGGAGGGTTCAGGCAGTTTAGCGACTGGCTTGAGCGCCATGCTGAACCAGGCGCCTGGATTGTTATGGAGGCTACAGGCATCTATCACGAAGCGCTGGCCGAGCACTGTCACAACCAAGGTTATCGGGTGTGCATTCTGAACCCGGCGGTGATTGCGAAATTCGCTGACGTGGAGCTTCGGCGCGTCAAAACAGATAAGGCTGACGCCAAAGTCATTGCTGCCTATGGCCAACAAAAGGCTGTCTCGCTTCGCCAGTGGGAGCCTGAGCCCCCTGCGCAGCGCCGCTTGCGTGCTCTGGTGCGGCGACTGGACGACCTCAAGGAAATGCGCCAGATGGAGCAGAATCGTTTGGATGTCGCACTAGATGCGGTACAGCAGTCGATTCAAGACGTAATCGGGCACATCAACGAAGAGCTGGAAAAGACCAGGAAGGCCATCGAGCAGACGATCGATGATGATCCAGACCTGCGCAAGCGACGTGAGCTGATTACCTCGATTGATGGTTTGGGTGACACCACTGCTACGTTGCTGCTCGCCGAACTGGGCGATCCACTGAAATACCAAAGCCCTTCTGCGATTGTCGCGTTTTCAGGCTTAAACCCAGTGGTGCAGCAATCGGGAGAGTTCATAGGTAAGAGCACTATTTCGCGTACAGGCGCCTCAAGGCTGCGTGCAGGCTTGTGGATGTCAGGCACTGTCTCAATCAGACATAACCCTGTTGTGAAGGAACTGGCAGAGCGGTTGAGCAGCCGGCACAAAGCTTACAAACAGATCGTCTGCGCGGCGATGCGCAAGCTGCTGCACCTGGTTTACGGGGTGGTGAAGTCGGGGATACCGTTTGACCCCAAAATCCCTCTTGCGGGGTGAGGGTCAAGACGGTATCTACAGGGATTGCGTGTGGCTCAGGGGGGCTAGTTCAGCACCCGCGCAGGTTCATCCGGCGGCAGGTTGTCGCGACCACGCGGCGCTTTTGGTTGCCCAGGCAGCGAGCCACCCAGTTGCTCGGCCAGCTGCTGCGCCACATCCTCGCCCAGCGCCTTCGACACCTCCCGCACCACCCGCGGACGGTTCAACGTCACGCGGCGGTCCTGGCCCTTCACCAGCTTGGTGTCCTGCCCTTCACCCATGGCGGTGAACGCCGAGGTGATCTCGTAGGTGCGGGTGTTGATCAGGCTGAAGTCGGCGACCACGGTCAGGCCCAGCACCGCCGAGTAGCTGTCGGTGTGGTCCAGCGAGTTGATGTCCTGCTGGAAGTCGATGTCCGACAGGGTGCCGAACAGCACGTAGTCGGCGCCCTTGAACGCGCCGTTCTTGATACGGCGGATCACGTCGTACACGTCTTCCTTCGAGTCGGCGGTATACGGGCGGCCCTGGACCAGCTGGAACATGCCGGTCTTGAGGAGCTCGCCCTTGATGTCACCGCCGAACTTGCGCAGTTCGGTCTGCTCGATGTAGCTGTTGAGGCTCTCGTACTCGCTGTAGCTCGACTGCCCGCTGGCGTGGTACATGCCGGCCTGGCCGCTGCTCTGGGCGTTGACGGTGTGGATGTATTCCTCCACCTGCGCCTGGTAGGCCAGGTCGGTCACCGCCACCTTGGGGGCCGCCTGCGCACCGAAGGCGCAGGCCAGGCCAATGATTGCCATCCATGCACGCATCGATCAGCGCTCCGTGGTCTTGCGGATTTCTTTTTCGTCCATCCACTCGGCCAGGCCGCTTTCGACGTCGACCAGTTGCAGGCTGAACTTGTAGAACACGTCCTTGTAGTCGCTGCTGCGCTTGACGATGGAGCTGATCGAGCCTTCCAGGCGGTACTTGGCGGCGATCATGTTGCCGGTCTTGGCCACGGTCTTCTTCTTGTACAGGCCGCTCTGGTTCTGCAGCTTGAGCTGGTCGACTTGGCTCTGCATGTCGGTGTTGTCACTGGCGAAGCGCGCCACGCCGGACTTCATCAGCTGGGTCTTGATCGAGGTGGTGATCTCGCGGGTATCGATGTACTCGCTGGTCTTGTTCTTCACGTCGTACACCTGCACCACCGGACGGCCGTGCAGCACGCCGGACTGGGCCAGGGAGCGGGTCATGCTCTCGGCGATCATCTGCAGGTCGGTGGAGCCGAACTCGTTGGTGACCAGCTCGACGGCCTTGCTGTCGCCGTAGCTGATGTTCTTGCCGCCGAGGACCGGCGACGGGGTGCTGCAGCCGCTGACCAGGGCAATGGCGATGGCGGCGAGGGAAAGGCGTGCAAACATGAAACGTGCTCCTGAAAGGGGTTACCGGGTGTGGACTTCGAGGCGGAAGTCGCGGGCGGCAGGGGTTGGGGCGATGGCGGGCAGGAACTTGGCCTGCTTGCCGTACAGCGGCAGGGCCTTCCAGCTTTCTTCGTCGGCCACCGGGAAACCGTCGTCGCCTAGCCAGGCGAAGCGGTAGTAGAGCGTCTGGTTGCCGCGGCTGGTGTTGTTCAGCGCCACGTTGACGGTGAGGAAACCGTTCTCGCGGGCGACGCGCATCTGGCCGATCTTGATGTCATCGAGCTGGCCCATGGTCACCACCTTGCTGGCGGCGCTGCCGGGCGCGGGTGGCGGGGTGGCACAGCCGGCCAGCAGGGCGACGGCGGCCAGGGCGAGGCATGTTTTGCGCATGTTCGATCCTTTGCTTACTTGAGGCTGGCGACGGCTTGCGCCGGGGCCTGCGGGGCGACTTCGACGGCCGGGCCGCCGGCGAATACACGGTTGCCGAGCACACGCAGGTTCACTACCTGGTAGGGCCGGTCGATCTTCACCTTGACCTGGGTGCCGCCGAGGCTCGACGGCAGGTTCAGGCGATGCTCGCCGGGCTTGAGGCGTACCCGCGCCACCTGGGTCTGGTCGGGCAGGGTGCGCCAGGTGCGGGTATCGGCGCCTTCGAGCACGGTGGAGGCGATGCCGACCACCAGGCCGGCCATGGGGTTGGTCTTGTTCAGGTTCTTCTGCGCCACGCCGCGGCTGATGGCGCGCACGCTGGTGCGCAGGATGATGCCCGGCATGTCGTCGCGCAGGGCGCGGCGCGACATGGCGCTGGTGCTGTTGAGCGCGGTCAGGGCCAAGGCCTGGTCGTCGAGGTTGATCGCGCCCAGGGGGGCGGTGGAGGTGTCCTCGCGCATGATCGGGAACGACAGCGGGGTGATCACCAGGTTGTCCTCGATCGGCAGCGGCAGGGGGATGCGGATCGAGTCGCGGGCCGGGGCCAGGCCGCTCTGCACCACGATCAGCACGTCGCTTTCACCGGCCTTGGCGCTGTTCTTGTCCAGGTCGAGCAGGGCCTGCTCCAGCAGCGGCGTGTTCGGGCGCAGTTCGGCGGCCTTGCGGTAGCCCGGCGCGGCCAGGCCTTTTTCGCCCAGGGCCTCATAGACGAAGCCGGACAGGTAGTGGCTGAAGGCGCTCTGGTAGCTGTTCTTCAGGTTGACCACTTCCGGCGCGTCGAGGCTGGCGACCGGGTAGCCCTGCAAATCCTTGTACTCGGTCTTGATGCCTTCCTTCTCGGCGTCTTCCTCGCGCTTGAGGTATTCCTTGTCGCGCAGCTCGGCGATGATCGCCTCGCGTTCGTGGGTTTTCTTGATCTCGGTGCGGGCACCGTCGAAATCGTTCTGCGCCAGCAGGTTCAGGGCCATCTGCGTGGTCAGCATGACTTTTTCGTAGTCGTAGCCTTCGTAGCGACGGACCTTGTCGTTGACCAGGTAGCTGCCGAACTGGCTGAGGTACTTGTCGGTGTCGAGCTTGACCGACTCTTCCCATTGGAACACCACGCTGTCGGCCGAGCGCCAGGCATCCTGGCTGCCCTTGAGGTCACCCTTGGAGCGCAGCAGTTCGCCTTTTTCGAAGTAGTAGAGCAGGTCTTTCTGCTCGCCCTTGTTGTGGCTTTCCAGCAAGGCGAGGGCGGCATCGACATTGCCGGCGGCCAACTGCTGGTTGGTCTCCTGCAATTCACTGTCGTAGCTGCGGAAGACCGAGCAGCCGGTGAGCTGCACGGCGGCGAACAGGGTCGCCAGGGTCAAAGCGCGGGATACCATCGGACTTCTTCTTTCCCTGAAACAAATGAGCCGCGCGGGCGGGGGCGGCAGATCCCTCTGTTTATCGCCAGAACCTCTCGATGGAGGCGCCTTGATTGCTAATGGCTATTACGGCGGCGCGGGATTATACCCAAAGTAGTAGCGCCATGATGGCGAAATGCTTCGCAACTTCCGCAGGTTTGCCAGCAGTCGAAAAAGCCTGCTCGAAGTGGCCTTTCGGCAAATTGTCACGGGATTTTTCATGAAATCTGCCCCTGAGCCTTGAGCGATGCAGAGTGGAAGTGAACAATGTTCTCTTTCGTATTTACCTCGAGATTGGCCATGATTTCCCGTTCCCGTCTGCTTGCCCTGGTGCTCGGTCCGGTGTTGGCGCTGTGCAGCGTCCTGGCGCTGGCCGAAGCCCCTGCCGATGCGACCAAGGCCCTGCACTTGCTGGACTACATCGGTGCCGACTACCCACCTACCGTGCGCGACGGCAAGGTGGTGGATGACGGCGAATACCGCGAGCAGCAGGAGTTCAGCGGCGTGCTCGCCGAGCTGATCAAGGGCCTGCCGGACAATCCCGAACGGGGCGCGCTGGAGCAGGGCGTGAAAGACCTGCGCCAGGCCATCGACCAGCGCCAGGACGGTGCCGGGGTGGCGCGTCAGGCACGCCAGCTGGGCGCCCGCCTGGCGGTGGCCTACGAGGTCAGCCAGGCCCCGGTGATCACCCCCGACCCGGCCCGTGGCGCCTCGCTGTACGCGCAGAACTGCGCCATCTGCCACGGCGACAGTGGCCTGGGCGACGGCCCGGCCGGTACCGGCCTTGAGCCGCCGCCGGCCAACCTGCGCAGCGTCGAGCGCCTCGATCACCTGAGCCTGTTCGACCTGTACAACACCTTGGGCCTGGGCATCGAAGGCACCGAAATGCCCTCGTTCGCCGACCAGCTCGACGAGCGTCAGCGCTGGGACGTGGCGGCCTACATCGCCAGCTTCACCGCCGATCCGCAGGCCGCCAAAAGCGACAAGGCCTGGAACCTCGCTGACCTGGCCCGCCAGACCCCGGCCGAGGTTGCCGCAAGCGAAGGCGCCGGAGCCGTGGCCGCGTTCCGCGCCCAGCGCGCGCAGCCGCCGCAGGCCAAGCGTGGCCCGGCGCAGTTGCTCGAATACACCGCCAGCACCCTGGACAAGAGCCTGGCGGCCTATCGCGCCGGCGACCACGACCAGGCCTATGACTTGTCGGTGGCGGCCTACCTGGAAGGCTTCGAGCTGGTGGAAAGCTCGCTCGACAACATCGACACCCAGGCCCGCAAGGACACTGAAAAAACCTTGATGGCCTACCGCCAGTCGTTGCAGGACGGCCTGCCGGTGGCCCAGGCCGAACAGCGCCTGGCCGAGGCCAAGGCCAAGCTGGACGCGGCTGCCAAGCTGCTGGGCAGTGACGGCCTGAGCTGGTCGCTGAGCTACATTTCCGGCCTGCTGATCCTGCTGCGCGAGGGCCTCGAGGCGATCCTGGTGCTGGCGGCGATCCTCGCGTTCCTGCGCAATACCGGGCAGCAGTCGGCGGTGCGCAGCGTCAACATCGGCTGGGGCCTGGCGCTGGTGGCCGGTTTCGCCACCTGGGCGCTGGCGGCCTATGTGATCGATGTGGGCGGCGCCCAGCGCGAACTGCTCGAGGGTTGCACCGCGCTGTTCGCCGCGGTGATGGTGTTGTGGCTGGGGGTGTGGATGCACGACCGCCGCCACGCCGCGGCCTGGCAGGACTACATCAAGAGCAGCCTGGTCAGCGGTGGTGGGCGCTTCGGCTTTGCCGTGCTGGCGTTCTTCTCGGTGTACCGCGAGCTGTTCGAGGTGATCCTGTTCTACGAAACCCTGTGGCTGCAGGCCGGGCCGGCCGGACACCAGGCGGTGCTGGCCGGTGGCGCCACGGCGCTGGTGCTGCTGGTGGGCCTGGCCTGGGTGATCCTGCGCGGCTCGGCCAAGTTGCCGCTGTCGCTGTTCTTCAGCATCAACGCGGCGCTGCTGTGCGCGTTGTCGGTGGTGTTCGCCGGGCATGGCGTCAAGGCGCTGCAGGAGGCCGGCGTGCTGGGCACGCGGCCGGTGGCGTTCTTCGAGTTCGATTGGCTGGGGATCCATGCCGATGCTTATTCGTTGAGCGCGCAGGCGCTGGCGTTGCTGGCGATCCTGTTCCTCTACGGGCGCAGCCGCCTGGCCGAGAAACGCCGCGCGGCGGCCAACTGAGAGCGGTGGTTCGGCGCCCCGATTTACCCGCGAAAGAGCCGAACCTGCGACAATGGCCATCCGCCAAACCCAGGAAAAAAACCATGCGTGTATGGATCGATGCCGACGCCTGCCCCAAGGCGGCCAAGGACCTGATCGTCAAGTTCGCCCTCAAGCGCAAGCTGGAGGTGGTGATGGTCGCCGGTCAGCCGCAGATCAAGCCGGCGTTCGCCTGCGTGCGGCTGATCGTGGTACCCAGCGGCATGGATGCGGCTGATGACTACCTGGTGGACAACGCCGTGCCTGGCGAGCTGGTGATCTGCAGCGACGTGCCGTTGGCCGATCGCCTGATCAAGAAGGGCGTGGCGGCGCTGGACCCGCGTGGTCGCGAGTTCGACGAGCGCAACATGGGCGAGCGCCTGGCGGTGCGCAACCTGTTCACCGAGCTGCGCGAGCAGGGCCAGGTCGGCGGTGGCCAGGCGCCTTATGGCGAGCGTGAGAAGCAAGCGTTTGCCAATGCGCTGGACCGGATCCTCACCCGCCTGTCCAAAGGCTGACGCTATCCCGGAAGTATTCGCCTAGCCTGTAGGAGCGGCCTTGTGTCGCGATGGGGCGCGTAGCGGCCCCAGGATCTCGGCATCATGCAAAATCGCCGGGGCCGCTACGCAGCCCATCGCGACACAAGGCCGCTCCTACAGGGACCGCAGCAGTCATGGGCCTGCGCTTTACCTGTAGGAGCCGGCTTGCCGGCGATGAGGCCGGTACGGGCAGCACAAGACAGTTGTCCCTGCACCAGCGTTTATCAGTCGTTCTCGTGGGTCAGCTCCAGCACCCGGTCCACCAGCTTGTAGATCCCGCCTGCCGCCTCACTGATCGACTTGGCCTCCATGTATGCCGGAGTGGTCACCAGCTTGCGTTGCACATCCTCGACGATGTCGTGCACATCACATTCTTCATGGGTGCCACCCATTTTCACCACGGCCGCCGCGGTGCCGGCATCCTTGCCGATGGTGCAGACCACGCCCGGCCCGTAGATCTTCGCCGCCAGCGCAGGCGAGATGCAGATCAGGCCGACCGGCTTGCAGGCATCGGCAAAGGCCTCGGCCAGGGCCAGTACATCCGGGTTCAGGGTGCAGTTGGCGCCTTCGACGGCAAAGTTGGACAGGTTCTTCGCCGCGCCGAAGCCGCCGGGCACGATCAGCGCGTCGAAGTCCTCGGCCTTGGCTTCGCGAATGTCCTTCACCTCGCCCCGGGCGATGCGCGCCGATTCCACCAGCACATTGCGCGACTCGGGCATTTCTTCACCGGTCAGGTGGTCGATCACATGCAGTTGCGCGATGTTTGGCGCGAAGCACTGCACCTGGGCGCCGCGCTGGTCGAGGCGCAGCAGGGTGATCACGCTTTCGTGGATTTCAGCGCCGTCGTACACGCCGCATCCGGACAGAATCACCGCTACTTTTTTCGTCATGCTCAATACTCCAGTGTCGAGGCGCTAAATGTCTTCTAGTTTGGCAGATGTATCCATGGGATTTGCCTTTCGCCGGGCCTAATCTTCCTGGATAACCTTGGAGGTGGCCGTTCATGGACCTGATTCTGCTGGCCGTGCCGTTCTTCTTCGTGCTGATCGCCGTGGAGCTGATCGCCGACTACGCGCGTGGGCGCCGCAATTACCAGCTCGCCGATTCGATCAACAGCCTGAGCACTGGTGCGCTGTCCACCAGCACTGGCCTGCTGACCAAAGGCGTGGGGCTGGTCACCTACGCCGTGGCCTGGGAGCACCTGGCGCTGTTGCGCTTGCCCGCCGCCGCCTGGTGGACCTGGGTGTTCGCCTTCGTGCTCTACGACCTGTGCTACTACTGGCTGCATCGCCTCGGCCACGAGCGCAACGTGCTGTGGGCGGCGCATTCGGTGCACCACCAGAGCGAGGAATACAACCTCACCACCGCCCTGCGCCAGACCAGCAGCGGCTTTATCTTCTCGTGGATCTTCTACCTGCCGCTGGCGCTGCTGGGCGTGCCGCCGGTGGTATTCATCACCGTGGCCTCGCTGAACCTGCTTTACCAGTTCTGGGTGCACACCCGCCACGTGCCCAAGCTGGGCTGGCTCGAGTGGGTGTTCATCACGCCATCCAACCATCGTGTCCACCATGCGCAGAATCCTCTGTACTTGGATCGCAACTACGGTGGCGTGTTCATAATCTGGGATCGGTTGTTCGGCACCTTCCAGGAAGAGGACGAGCGCGAGCCGGTGATCTTCGGCGTGACCACGCCCCTGGCGAGCTGGAACCCCCTGTGGGCCAATGTGCAGTTCTACGCCCAGCTCTGGCACGACGCCCGTCGCGCCGGCAGCTGGTGGGACAAGCTGCGCATCTGGTTCATGCCCACCGGCTGGCGCCCGGCGGACGTGGCGGCGGCTGATCCTCAGCCCAAGCAGGACCTGGCGCGTTTCCACAAGTTCGCCATCCCGCTGGGCGGCGTGCAGCAGCTGTACGTGACGGCGCAGTTCGCGGTCTACGTGGCGTTGGGCAGTTACCTGATGGATGCGGCCGAGCGGTTGTCGCCCACGGCCCTGGTGCTGGGCTGGGCGCTGATGGCGTTCGGCTTGTTCGTGCTTGGCGCGGCGCTGGAGGATCGGCCCTGGGCGCGGCGGCTGGAACTGGTGCGGTTGGTGTCGAATGCGCCGGCCCTGTACCTGGCCGGCGCGTTGGGCTTAGCGCTGGTCACGCCCGTGTTCTGGCTGTTGCTCCTGGGCTACAGCCTGCTCAGCCTCGGCGGCCTGGCCCTGTGCCGCCGCGCGGCGCTCGGCGCGGCTGTTGCGAAAACGCCGGCGCAGCCACAGCAGCAGGCCCAGCACCAACAGGCCGCCGAGCACCCATAGCTCGTATTTCTTGATGCTGCCCAGCATGCCTTCGAGGATTGCGCCAAAGTGGTAGGCGGCCAGGCCCAGGGCCAGGGCCCACACCGCGGCGCCAATGCCGTTGAGCAGCAGGTAGCGGCGTGGCGGGTAGCCGGACAAGCCAATGGCCACCGGCATCACCGTGCGCAGGCCGTAGACGAAGCGGAAGCTCAGCACCCAGATGTCGGGGTGGCGGCGGATGTGTTCCAGCGCCCGGTCACCCATGGCCTGCCAGCGCGGCTTGCGGGCGAGGATCTTGCGCCCGTGGCGGCGGCCCATGAAGTACCACAGCTGGTCGCCGGCGTAGCTGCCGCAGAAGGCCACCAGCACCACCAGCTTGATATCCATGTACTCGCGGAACGCAAGAAATCCGGCGAGCACCAGGATGGTCTCGCCTTCGAAGAACGTGCCGAGAAAAAGGGCAAAGTAGCCGAAATCGTTCAGGAATTGTTGAAGCATTTTCTGGCGTGCTGGCGAAATGAACGCGCAGCCTACCCCTTACGGCGCGTTCGGGAAAGTGTCCAAATGTGTCTCGACGTGAACATTTCCTACACAGACAATGACTGCGGCCACAAGTCGCAGGGTTGCCTCAGGGTGTAACACAGGCGTCATAATGGCCGCTTATAACTGTCGCGCTAGCCCGCCTGCGCGGGCTCAGGAGTCTGCCGTGAGCTTTACCCCCGCCAATCGTCTGTTTCCTGCCACCCGTCTGCGTCGCAACCGCCGGGATGAATTCTCCCGTCGTCTGGTTCGCGAGAACACCCTGACCGTCGATGACCTGATCCTGCCGGTATTCGTGCTGGACGGCGAGAATCGCCGCGAAGAGGTGCCGTCCATGCCAGGCGTCGAGCGCCTGTCGATCGACTTGCTGCTCGAAGCCGCACAAGGCTGGGTGGAGCTGGGGATCCCGGCGCTGGCGCTGTTCCCGGTGACCCCGACCGAGAAGAAGTCCCTCGACGGCGCCGAAGCCTGGAACCCGGATGGCATCGCCCAGCGCGCCACCCGTGCCCTGCGCGCGCGCTTCCCGGAACTGGGGGTGATCACCGACGTGGCCCTGGACCCGTTCACCACCCACGGCCAGGATGGCATCCTCGATGAAGAGGGCTATGTCCAGAATGACATCACTGTCGATGCCCTGGTGCGCCAGGCCCTGTCCCACGCCGAGGCCGGCGCCCAGGTGGTGGCCCCGTCGGACATGATGGACGGCCGCCTTGGCGCGATCCGCGAAGCCCTGGAAGTGGCCGGCCACGTCAACGTGCGCATCATGGCCTACTCGGCCAAGTACGCCAGTGCCTACTACGGCCCGTTCCGCGACGCGGTCGGCTCGGCGCTGAACCTGGGCAAGGCCAACAAGGCCTCCTACCAGATGGATCCGGCCAACAGCGACGAGGCCCTGCACGAAGTGGCCACCGACCTTGCCGAAGGCGCCGACATGGTCATGGTCAAGCCGGGCATGCCGTACCTGGACATCGTTCACCGGGTCAAGACCGAGTTCAAGGTCCCGACCTTCGTCTACCAGGTCAGCGGCGAGTACGCCATGCACATGGCGGCGATCCAGAACGGCTGGCTCAGCGAGGCCGTGATCCTCGAATCCCTCACCGCTTTCAAACGGGCAGGCGCTGATGGCATCCTGACCTATTTCGCCGTGCGTGCCGCTCAATTGATGAGAGGGCAGTAACGCCCTCCAGGAACGTCAGATGAATAACGAAGTGCTAACCCCTGTCGAGATCAAGGACGCCCAGGCCGTGCCCGAAGAGCTGGTACAGACCCCGCCCGACCTGCCAGCCGCCCCGGAGCCGGTGGTAGAGCCCGCCGCGCCCGCACCGGCGCCTGCGCCGGCGATCGCCGTGCCGAGCCTGGACGACAGCAGCCTGTACATTCATCGCGAGCTCTCGCAGCTGCAGTTCAATATCCGCGTGCTGGAACAGGCGCTGGACGAGTCCTACCCGCTGCTTGAGCGCCTGAAGTTCCTGCTGATCTTCTCCAGCAACCTCGATGAGTTCTTCGAAATCCGCGTGGCGGGCCTGAAGAAACAGATCAACTTCGCCCGCGAGCAGGCCGGCGCCGACGGCCTGCAGCCGCACCAGGCGCTGGCACGCATCAGCGAGCTGGTGCACCTGGAGGTGGACCGCCAGTACGCGATCCTCAACGACGTGCTGCTGCCGGAGCTGGAAAAGCACGCCATTCGCTTCATCCGCCGCCGTTACTGGACGCCCAAGCTCAAGACCTGGGTGCGCCGGTTCTTCCGCGACGAAATCGCGCCGATCATTACCCCGATCGGCCTCGACCCGACCCATCCGTTCCCGTTGCTGGTGAACAAGAGCCTCAACTTCATCGTCGAACTCGAAGGCGTCGACGCCTTCGGCCGCGACTCGGGCCTGGCGATCATCCCGGCGCCGCGCCTGCTGCCACGGGTGATTCGTGTGCCGGAGGAGGTGGGTGGCCCGGGCGACAACTATGTGTTCCTCTCGTCGATGATCCACGCCCACGCCGACGACCTGTTCCAGGGCATGAAGGTCAAGGGTTGCTACCAGTTCCGCCTGACCCGCAACGCCGACCTGGCGCTGGACTCCGAGGAGGTCGACGACCTGGCCCGGGCCCTGCGTGGCGAGCTGTTCTCGCGCCGCTACGGTGATGCCGTGCGTCTCGAAGTGGCCGACACCTGCCCGAAACATCTGTCGGACTACCTGCTCAAGCAGTTCAGCCTGAGCGAGAGTGAGCTGTACCAGGTCAACGGTCCGGTCAACCTGACCCGCCTGTTCAGCATCACCGGGCTCGACAGCCACCCGGAGCTGCAATACACACCGTTCACCCCGGCGATCCCCAAGCTGCTGCAGAACGCCGACAACATCTTCAGCGTTATCGGCAAGCAGGACGTGCTGCTGATGCACCCGTTCGAGTCGTTCACCCCGGTGATCGACCTGCTGCGCCAGGCCGCCAAGGACCCGCACGTGCTTGCCGTGCGCCAGACCCTGTACCGCTCGGGCGCCAACTCGGAGATTGTCGACGCCCTGGTGGACGCGGCGCGTAACGGCAAGGAGGTCACCGCGGTGATCGAACTGCGCGCGCGCTTCGACGAAGAGTCCAACCTGCAGATGGCCAGCCGCTTGCAGGCTGCGGGCGCGGTGGTGATCTACGGCGTGGTCGGCTTCAAGACCCACGCCAAGATGATGCTGATCCTGCGTCGCGAACAGGGCGAAATCGTCCGTTACGCGCACCTGGGCACCGGCAACTACCACGCCGGCAACGCCCGTCTGTACACTGACTACAGCCTGCTGACCTCCGACGACGCCCTCACCGAGGACGTCGGCAAGCTGTTCAGCCAGCTGATCGGCATGGGCAAGACCCTGCGCATGAAGAAGCTGCTGCACGCCCCCTTCACCCTGAAGAAGGGCATGCTCGACATGATCGCCCGGGAAACCCAGTTCGCCCTGGAAGGCAAGCCGGCGCACATCATCGCCAAGTTCAACTCGCTGACCGACGCCAAGATCATCAAGGCGCTGTACAAGGCCAGCCAGTCGGGCGTGCGCATCGACCTGGTGGTGCGCGGCATGTGCTGCCTGCGCCCGGGTATTCCGGGAGTGTCGCACAACATCCACGTGCGTTCGATCATCGGCCGCTTCCTCGAGCACACCCGGGTGTTCTACTTCCTCAATGGCGGCGAGGAGCAGATCTACCTGTCCAGCGCCGACTGGATGGAGCGCAATCTCGACAAGCGTGTGGAGACCTGCTTCCCGGTGGAAGGCAAGAAGCTGCTGCTGCGGGTGAAGAAGGAGCTGGAGGGTTACCTCACCGACAACACCCAGGCCTGGACCTTGCAGCCGGACGGGCGCTACGTGCGCAGCACGCCGACGGGCAACCAGAACCCGCGCAGCGCCCAGGCGACGCTGCTGGAGCGCCTGAGCAACCCGGTGTTGAACGTGCGGTAGTACCGATATGGGGGCCGCCTTGCGGCCCTTTCGCGACACAGGTGTAGTGCATGCCCCGAGGTCGGCGCGGTCCCTGTGGGAGCGGCTTCAGCCGCGAACACCGGCGCAGCCGGTGCCAGGCACCGCGTTGCTTGCTTCGCGGGTAAACCCGCTCCCACAGGTGTGGTGCATGCCCTGAGGCCGGCGCGTTTCCTGTAGGAGCGGCCTTGTGTCGCGAAAGGGGCGCAAAGCGCCCCCAGGCAGCCTCAAGCCAAACGGCGACCCCGAACCTCGTCAGCGCACGCTCAGCACAAACCCAACCCGCGCCAGCCACTCCGCCTCGTTGGCGAAGTCGGCCTGGGTCAGCTGGTTTTGCTCCAGCCAGCCCTCGGGGAAGACCACTTCCAGGCTGTTGTCGCCGGCCTGCAACACCACCTTGGGCATCTGCTGGGTGCCACGGATGTGGTGGAACAGGATGGCAAAACGCAGCAGCACGCATAGACGGATCAACTTGATGCCTTCGTCGCCGAACTCAGCGAACTTGTCCTTGGGGATGTTGCGGCGGTGGCCACGCACCAGCAGGGCCATCATTTGCTGGTCCTCGCGGGAGAACCCCGACAGGTCGGAGTGCTCGATCAGGTAGGCGCCGTGCTTGTGGTAGTGGTAATGGGCAATATCCAGCCCCACTTCATGCACTTTTGCCGCCCATCCCAGCAGATCGCGCCAGTTGCCGCATTCCAGGTCCCAGGCCTTGGCCACCTGGTCGAAGGCATGCAGGGCCTTGCGCTCGACCCGTGCCGCCTGGCCCTGGTCGACGTGATAACGCTCCATCAGTGAGTTCAGGGTGCGCTCGCGCACGTCTTCATGGTGGTGGCGGCCCAGCAGGTCGAACAGCACGCCTTCGCGCAGGGCGCCGTCGCAGTGGTCCATGCGCGCCAGCTCCAGGGCGTCGAAGATCGCCTCGAGAATCGCCAGGCCGGCCGGGAAGATGGTGCGCCGGTCGGGCTTGACCCCTTCGAAGTCGATCTTGTCGGTCTCGCCGAGCTTGAACAGCTTGCGCTTGAGCGCCGCCAGGCCCTCGGCGTTGACCTCGCCGCTGCCTTGGCCCATGGCCTTGATCGCCGCGGCGATGGCGCGGATGGTCCCGGACGAGCCGATGGCTTCGTCCCAGGTCAAGCGGTGCAGGGCGTTCTCGATGCTCATCAGCTCCAGGCGCGCGGCGGTATAGGCCTGGGCGTAGCGCGCCGGGGTGATCTTGCCGTCGCGGAAGTAGCGTTGGGTGAAGCTCACGCAGCCCATCTGCAGGCTTTCGCGCAGCAGAGGCTCGAAACGCTGGCCGATGATGAACTCGGTGCTGCCGCCGCCGATGTCGGCGACCAGGCGCTTGCCGGGGGTGTCGGCCAGGGTGTGCGAGACGCCCAGGTAGATCAGGCGCGCCTCTTCACGGCCGGAGATGACCTCCACCGGGTGACCGAGGATGGCCTCGGCGCGCTGGATGAATTCGTTGCGGTTGCGGGCTTCGCGCAGGGCGTTGGTGCCGACGATGCGCACCGACCCTTGCGGCATGCCGTTGATCAGCTGGGCGAAGCGCTTGAGGCATTCGAGCCCGCGCTGCATGGCTTCTTCGCTGAGCTTGCGCTCGTCGTCGATACCGGCGGCCAGCTGCACTTTCTCCCCGAGCCTTTCGAGAATGCGGATTTCCGTGTGATGGGCCTTGGCCACGACCATGTGGAAACTGTTGGAGCCAAGGTCGATGGCGGCGATCAGGGACAGGTTCTTCGCGGTGGTTTGCGGCATGATCTGCAAGTTCTCGGTCGTTAACCCGGCAATCCTGCCACGATCGTGGCGTTACGCCAACGCGCGTCATCCCGGGGTTTGATGCATGGCAATGTGATCGCAATCCTGTGACAGCGATATGACCGTTCCGATTCGTGGCGTCTTGCTCAACTATAGATACACTCAATCGTCTGTGGCTTCCTGTCGGACGAGGGTGCGGCTATGATGGGCAACGTTTTTTTGCTTACGACCTGGAGATATCCATGAGCAGCGATCTTATCAAACATGTCACCGACGCCAGCTTCGAAGCCGACGTAATCAAGGCGGAAGGCGCGGTGCTGGTCGACTACTGGGCTGAATGGTGCGGCCCATGCAAGATGATCGCTCCGGTACTGGACGACATCGCCGCTGAATATCAGGGCAAGGTGACCGTCGCCAAGCTGAACATCGACGAAAACGACCAGACTCCAGCCAAGCACGGCGTGCGTGGCATCCCGACGCTGATGCTGTTCAAGAACGGCAACGTCGAGGCGACCAAGGTCGGCGCGCTGTCCAAGTCGCAGCTCAAGGCGTTCCTCGACGCCAACCTGTGATGTGAAAAGCCCCGCAGATGCGGGGCTTTTCTTTATCTGTTGTAGGCAATTTCCTTGCTATGCGACAGGCTCCAGGCCCAGGCCTATTCAGGTGGATAGCCCCGGAAATCAATGGGCAAAACCACTAGACGTCGAAAAAAGCAAGTGTTACATTCGGCCTCGCACTGCTTCTCCAGTGCCCTCTGCACGCCGTCGCCGAAGCATCCCTAATTCGAATCAGTACGCGATCCTGTCGCCATCTAGCGGCGCGGCCTCATTAAGCCACATGCTTAATTTTTCCCTTCCTTACATGATTACGTCACTCCCCTTATGAACCTGACAGAACTCAAGCAAAAGCCGATTACCGATCTTTTGGAAATGGCCGAACAGATGGGCATCGAAAACATGGCCCGTTCGCGCAAACAGGACGTGATTTTCGCCCTGCTGAAAAAGCATGCGAAAAGCGGCGAAGAGATCTCGGGTGACGGCGTGCTGGAGATTCTCCAGGATGGTTTCGGTTTCCTGCGTTCGGCGGATGCCTCCTACCTGGCCGGCCCCGACGACATCTACGTTTCGCCCAGCCAGATCCGCCGCTTCAACCTGCGCACCGGCGACACCATCGTCGGCAAGATCCGCCCACCGAAAGAAGGCGAGCGTTACTTCGCGCTGCTGAAGGTCGACACCATCAACTTCGACCGTCCGGAAAACGCGAAGAACAAGATCCTGTTCGAAAACCTGACGCCACTGTTCCCCAACAAGCGTCTGAAGATGGAAGCCGGTAACGGCTCCACCGAAGACCTCACCGGTCGTGTCATCGACCTGTGCGCCCCGATCGGCAAAGGCCAGCGTGGCCTGATCGTCGCCCCGCCGAAAGCCGGTAAGACCATCATGCTGCAGAACATCGCGGCCAACATTACCCGCAACAACCCCGAGTGCCACCTGATCGTCCTGCTGATCGACGAGCGCCCGGAAGAAGTGACCGAAATGCAGCGCACCGTGCGCGGCGAAGTGGTCGCCTCGACCTTCGACGAGCCGCCGACCCGCCACGTGCAGGTCGCCGAGATGGTCATCGAGAAGGCCAAGCGCCTGGTCGAGCACAAGAAGGACGTGGTCATCCTGCTCGACTCCATCACCCGACTGGCCCGTGCCTACAACACCGTGATCCCGAGCTCCGGCAAGGTGCTGACCGGTGGTGTCGATGCCCATGCCCTGGAAAAGCCCAAGCGCTTCTTCGGTGCCGCCCGTAACATCGAGGAAGGCGGTTCGCTGACCATCATCGCCACCGCGCTGGTCGAGACCGGCTCGAAGATGGACGAAGTGATCTACGAAGAGTTCAAGGGTACCGGCAACATGGAGCTGCCGCTGGACCGCCGCATCGCCGAGAAGCGTGTGTTCCCGGCCATCAACATCAACAAGTCCGGTACTCGCCGCGAAGAGCTGCTGACCGCCGACGACGAACTGCAGCGCATGTGGATCCTGCGCAAGCTGCTGCACCCGATGGACGAGATCGCCGCCATCGAGTTCCTGGTCGACAAGCTCAAGCAGACCAAGACCAACGATGAGTTCTTCCTGTCGATGAAGCGCAAGTAAGCGCTGGCGACCAGGAAGTAATTGGGGCCGCTCCGCGCCCCTTCGCGGGTAAACCCGCTCCCACAGGGATCACTCGAAACCTGTGGGAGCGGGTTTACCCGCGAAGGGGCGCGGAGCGGCCCCAGTTCATTTTTGCCCCCAAACAAGGCGTGAACGGCGCTACACTCTGCACCCCGACCGACATGCCCCATACGAGGCCCTTGCATGCAGTATCGCGATCTACGCGACTTCATCCGTGGCCTGGAACAGCGCGGTGAACTCAAGCGCATCCAGGTTCCCATCTCCCCTGTACTGGAAATGACCGAAGTCTGCGACCGCACCCTGCGTGCCAAGGGCCCGGCCTTGCTGTTCGAAAAACCCACTGGCTTCGACATCCCGGTGCTGGGCAACCTGTTCGGCACGCCCGAGCGCGTGGCCATGGGCATGGGGGCCGAGTCCACCGAAGAGCTGCGCGAGATCGGCAAGCTGCTGGCGTTCCTCAAGGAGCCCGAGCCGCCGAAGGGCCTGAAGGACGCCTGGTCGAAGCTGCCGATCTTCAAGAAGGTCGTGTCCATGGCGCCGAAGGTGGTCAAGGACGCGGTATGCCAGGAAATCGTGGTCGAAGGCGACGATGTCGACCTGGGCCAGTTGCCGATCCAGCACTGCTGGCCGGGCGACGTGGCGCCGCTGATCACCTGGGGCCTGACCGTCACCCGCGGGCCGAACAAGGACCGCCAGAACCTGGGCATCTACCGTCAGCAAGTAATCGGCCGCAACAAGGTGATCATGCGCTGGCTGAGCCACCGGGGCGGCGCGCTGGACTACCGCGAGTGGTGCGAGAAACACCCCGGCCAGCCGTTCCCGGTAGCCGTGGCCCTGGGCGCGGACCCGGCGACCATCCTCGGCGCCGTGACCCCGGTACCGGACACGCTCTCCGAATATGCTTTCGCCGGCCTGTTGCGTGGCAACCGCACTGAACTGGTCAAATGCCGTGGCAACGACCTGCAGGTGCCGGCCACCGCCGAGATCATCCTCGAAGGCGTGATCCACCCCGGCGAGATGGCCCCGGAAGGCCCATACGGCGACCACACCGGCTACTACAACGAAGTGGACAGCTTCCCGGTGTTCACCGTCGAGCGCATCACCCATCGGCAAAAGCCGATCTACCACAGCACCTACACCGGTCGGCCACCGGATGAGCCGGCGATCCTCGGCGTGGCGCTGAACGAAGTGTTCGTGCCGATCCTGCAGAAGCAGTTCCCCGAGATCACCGACTTCTACCTGCCGCCGGAAGGCTGCTCGTACCGCATGGCGGTGGTGACCATGAAGAAGCAGTATCCTGGTCATGCCAAGCGCGTGATGCTGGGTGTGTGGTCGTTCCTGCGACAGTTCATGTACACCAAGTTCGTTATCGTCACCGACGACGATATCAACGCCCGTGACTGGAACGATGTGATCTGGGCCATCACCACGCGCATGGACCCCAAGCGTGATACGGTAATGATCGACAATACCCCGATCGACTACCTCGACTTCGCGTCGCCGGTGTCGGGCCTGGGGTCGAAGATGGGCCTGGACGCCACCCACAAGTGGCCGGGCGAGACTACACGCGAATGGGGCCGGGTCATCGTCAAGGACGAGGCCGTCACCCGCCGTATCGATGAGCTGTGGGACCAGTTGGGAATAGATTGATGCAGGTAACCTTGCAGCCTTCCGGGGCGGTACTGGCGGTCGAACCGGGTGAAAGGATTCTGGATGCCGCGCGGCGCCTGGGCTATGACTGCCCAAGCAGCTGCCGCAACGGCAACTGCCATGTGTGTGCCGCGTTGCTGGTCGAAGGCCGGGTGCGCCAGGAAGGCCAGGTCCGTGATCATGGCGAACTGTTCACCTGCATCGCCGAGCCGTTGGAGGATTGCGTGTTGCTGTGGGATGGTGTGCTGGCCTTGGGCGAGCTGCCGGTGCGCAAGCTCGCCTGTACCGTGAGCGAGTGCGTCGAGGTTGGTGGCGACGTCTGGCGTGTGCGCCTGCGCGCGCCGGCCGGCAAGCCGCCGCGCTATCATGCCGGGCAGTACCTGATGATCGAACGTGAGGGCATGGACAAGGCCGCGTTTTCCCTGGCTTCGGCGCCCCATGGCGGACGCGACCTCGAGTTGCATGTGCTGGCCCGCGAAAGCAGCGCGGTGCAGTTGATCGAGCAGTTACGGCGCAACGGCATCGCCCGGGTCGAGCTGCCGTTTGGCGACGCCCACCTGGCCGAACTGCCCGATGGCCCGTTGGTACTGATCGCGGCGGGCACCGGCATGGGACAGATGCACAGCCTGGTCGAGCATTGCCGGGCCAGCGGCTTCAAGCACCCGGTGCACCTGTATTGGGGCGTGCGCCGGCCTGAAGACTTCTACGAGATCGAGCACTGGGACGAGTGGGAGCGCCTGCCCAACCTGTTCCTGCACAAGGTGGTCAGCGATCTGTGCGGTTGGGAAGGGCGCTGCGGCCTGCTGCATGAGGCGGTGTGCGAGGATATCGGCGACCTGAACCAGGTGCATGTCTATGCCAGCGGCTCGCCGAACATGGTCTATGCCACCCTCGATGCCTTGGTCGAGGCAGGCATGGATGCCCACCGCATGCGTGCCGACGTGTTCGCCTACGCGCCACGGGGTTGAAACAGCGCGGCACGCTGCAAGGGCGTGCCGGGTTTAATAACCAAGTGTTGTCCTGTTGATTATATGGCGAGGATTGTTACCGGTGCGGGTAATAAGTTTCGCTATACTCGGTCTATTAGTTTCCGTTCGGCGGATGCTTTAATGAAATCCTTAATTCCGGCTTGAGTCGGCAGTGATTTATCCCTTAGGTTAAGCACCAGGGCCTTCGCGGGTAAACCCGCTCCCACAGGCCTTTCACACAACCGGGTGGGAGCGGGTTTAGCCGCGAAGGCTGTGCATAAATCGCAGTGGAACGCGTAACTTTGTAGTTCACAGGAATTAATGGCGGCAGCTCATGTCGACACTTGAAAGTTCATCCTGGCAAATAACCTATCCACCGTCGCTCGACTTCGGCCAGCAACTCACCCCCGAACAACTGCAGCGCTCGATGCAGGACACCATGTCCCAGCATGAAGGCGGCCCGGTGTGGCTGTTCGCTTATGGTTCATTGATCTGGCGCCCTGAATGCAACTCGGTTGAGCGCCAGCGGGCCCGGGTGCATGGCTACCACCGTGGCTTGTACCTGTGGTCCCACGAGCACCGCGGCACGCCGGAATGCCCAGGTCTGGTGTTTGGCCTGGACCGTGGCGGCTCCTGCAGCGGCTTTGCCTTCCGCCTGGACGAACACAATCTGCACGACTCGCTCATGGCCCTCTGGCAGCGCGAAATGCCTTATCCGGCTTATCGCCCGCATTGGCTCAGCTGTCGTCTGGATGACGGCAGCAAGGTACAGGCGTTGGGTTTCGTGCTGGAGCGGCACCTGCCGTGCTACGCCGGCAACCTGCCGGATACCCTGCTCAGCCAGATCCTCGCCAGCGCCAAGGGGCGCTATGGCAGCACACGGGAATACGTGGAGCAGACCCTCAACGCCCTGCGCAGCCACCAGATGCCCGACCGCAACCTGGAGGCGCGATTCCGCCGTTGCCACAACCTGCGCGAGGCCTGAGCCCCGCGCGGTTGCCGGTCAGTCCTGGGCGGCGGCGGTGCCGAGGAACTTGCGTAGGAACTGCCGGGTGCGTTCTTCCTTAGGGTTGGCGAACAATGCTTTGGCCTCGCCTTGCTCGACGATCACCCCCTTGTCGAAGAAGATCACCCGGTTGGCCACGTCGCGGGCGAAGCTCATCTCGTGGGTGACGATGATCATCGTGCGCTTTTCCTCGGCCAGGCCGCGGATGGTCGCCAGCACTTCGCCCACCAGCTCGGGGTCGAGCGCCGAGGTGGGTTCGTCGAACAGGATCACCTCCGGCTCCATGGCCAGGGCGCGGGCGATGGCCACCCGCTGCTGCTGCCCGCCGGACAGGCGCCGCGGGTAGGCGTCTTCCTTGCCTGCCAGGCCGACCTTGGCCAGCAGTCGCTTGCCCAGTTCGATGGCCTTGTCCCGCGGGGTCTTCTTGACGATCACCGGCCCTTCGATGACGTTCTCCAGGGCGGTGCGGTGAGGGAACAGGTTGAAGTTCTGGAACACGAAGCCGGCCTGTTGGCGCAGGCGGCGAATCGCGCCTTGCTGGCTTCCCAGCGGGCGGTTGGCATCGATGCTGATGTCGCCGATCTGGATCCGCCCGGCGTCGGGTGTCTCCAGCAGGTTCAGGCAACGCAGGAAGGTGGTCTTGCCCGAGCCGCTGGGGCCGATGATGGCCACTACCTCGCCGGCCTGCACGGTCAGGTCGATGCCGTTGAGCACGGTGTGGCCCTTGAACTGCTTGGTCAGGCCTTGTACTTCGATCATCTCAGTGCTCCTGGTCGTGCTGGTTGACTCGCGCTTCCATGCGGTTCTGGAAGTGCGCCAGGATGCTGCAGAGAATCCAGTAGATCACGGCGACAGCCAGGTACATGGTAAAGACTTCGAAGGTCCGCGCGGTGATCAACTGCGCCTGGCGGAACAGCTCGGGCACCTGGATGGTCGCCGCCAGGGCGGTGTCCTTGACCAGCGAGATGAAGCTGTTGCCCAGCGGCGGCAGGGCGGTGCGCAAGGCTTGCGGCAGGATCGCCCGGCGCATGGCCTGGGTCCGGGTCATGCCGATGCTGGCGGCGGCTTCCCACTGGCCACGATCGATCGAAGAGATCGCCGCGCGGAGGATTTCGCAGATGTACGCCGCCATGTTCAGCGACAGACCGATCAGCGACGCCGGGATCGGATCGAGTTCGATGCCGATCTGTGGCAAGCCGAAGTAGATCACGAACAGCTGCACCAGCAGCGGCGTGCCGCGGAAGAACGACACATAGATGCGCGCGAGCCAGTCCAGCGGCAGGATCTTCGACAGACGCATCAGCGCCAGGGCAAAGCCCAGCACCAGGCCAAAGAACATGCCGCCGACGCTGAGCAGCACGGTATAACCCGCGCCCTTGAGCAGGAAGGGCGCGGAATCGACAACGAGTTGCAGGCTTTCAGCGATCATTTGGTGACATCGGCACCGAAGTACTTCTCGGACAGCTTGGCCAGCGTGCCGTCGGCCTTGAGCTTGTCGATGGCCTTGTTCAGCGCCTCGAGCAGCTCTGGTTCACCCTTGCGCAGGGCCACGCCCGATTCCAGCTTGGAGAATTTCTCGCCGGCAAGCGCGGTTGGCTTCTTGTCCTTGGCGGTTTTCTGCACGTATTCGAGCGCGGCCAGGCGGTCGATCAGGATGGCGTCGATACGGCCGTTGCGCAGGTCGGCGAATTTGGTCGGATCGTCTTCGTAGGTGCGGACATCGGCGGTCGGCACGTCCTGTTTCACCCATTGCTCGTAGTTGGTGCCCAGGCCGACGCCGACCTTCTTGCCGCCGAGGTCCGCGGCGGTCTTGATGTTCTTCTCGTTGTCGCTGCCCTTGAGCACCAGGGCCTGGATGCCGGAAACGGTGTAGGGCTCGGAGAAGTCGTACTTCTTCTTGCGCTCCTCGGAGATGGTCACCTGGTTGATCACCACGTCCAGGCGCTTGGACTCCAGGGCGGCGAGGATGCCGTCCCACTTGGTCGGCTGGACCTTGGCCTTGACCCCCAGCTCCTTGGCCAGCAGCTCGGACAGTTCGACCTCGAAGCCGGTCAGCTTGCCGTTTTCATCCTGGAAGCTGAACGGTGGATAAGTGCCTTCCAGGCCGACGTTGAGCACGCCTTTTTCCTGGATGGTCTTCAGTTGCTCGCCGGCGAAGGCCTGGCCGAGCAGACCGGTGCCGAGCAGCAGCGCCAGGCTGGCATTGAGAAGGGGTTTGGTGAATTTGGTCATGGCATGCCCCGCGCTTGTTGTGGAAGTAGTGAGGTGGCGACTATAGAGGTGAGCTTTATAGGTCTGGAAATAATAAAAAATCAGGTTGTTATTCCTGTTTTTACTTTTCAGGGGCTTATGCCCGACTTAGCTCAGGATGGAATAAAGCGTTGTTTTTTCCAAGAGGTGAATTTGACGTATTGTGGATCGCATCTATCCCGTATTGGCCTTTTCGCGGGCAAGCCCGCTCCCTCAGGTGCAGCACCAAGCCTGTGGGAGCGGGCTTGCCCGCGAAGACGCCGGAACAGGCAATAACAAGGCAGATGGCCTACTCGGCAGGAGAAACACCGTGAGCGAACAACCATCAACCGGGCAATGGCAGTTGCAGGGCATCGTCAACGGCCTGCGCAGCGCCCGCGAGCAGTGGCGCAGCAGCAATGGCCGCAGCAGTGGCGAGCAGGGCGGGCGCGAGCTGCCGTCGCGCGAGGCGCTGCGGCAGATTCTCGAGCAGCTGTGCGGGGCGTTGTTCCCCATGCGCCTGGGCCCGGTGGACCTGCGCGAGGAAAGCGAAGACTTCTACGTCGGCCACACCCTCGACGCCGCGCTCACCGCGCTGCTGGCCCAGGCCCGCCTGGAGCTGCGCTACGCCGCGCGCCACGGCAAGACCGACATCACCGATGTCGATGCCCACGCCCTGCGCCTGATCCAGGACTTCGCCGCGGCCCTGCCGGCCTTGCGCGTGCTACTGGACACCGACGTGCTGGCTGCCTACCACGGTGACCCGGCGGCGCGCAGCGTCGACGAGGTGTTGCTGTGCTATCCGGGCATCCTCGCCATCATCCACCATCGCCTGGCCCATCATCTGTATTGCGCCGGGCTGCCACTGTTGGCGCGGATCAGCTCGGAACTGGCGCATTCGGCCACTGGTATCGACATCCACCCGGGCGCGCAGATCGGCCCGAGCTTCTTCATCGACCATGGCACCGGCGTGGTGATTGGCGAGACCGCGATCATTGGTGAGCGAGTGCGTATCTACCAGGCCGTGACCCTGGGCGCCAAGCGCTTCCCCAGCGACGAGTCGGGCACGCTGCACAAGGGCCTGGCGCGTCACCCGATCGTCGAGGACGATGTGGTGATCTACGCCGGCGCGACCATCCTCGGGCGCATCACCATCGGCAAGGGCTCGACCATCGGCGGCAACGTCTGGCTGACCCGTGGTGTGCCGGCCGAGAGCAACATTACCCAGGCTAACTTGCAGCTGGATTGCCAGGACAAGAACTAACCCTGTCCCGGCCTTTTCGCGGGTAAACCCGCTCCCACAGGCATGGCGCAGAATCGTCTGACAGCGCGATCCTGTGGGAGCGGGTTTACCCGCGAAGGCACCGCCGCCGATGCCCCGCCCAGCGGCATCGGGTCGCATTGAAACTCGATCCATGTTTAACTTGAACGCTTGTTCAACGAAAAACGCTGGTCCATTGCCGGTGTTCAAAAGGAGGAATTGCCTTTGCTGAACCCGTTCAATCCGAACCTCACGTCCTTCGACGAGGTGCCCGTTCAATGAGTGCACCGACCCCCGACCTTGCCAATGGCAAGATCCGCATGAACCCCCCCGTGTTCTACTTCGCGGCAAGTTTCATCCTCCTTTTCGGCCTGGTGGTCATCGCCTTCCCACAAGCGGCGGGTGAATGGTTGCTGGCGGCGCAGAACTGGGCGGCCAACACGGTCGGCTGGTACTACATGCTGGCCATGACCCTGTACCTGGTCTTCGTGGTGGTCACCGCCTTGTCTGGCTACGGCAAGATCAAGCTCGGTGCCGACCACGACGAACCCGAGTTCAGTTACCTGTCCTGGGCCGGCATGCTGTTCGCCGCCGGCATCAGCATCACGCTGTTCTTCTTCTGCGTCTCCGAGCCTCTGACCCACATGCTGCAGCCGCCGCAAGGCGAGGCGGGCACGGCCGAGGCCGGGCGCCAGGCGATGCAGATCCTGTTCCTGCACTGGGGCCTGCATGGCTGGGGCGTGTTCGCCTTCGTCGGCATGGCGCTGGCCTACTTCGCCTACCGCCACAACCTGCCGCTGGCCCTGCGCTCGGCGCTGTACCCGCTGATCGGCAAGCGCATCAACGGCCCGATCGGCTACGCGGTGGACGGCTTCGGCATCATCGCCACGGTGTTCGGCCTGGGCGCCGACATGGGCTTTGGCGTACTGCACCTGAATGCCGGCCTCGACTACCTGTTCGGCATCAGCCACAGCCAGTGGATCCAGGTGATCCTCATTACCCTGATGATGGGCGCGGCGGTGGCGGTGGCGGTCGCCGGGGTAGAGAAGGGCGTGCGGGTGATGAGCGACATCAACCTGTTCCTGGCCTGCGCGCTGCTGCTGTTCGTACTGTTCGCCGGGCCTACCCAGCATCTGTTCAATACCCTGATCCAGAACCTGGGCGACTACCTCGGCGCCTTGCCGCGCAAGAGCTTCGATGTCTACGCCTACGGCGAGCAACGCGACTGGCTGGGCGGCTGGACGGTGTTCTACTGGGCCTGGTGGATTGCCTGGGCGCCGTTCGTGGGGCTGTTCATCGCGCGCATTTCGCGTGGGCGCACCATCCGCGAGTTCGTCTTTGGCGTGTTGCTGATCCCGCTGGGCTTCACCCTGGCGTGGATGTCGATCTTCGGCAACAGCGCCCTGGACCAGGTGATCAACCACGGCATGACCGCCCTCGGCCAGTCGGCCATCGACAACCCGTCGATGAGCCTGTACCTGCTGCTGGAGACCTACCCGTGGAGCAAGACGGTGATCGCCGTGACGGTGTTCATCAGCTTCGTGTTCTTCGTCACCTCGGCCGACTCCGGCACCGTGGTGCTGTCGACGCTGTCGGCCAAGGGCGGTGGCGCCGACGAGGACGGGCCGAACTGGCTGCGCATCTTCTGGGGCGCGATGACCGCGCTGATCACCAGCGGGTTGTTGTTCGCCGGCAGCATCGATTCGCTGAAGTCGGCGGTGGTGCTGACCTCGCTGCCGTTCTCGCTGATCCTGCTGTGCATGATGTGGGGGCTGCACAAGGCCTTCTACCTCGAGTCGCAGCGGCAGATCGCGCAGATGCATTCGCTGGCGCCGTTCGCCCAGTCCCGACGTGGTCGTGGAGGCTGGCGCCAGCGCCTGAGCCAGGCGGTGCACTTCCCGTCACGCGATGAGGTGTACCGCTTCATGGACGATGTAGTGCGCCCGGCGATCGCCGACGTGCGTGAAGTGTTCGAGCAGAAGGGCCTGGTGCTGATCACCCAGGACGACCCGAGCCACGACAACGTCAGCCTGAAGATCGGCCATGGCGAGGAACAGCCGTTCATCTACCAGGTGCAGATGCGCGGGTATTTCACCCCCTCGTTCGCCTTGGGTGGGCTGGGCACGCAGGAGTTGAAGAACCGCCGCTATTACCGGGCGGAGGTGCATTTGTCCGAGGGTAGCCAGAACTACGACCTGGTCGGCTACAGCAAGGAGCAGATCATCAACGACATCCTCGACCAGTACGAGCGGCACATGCAGTTCCTGCATCTGGTGAGGTAAGCCTGTTCCGGCCTCTTCGCGGGACAAGCCCGCTCCTACAAGGGTTACGCGATCCCTGTAGGAGCGGGCTTGTCCCGCGAAGAGGCCCGCACAGGAAACCTCAGAACGGCGCATCCCCCAGGATGGTTGCCCGGTGCATCACCCGCCGGTTCGGCCGGTAGTCATCCACGGCAAAGTGTTGGGTCACGCGGTTGTCCCAGAACGCCACGTCGTTTTCCTGCCAGCGCCAGCGAATGCTGAACTCCGGCCGCGTGGCATGGGCGAACAGCAGCTTGAGCAGCGCCTCGCTTTCCAGCTCGCTCAGCTCGTTGATCCGCGTGGTGAACCCTTCATTGACGAACAACGCCTTGCGTCCGCTCACCGGGTGGCTGCGCACCACCGGGTGCGACAGCGGTGGGTTGTTGCGCCGGGTCGCCTCCCAGCGCGCCAGGTCCTCGGGGGTGGTGCCGAAGCGCTCCAGCGGGAACGACTTGGTGAAGTCATGGGTGGCGGTCAAACCGTCCAGCATCTTGCGCAGCGGCGCCGACAGCGCCTCGAACGCGGCGATGCCGCTGGCCCACAGGGTATCGCCGCCAAAGGCCGGCAGTTGCTTGGCGCTGAGCACCGCGCCCAGTGCTGGGGTCGGCAGGAAGGTGACATCGGTGTGCCACACGGCGTTGTCGCGTACATCGGTGACCGCGGTGTCGAGCACCAGCACCTGCGGGGTGTCCGGCACGTTGGGGTAGATCGGGTGGATGTGCAGGTCGCCAAAGCGCGCGGCGAAGCGGGCTTGCTGCTCGGGGGTGAGCGGTTGGTCGCGGAAGAACAGCACCTGATGCTCGAGCAGCGCCTGCTCGATGGCGTCACGCTGTTCGGCGGTGATTTCGCGGCTGATGTCCACGCCGCTGATCTGGGCGCCCAGGGCCGGGCTCAAGGGGGTAACGGTCAGGCTCATGTGTTTTCTCGTTCCAGGTGCCGGGGTGCCGGCGTGGTCATTCGGCGTTTCAGTGGCTCTGCCCGTGCCAGGGCACCAGCTTGCGTTGCAGGGCGCGCAGGCCCATCTCCAGGGCGAAGGCGATCAGGGCGATCAGCAGGATCCCCAGCACCACCACGTCGGTGACCAGGAACTGCGCCGCCGACTGCACCATGAAGCCCAGGCCGCTGGTGGCGGCGATCAGCTCGGCGGCGACCAGGGTCGACCAGCCGACGCCCAGGCCAATGCGGATGCCGGTGAGGATGTCGGGCAGGGCGCTGGGCAGGATCACGTGGCGGACCAACTGCGCCTTGCTCGCACCCAGCGACTGGGCGGCGCGCAGCTTGGCCGGGTCGACGGTGCGCACGCCGGTGGCGGTGGCAATGGCGATCGGGGCGAAGATCGCCAGGTAGATCAGCAGCACCTTGGACAGCTCGCCGATACCGCACCAGATCACGATCAACGGCAGGTAGGCCAGGGGCGGGATCGGCCGGTAGAACTCGATCAGCGGATCGAGGATGCCCTGGGCCACGCGGTTATAGCCGATGGCCAGGCCCACCGGGATGGCGGTCAGGGTCGCGGCGAGCAACGCCAGGCCAATGCGCCCGAGGCTGGCGCCCAGGTGCTGCCATAGGCTGGCATCCATGTAGCCTTGGGTCAGCAAGGTCCAGCCTTTGGCGACGATGTCGGCGGGGGCGGGCAGGAACAGTGGCTCGACCCAGCCGGCGGCGGTCACCAGCCACCAGGCCAGCAGCAGGGTGGCCAGGGTCAGGGCGCTGATCCAGCGCGTGGGCAATGGCCGGCGAGGCTTGGCCGCCGCAGGGTTGGCGGGGCGCTTGGTGGCGACCGGCAGGTCCAGGCTGCTCATGCGGATGCCTCCTGTCGTGTGGCTTGGCGTTGGGAGAACACCCGCGCCAGCACATGTTCGCGGGTCTCGATGAAGCGGGGATCGGACTTGATCGCCCGGGCCGACTCACCGGCGGCATAGCGCTGGCCGAAGTCCAGTTGCAAGCGCTCGACCACCCGTCCCGGATTGGGCGCCAGCAGCACCAGCTCGGTGGCGAGGAACACCGCTTCTTCAATGTCGTGGGTGATCAGGAACACCGGCTTGGCGGTGCGCTGCCAGACCTGCAGCAGCAGTTCCTGCATCTGCTCACGGGTGAAGGCGTCGAGGGCGCCGAACGGCTCGTCCATCAGCAGCACCCGTGGGTCGGCGGCCAGCGCCCGGGCCAGGCCCACGCGTTGTTTCTGGCCACCGGACAATTGCCAGATGCGCCGTTCGCCGAAGCCGGCGAGGTCGACCAGCGCCAGCATCTCACGGGCCTTGGCTTCGCGCAGCGGGCGCGGCACGCCGGCCAGGGCCAGGCCAAAGGCGACGTTGCCGAGCACATCCTGCCAGGGCAGCAGGGCGTCGTCCTGGAACACCACGCCGCGTTCGGCGCCCGGGCCTTGCACCGGCACGCCGTCGAGGCTGATGTGCCCGCCGCTGGGGGCGACGAAGCCGGCGATCAGGTTGAGCAGCGAGGTCTTGCCGCTACCGGAAGGGCCGAGGGCCACCAGCAGTTGGCGCGGACCCAGGCTCAGGTTGATGTCGGCCAGCACCGGGGTGCTGGCGCCGGGGTACTGTGCGCTGATGCGCTCCAGCTCGAGCAAGGCCATGACGGGCTCCGGGCGGTATCAGTTGGGGAGGTACTGGGCGCTGACGTACGGCGAGTAGTCCGGCAGTACCGCGTCGACCTTGCCTTGTTGCTTGAGGAAGGTCGCGGTGTCGGTCAGCGCCTGGGTGGTCGGCGCGCCGAGGGCGCTGGCCTGGTCGGCGGCCAATGGGTAGACGTTGCCCTGCAGCAGCACCGGGATGTCAGTGGGCTTGGCCCCGGACAGCTTGGCCAGCTTGGCGACGTTGTCCTTGTCGGCCAGCCAGGCCTGCGGGTCCTTGCGGTAGTCGGCGTAGGCGTCAAGGGTGACCTTGGCGAACGACTTGACGATCTCTGGGTGCTTGGCGGCGAAGTCCTTGCGCACGATCCAGGCATCGAAGGTCGGTGCGCCCTTGCTTGCCAGCTCGCCTGAGGTGATCAGTACCTTGCCGTTTTCCTTGGCCACGCCCAGGGCCGGGTCCCAGACATAGGTGGCGTCGATGTCGCTGCGCTTCCAGGCAGCGATGATCGCCGGCGGCGCGAGGTTGAGGATTTGCACTTTGGCCGGGTCGATGTTCCAGCTCTTCAGCGCGGCCAGCAGGCTGTAGTGGCCGGTGGAAACGAATGGCACGGCGACCTTCTTGCCGACCAGGTCCTGCGGGGTCTTGATGCTGTCGCGGGCGACCAGCGCTTCGCCGGCGCCGATCTGGGTGGCGATCAGGAAGGTTTCCACCGGCAGCTTGCGGGTGGCGGCGGCGGCCAGCGGGCTGGAGCCGAGGTAACCGATCTGCACGTCGCCGCTGGCCACGGCGGTGATCACATCGGCGCCGTTGTCGAATTTGCGCCAGTCGATGCTGGCCTGGCTGGCTTTTTCATAGGCGCCGTCGACCTGGGCGACCTTGGCCGGGTCGACGGTGGTCTGGTAGGCCACGGTCAGGTCGGCGGCCTGGGCCGCCCAGCTGGCGCTGGCGAGGGTCAGGGCGGCGAACAGGCGCAGCGGAGCGTGCGGGATCATGGTTGAACCTCTCGTCAGGCATTCGGGGAATGGATGGCGAGAAGCCTAAGTGATCTAAGAAACTTAAAATAAATAACCTTTTTGCATTAGCTTAGTCGGAGCTGGCCTTGCCGGTGAGCAGCGACACCGTTGGTTTGTGGCGAACACCGTGGCGGCTGCGTCGCCAGCCAGCCTGGCTCCTATTGGGTGGGGGGGCTGGGTGGCGTAATCGCAAGGGGCTGCTAGCCTTTTTCGGTTCCGCTTGCCGGTCACCGGTTTGCCCACCGGCAAACGTTTGCAAATAACCTAAAGGTATGATTGACGTCGTCGATACAACTTTTGGCAGTAAAGGTTCCAAAGTTATTCCGTAAAAATCTTACCGATTCATAAAACGGTCATTTTGGATTTATAGGATTGTCATTATCCTGTAGCGCAGGACGCGGTCTTAGACGAAAGTCGCGAATCGACCCTTGAGGGTTGACTTGGCGGTCACGCTTTGGTGCTAAATCGCCGATCCGGGTGAGTGGGGCAGCAGATCCCACCACTTGAGACGCACAAAAATTAGAACGTAGAGGAGCAAAACATGTACAAGTCCAGCCTGGCCCTGGCCGTGGCACTGGGGGTAATCGCCCAACAAGCAGGCGCTGCAGGGTTCATCGAGGACAGCAAGCTGTCCGTGAGCTCGCGCACCATGTACTTCAACAACGACAACCGTGAAGCGCATGGCAGCAAGCCACGCCCTGACGTGCGTGAGTCGGGTCAAGGCTTCAAGCTTGACTACATCTCCGGCTTCACCCAAGGCACCGTTGGCTTTGGTGTCGATGCCCAGGCCCTGTGGGGCATCCACCTGGATGGCGGCAAAGGCTACCACCAGGATGGCAGTACCTTCATGCCAAGCGAAAGCAATGGTTCCTCCGTGGCCCAGTGGGCCCGTTTCGGTGCCAATGCCAAAGCACGCTTCTCCAAGACCGAGGTTCACTACGGCAGCGCGCTGGCGCCGAACCTGCCGATCCTGGTGTCCAACGATGGTCGTCTGCTGCCACAAACCTTCGAGGGTGGCACCCTGCAGACCAAAGAGATCGATAATCTCACCATCAACGCCGGTCAGCTGACCCATGCCATGGGTCGTGCCTCGAGCAACCGTACCGGCCTGGCCGTTTCCGGTAACGGCGCGTTCCGCGACAGCAACAAGTTCCAGTTCGCCGGTGGCGACTGGAAGGTCACCAAAGACCTGACCCTGCAGTACTACTACTCGAACCTGGAAGACTACTACAAGCAGCACTTCCTGGGCCTGACCCACGTTTACCAGATCGACCAGAACCAATCGTTCAAGACCGACCTGCGCTACTTCGACAGCAGCAAGGACGGCAAGAACGGTGAGACCGGCTACGCCTTCGGCAACAACGGCGGTTACGCCAAGCATGCCGGCGAAGTCGACAACAAGACCTGGTCGGCGATGTTCACCTATACCCTGGGTAGCCACGCGCTGATGCTGGGCCACCAGCAGATCAGCGATGACGGCGGCTTCGTCTGGCTGAACCAGGGCAACGTGCGCAAGGACGGCTTGAACTCCCCGCTGGAAGGTAACGGCGGCGCGAGCTTCTACCTGTTCACCGACAGCATGATCAACCAGTTCGCCAAGGCCGGTGAAAACACCACCTTCGGTCAGTACTCCTACGACTTCGCTGGCCTGGGTGTTCCGGGCCTGAAGGCATCCGTTGCCTACCTGCGTGGTGAAGACGGCCGTGCCACCAATGGCCATGGCACCTTCAGCGAGTGGGAACGCGATGCGCGTATCGACTACGTCCTGCAGGGCGGCGCCCTCAAAGGCCTGGGCTTCAGCCTGCGCCAGGGTGTCTACCGTGGTACCGGTTCGGGCTCCGCTGCCGACCAGGACCAGACTCGCTTCATCGTCAACTACACTTACGCCTTCATGTAAGTCGTAGCGCTACGCAAGAAAGCCTCGCCTGATGCGAGGCTTTTTTGTGCCTGCGCATTCGTATTCGTTCTGGTTATAAATAAATCGATATTTATTCTTTTTGTTTTTATATGGAAGCAGGCACATTGAACCCACAAGGCCAGACACAGCACAGGAGCCGCTTCCATGAGCCTCAAACTCGGCGACATCGCCCCCGATTTCGAACAGGATTCCAGCGCCGGCAAGATCCGTTTCCACGAATGGCTGGGCAACAGCTGGGGCGTGCTGTTCTCCCATCCGGCCGACTTCACCCCGGTGTGCACCACCGAGCTGGGCCTGACCGCCAAGCTCAAGGACGAATTCGCCAAGCGCGGGGTCAAGGCCATCGCCCTGTCGGTCGACCCGGTGGACTCGCACCACAAGTGGATCGATGACATCAACGAGACCCAGAACACCGTGGTCAACTTCCCGATCATCGCTGATGCCGATCGCAAGGTCTCCGACCTGTACGACCTGATCCATCCGAATGCCAGCGATACCCTCACGGTGCGCTCGCTGTTCGTCATCGACCCGAACAAGAAGGTGCGCCTGACCATCACCTATCCGGCCAGTACCGGGCGCAACTTCAACGAGATCCTGCGGGTGATCGACTCGCTGCAGCTGACCGACAACCACAAGGTCGCCACCCCCGCCAACTGGCAGGATGGCGACGAGGTGGTGATCGTGCCGTCGCTCAAGGACGAGGACGAAATCAAGCAGCGCTTCCCGAAAGGTTACCGGGCGGTCAAACCCTACCTGCGCCTGACCCCGCAGCCCAACCGCTGATGAATTCCTCGTTGCATTGTTCTTAGCCAAGCAGGGATCTTCGGGCCGTTTCGACGGCCCTTTTTTATGCCTGGCAGAAAGCTACGCATATCCCCTGCAGGAGCGGCCTTGTGTCGCGAAAGGGGTGCACAGCACCCCCAGGATCTCAGCATCAATGCACCTATCGCCGGGGCCGCTTTGCGGCCCTTTCCGGCCGGTCCGACGCCTCGGCAAGGCCGCTCAGAGATAAATCTGAATATCTCTTTATGGAATAAATAAATACGAAAATATGATTTATAGATATATATGACGAACTGTTAATGTCATTCCCATCCAGCGGGGCCAACCCCTCGCGGCCCTGAATTGATTCGAAGGAAGCGCTTTCAATGCTGGTTGTATCTGTCGGTGGTAGCCCCAGTCTTCGTTCCCGCTCCGGCGTGCTGCTGGAACACTCGCGCGATTGGCTGCAACAGCGCGGTGTCGAGGTGGTGACCTTCCAGGTGCGGGAATTCCCCGCCGAGGACCTGCTGCACGCACGCTTCGACAGCCCGCAGGTGCGTCACTTCAACGAACTGGTGGCCCAGGCCGACGGCCTGCTGGTCGCCACTCCGGTGTACAAGGCATCGTTTGCTGGTGCCCTGAAGACCCTGCTCGACCTGCTGCCCGAGCGGGCCCTGGAACACAAGGTGGTGTTGCCGATCGCCAGCGGCGGCAGCATCGCCCACATGCTCGCGGTGGACTACGCCCTCAAGCCGGTGCTGGCGGCGCTCAAGGCGCAGGAGACCCTGCAAGGGATCTTCGCCGACGACAGCCAGATCGCCTATGCCGACGGCGACCGCCCGGCGCGCCTGGACCCGGCGCTGGAGCAACGCCTGCTGGACGCACTGGACACCTTCCACGGTGCCCTGGCGCGGCGGCCTCGGCCCGTTGCGCCAGGCCTGCTCAACGAACGCCTGCTCAGTGCCCGCTGGAGCATCTGAGCCACCGCTACCGTTTCATCGCTGTTCCCACCTTACTCGCCCGCCAACGAGGCAAGCAGGTGCTACCCGAACCCACTCGCACAGGAGAGCGCCATGCGCACAGTCTTCTTGCGTCGCGGTCTGGTCGCCCTGTTCGCGGCGGCTGTATCGTTCGGCGCCATCACCCAGGCCCAGGCTGAGAGCCTGCGCATCGGTTACCAGAAATACGGCACCCTGGTGCTGCTCAAGGCCAAGGGCTCGCTGGAGAAGCGCCTGGCCGAGCAGGGCATCCAGGTGCAATGGACCGAGTTCCCCGGCGGCCCGCAACTGCTCGAAGGATTGAACGTCGGCTCGATCGACTTCGGCGTCACCGGCGAGACCCCGCCGGTGTTCGCCCAGGCCGCCGGCGCCGACCTGCTGTATGTCGCCTATGAGCCACCCGCCCCGCACAGCGAGGCGATCCTGGTGCCCAAGGGCTCGCCGATCCAGTCGGTCAAGGAACTCAAGGGCAAGAAGGTCGCCCTCAACAAAGGCTCCAACGTGCATTACCTGCTGGTCCGCGCCCTGGAAGACGCCGGCCTCAAGTACAGCGATATCCAGCCGGTCTACCTGCCCCCGGCCGACGCTCGCGCTGCCTTCGAGCGCGGCAGCGTGGATGCCTGGGTGATCTGGGATCCCTACCAGGCCGCGGCCGAGCAACAGCTGCAGGCTCGCACCCTGCGCGACGGCAAGGACCTGGTCGACAACCATCAGTTCTACCTCGCCACTCGCAGCTATGCGACCCAGCACCCGGCGGTGATCAACACCCTGGTCGAGGAAGTGCGCGCGGTGGGCGAATGGTCCCAGGCCAACCCGCAGCAGGTCACCGACCAGGTCGCGCCGCTGCTCGGCCTGCCCGCCGACATCACTCTCACCTCGGTCAAGCGCCAGGGCTACGGCGCCGCGCCGCTGACCCCGGAGGTGGTCGCCGCGCAGCAGAAGATCGCCGACACCTTCCAGGCCCTGAAGCTGATTCCCAAACCCTTGAGCATCAAGGACGTGATCTGGACACCCCCGGCCAAGGTCGCCAGCGCGCCTTGAACGATTCGCCTGCGCCGGGGCGTCGCCCCGGCCCTCGCCACCCCTGAGGAGACAACTCCAATGAGCCTGAACATCTTCTGGTTCCTTCCTACCCACGGTGACGGCAAGTACCTGGGCACCACCGAAGGCGCCCGCGCCGTCGACCACGGTTACCTGACGCAGATCGCCCAGGCCGCCGACCGCCTCGGCTTTGGCGGCGTGCTGATCCCCACTGGGCGCTCATGCGAGGACTCCTGGCTGGTCGCCGCCTCGCTGATCCCCGTGACTGAGCGCCTGAAGTTCCTGGTGGCGCTGCGCCCGGGGATCATCTCGCCGACCGTCGCCGCGCGCCAGGCCGCCACCCTGGACCGCCTGTCCAATGGCCGCGCGCTGTTCAACCTGGTCACCGGCGGCGACCCGGACGAACTGGCGGGCGATGGCCTGCACCTGAACCACCAGGAGCGCTACGAAGCCTCGGTGGAGTTCACCCGCATCTGGCGCAAGGTGCTCGAAGGCGAGGTGGTCGACTACGACGGCAAGCACATCCAGGTGAAGGGCGCCAAGCTGCTCTATCCGCCGATCCAGCAGCCACGCCCGCCGCTGTACTTCGGTGGTTCGTCCGAGGCCGCCCAGGACTTGGCCGCCGAGCAGGTCGAGCTGTACCTGACCTGGGGCGAGCCGCCGGCCGCCGTGGCCGAGAAGATCGCCCAGGTGCGCGAGAAAGCCGCGGCCCAGGGCCGTGAAGTGCGCTTCGGCATTCGCCTGCACGTGATCGTGCGGGAAACCAACGACGAAGCCTGGACCGCCGCCGACAAGCTGATTTCGCACCTGGACGACGACACCATCGCCCGTGCCCAGGCCTCGCTGGCGCGTTTCGACTCGGTTGGCCAGCAGCGCATGGCCGCGCTGCATGGCGGCAAGCGCGACAAGCTGGAGGTCGCGCCGAACCTGTGGGCTGGCGTCGGCCTGGTGCGTGGCGGGGCCGGCACCGCGCTGGTGGGCGATGGCCCGACCGTCGCCGCCCGGGTCAAGGAATACGCGGCACTGGGCATCGACACCTTCATCTTCTCCGGCTATCCCCACCTCGAGGAGTCGTACCGCGTCGCCGAACTGCTGTTCCCGCATCTGGACGTGCAGCGCCCGGAGCAGGCGCAGACCGGTGGTTACGTCAGCCCGTTCGGGGAAATGGTGGCCAACGACATCCTGCCCAAGTCCGTGGCGCAGAGCTGAGGGCCCGGCCATGAGTCATGCACCCTCAAGCACCTGGCGCCAACGCTTGGCCCCCTGGGCCCTGCCGGTGCTGCTGCTGGCCGTGTGGCAGCTGGCGGTCAGCGCCGGCTGGCTGTCGACGCGCATTCTGCCGGCGCCGAGCGCGGTGGTCGCGGCCGGCGTCGAGCTGGTGCGCAGCGGCGAAATCTGGACCCACCTGGCCATCAGTGGCTGGCGCGCCGGCCTGGGCTTCGTCATTGGCGGCGCCATCGGCCTGGTGCTGGGCTTCGTCACCGGCCTGTCGAACTGGGGCGAGCGCCTGCTCGACAGCTCGGTGCAGATGATCCGCAACGTGCCGCACCTGGCACTGATCCCGCTGGTGATCCTGTGGTTCGGCATCGACGAGTCGGCGAAGATCTTCCTGGTGGCGCTGGGGACGTTGTTCCCCATCTACCTCAACACCTACCACGGCATCCGCAACGTCGACCCGGCGCTGGTGGAGATGGCGCGCAGCTATGGGCTGTCGGGCTTCGCGCTATTTAGCCAGGTGATCCTGCCGGGCGCCTTGCCCTCGATCCTGGTCGGCGTGCGCTTCGCCCTGGGCTTCATGTGGCTGACCCTGATCGTCGCCGAGACCATCTCGGCCAATGCTGGCATCGGCTACCTGGCGATGAACGCCCGGGAGTTCCTGCAGACCGACGTGGTGGTGCTGGCGATCGTGCTGTACGCCGTGCTCGGCAAGCTTGCCGACCTGGCGGCTCGTGGCCTTGAGCGCGTGTGGCTGCGCTGGCACCCGGCGTACCAGGTGGCCAGGAAGGAGGGCGCATGATGACCGTGCTCAAGGAACGGCCGCCGCGCCTGCTGCCCGGCATCCCGCTCGCGGCCAATGGTCTGCGGCGCACCTTTGGCCAGCGTGAAGTGCTGCGCGGCATCGACCTGCACATTCCGGCTGGCCAGTTCGTCGCCATCGTCGGCCGCAGCGGTTGCGGTAAAAGCACCTTGCTGCGCCTGTTGGCCGGGCTCGACCAGCCCAGTGCCGGCGAGCTGCTGGCCGGCGCCGCGCCGTTGGCCGAGGCTCGTGAAGACACCCGGCTGATGTTCCAGGACGCGCGCCTGCTGCCCTGGAAGAAAGTCATCGACAACGTCGGCCTGGGCTTGACCGGCAATTGGCGCCGGCGCGCCCTGGAGGCCCTGGAGGCGGTCGGCCTGGCCGAGCGCGCCCACGAATGGCCGGCGGCGCTTTCCGGTGGCCAGAAACAGCGGGTGGCCCTGGCCCGCGCGCTGATCCACCAGCCGCGTCTGTTGTTGTTGGACGAGCCATTGGGCGCGCTGGATGCACTGACCCGTATCGAGATGCAGCAACTGATCGAGCGCCTGTGGCGCCAGCATGGCTTCACCGTGCTGCTGGTCACCCACGACGTCAGCGAAGCCGTTGCCGTGGCCGACCGGGTGATCCTGATCGAGGACGGCGCCGTCGGCCTGGACCTGGCGGTCGACCTGCCACGACCGCGGGTGCGCGGTTCGCACCGCCTGGCGGCGCTGGAAAGCGAAGTGCTCAACCGTGTCCTGTCCGTGCCGGGCACCCCGCCCGAACCGGAACCTGTAGCCCCTTTGCCCACGCAGTTGCGTTGGGCCCATTGAACCTACGAAGACCGCAAAAGGAATAACGCCATGACCATCAAAGCCATCAACGTTCGCAACCAGTTCAAAGGCACCGTGAAAGAAATCCTCGAAGGCCCGGTGCTGTCGGAAATCGACGTGCAGACCGCCTCCGGCATCGTCACCTCGGTGATCACCACCCGTTCCGTGCGCGAGCTGGAATTGCAAGTCGGCAGCGAGGTGATCGCCTTCGTCAAATCGACCGAGGTCTCCATCGCCAAGCTGTGAAGGCCATGTTTGTCGGGCTGCCGACGTCCACGAGGTATTGCTATCGCGTGAGCGTCGGCAGGCCTTTGCAACATCTGGTAACTGCGTCGCAGATGAGCGGGAAAATGGGATTCACTACCATTTACACCTTTGAAATCAGCGAGGAGTACTCCCGATGTTGCCCCGCAAGCCTCTTCTGGCCGCCCTGGCCCTCACATTGTTCGGTGGCACCGCCCAGGCGGCGGACGAAGTGGTGGTGTATTCCTCGCGCATCGACGAGCTGATCAAGCCGGTGTTCGACGCCTACACCGCCAAGACCGGCGTCAAGATCAAGTTCATCACCGACAAGGAAGCGCCCTTGATGCAGCGCATCAAGGCCGAAGGGCAGAACGGCGTGGCCGACCTGCTGCTGACCGTCGATGCCGGCAACCTCTGGCAGGCCGAGCAGATGGGCATCCTGCAGCCGATCAAGTCGACGGTCATCGACCAGAACATCCCCGCGCAGTACCGCGCCTCGTCCCATGACTGGACCGGCCTGAGCCTGCGCGCGCGGACCATCGCCTACTCCACCGATCGGGTCAAACCCGAAGAGCTGAGCACCTACGAGGCCTTGGCCGACAAGCACTGGGAAGGCCGCCTGTGCCTGCGCACGGCGAAAAAAGTCTACAACCAGTCGTTGACCGCCACCCTGATCGAGAACCACGGCGAGGCCGAGACCGAGAAGCTGATCAAGGGCTGGGTCAACAACCTGTCCACCGATGTGTTCTCCGACGACACCGCGGTACTCCAGGCCATCGCTGCCGGCCAGTGCGACGTGGGCATCGTCAACACCTACTACTACGGCCGCCTGCACAAGGACAAACCCGACCTGCCGGTGAAGCTGTTCTGGCCCAACCAGGCTGACCGTGGCGTGCACGTGAACCTGTCGGGCATCGGCCTGACCAAGCATGCACCGCATCCGGAAGCGGCGAAGAAGCTGGTGGAGTGGATGACCGGCGAAGAAGCGCAGAAGCTGTTCGCCGATATCAACCAGGAATTCCCGGCCAACCCGAAGGTGAAACCGTCCGCGGAAGTGGCGGCCTGGGGCAGCTTCAAGGCCGACAGCATCCCGGTGGAAGTGGCTGGCAAGCGCCAGGCCGAGGCCATTCGCCTGATGGACCGGGCTGGCTGGAACTGAGTTTCAGCGCTTATCCTTGCGGGGCCCTCAAGGGCCCCTTCGCGGCTAAAGCCGCTCCCACAGGTTCTGCGCTGCCTGGCAGGTTGGCGCGATCCCTGTGGGAGCGGCTTTAGCCGCGAACGACCGCACAGCGGTCGCCACCTGCAACCGAGACTCCTGCATTGCCCCACACCCCCCAACGCCGCTGGTACCTGCCAGTCTCCCTGACCGCCGCCCTGGTCCTGCTCCCACTGAGCGTCCTGCTGCTGTCCTGGCAATCGGTCGACACACAGATCTGGTCGCACCTGCTCGACACCCAGATGAGCCGCCTGCTGGGCAATACCCTCACGCTGGTGCTGGGGGTGGGCGTCGGCGTGACCGTGCTGGGGGTGAGCCTGGCCTGGCTCACCAGCCTCTGCGAGTTCCCAGGCCGGCGCTGGCTGGATTGGGCGTTGATGCTGCCGTTCGCCATCCCCGCCTATGTGCTGGCATTCGTCTTCGTCGGCCTGCTGGACTTTGCCGGCCCGGTGCAGACCTCGCTGCGCGAGGCCTTCGGCCCGATGCGCCTGCCGCGGGTGCGCTCCACCGGCGGGGTGATCACGGTGTTGGTGCTGGTGTTCTACCCCTATGTCTACCTGCTGGCGCGCAGCGCTTTCCTGGCCCAGGGCAAGGGCCTGATGGAAGCGGCGCGGGTCCTGGGTTTGTCGCCTTTGCAGGCGTTCTGGCGGGTGGCGCTGCCGATGGCACGACCGGCCATCGGTGCGGGTATCGCCTTGGCGCTGATGGAGACCCTGGCCGATTTCGGGGCGGTGGCAGTGTTCAATTTCGACACCTTCACCACCGCGATCTACAAGACCTGGTACGGCTTCTTCAGCCTGTCCAGCGCGGCGCAGCTGGCCAGCCTGCTGCTGCTGGCGGTGATGCTGGTGCTGTACGGCGAGCGGCGCGCCCGTGGCGCCAGCCGCAGCGCCAACGAGCGCCCGCGCGGGCAGGCGCTGTACCACCTGCGTGGGCTCAAGGCGTTGGCGGCCAGTGGCTGGTGCCTGCTGGTATTCGCTTGCGCTTTCGTGATCCCGATGCTGCAGTTGCTCGCGTGGTGCTGGCAGCGCGGCCGGCATGACCTGGACGAGCGTTATCTCGGGTTGGTCATGCATACCCTCTACCTGGGCGCCATGGCCGCGTTGATCACGGTCTGCGTGGCATTGCTGCTGGCCTTCGCCCGGCGCCAGGCGCCGACCGGGGGTATTCGTGCCGGGGTTGGCCTGGCCAACCTGGGCTACGCGTTGCCTGGCTCGGTGCTGGCGGTGTCGATCATGCTGGCGTTCAGCTACCTGGACAACCAGCTGGTGATTCCGCTGTCGCAATGGCTGGGCGGCGCAGGCAAGCCGCTGTTGCTGGGCAGCCTGTCGGCCTTGCTGCTGGCGTACCTGGTGCGCTTCATTGCCGTGGCCTATGGTCCGCTGGAAAGCAGCCTGGAGCGGATCCGCCCGTCTCTGCCGGAGGCCTCGCGCAGCCTTGGGGTCGCCGGCCCACGATTGTTTTTCAAGGTGTATCTGCCGTTGCTGGTGCCCGGTGCTCTCAGCGCCGCCTTGCTGGTGTTCGTCGACGTGCTCAAGGAAATGCCGGCGACCTTGCTGATGCGACCGTTTGGCTGGGACACCCTGGCCGTGCGCGTGTTCGAGATGACCAGCGAGGGCGAATGGGCGCGTGCTTCATTGCCGGCGCTGACCCTGGTGCTGGTTGGCCTGCTACCGGTGATCGGCCTGATTCGCCGTTCGGCGCAACGTCCGGGGCAACCGCGCTGAGGGTGCCACGCGGCGCCCTTGCGGCTACAATGCGCGGCATTCGCAGCGACGGGTCCTACAAAAACAGGTGATGCTTGAACATCGCCGACCGCCGCCGCCTCGCCACGCCCGGAAGGAGAAACCCATGGGACAGCGTACGCCTCTGTATGACCTGCACCTGGCGCTTGGCGCCAAGACGGTCGATTTCGGCGGATGGGACATGCCCCTGCACTATGGCTCGCAAGTCGAGGAGCACCACCAGGTGCGCAGTGACTGCGGGGTATTCGATGTCTCCCACATGACCGTCATCGACATCGATGGCTGTGCCGCCACTGCGTGGCTGCAACACCTGCTGGCCAACGATGTGACGCGCCTGGAAAGCCCCGGCAAAGCCCTCTACAGCCCGCTGCTCAACGACGCGGGTGGGGTCATCGACGACCTGATCGCCTACCGCACCGAAGACGGCTACCGCCTGGTGGCCAACGCCGCCACCCGCGACAAGGTGCTGGCCTGGCTGCGGGTACGCAGCGAAGGTTTCAAGGCCGATTTCAAGCACCGCCCAGAGCTGGCGATCCTCGCCATCCAGGGCCCGCATGCCCGGGACAAGGTCGCTGCGCTGGTCAGTGCGCCGCGCGCCGCGCTGATTCGCGAACTGCGCCCGTTCGAAGGGATGGCCGAAGGTGACTGGTTCATCGGACGCACCGGCTATACCGGCGAGGATGGCCTGGAAATCATGCTGCCGGCCGAGCAAGCCCCGGCGTTCTTCAACGACCTGGTCGGCGCCGGCATCGCCCCAAGCGGCCTGGGCGCCCGTGACACCCTGCGCCTGGAGGCCGGCATGAACCTGTACGGCCAGGACATCGATGAAGCCCATACCCCGCTGACCTCCAACCTGGGCTGGAGCGTCGCCTGGGAGCCGGCCGCTCGCGAATTCATCGGACGTGCCGGGCTGCTGGCGGAAATCGAGCAGGGCGTGAAGGAAAAACTGGTCGGCCTGGTGCTCGAGGAGCGCGGCGTGTTGCGTGCCCACCAGGTGGTCCGTGTATCCGGGATTGGCGAAGGGGAGATCACCAGTGGTAGTTTCTCGCCTACGCTGAGCAAGTCCATTGCCCTGGCACGGGTGCCCATGGCCACCGGCGATCGCGCCGAGGTGGAGATCCGTGGCAAGTGGTACCCGGTGCGGGTGGTCAAGCCGACCTTCGTGCGCCATGGCAAGATCCTGATCTGAATACTTAACGGCGGGCCGACCGCTGACCCATTACGAGGAATACAAGACAATGAGCCAAATCCCCGCCGACCTGCGTTTTGCCGAAAGCCACGAGTGGGCCCGCCTGGAAGCCGATGGCACGGTGACCGTGGGCATCAGCGACCATGCCCAGGAGGCGCTGGGTGATGTGGTGTTCGTCGAACTGGCCGAAGTCGGCAAGGTGTTCGCCGCCGGCGACGCCGCTGGCGTGGTGGAGTCGGTGAAGGCTGCCTCGGATATCTACGCGCCGGTTGGCGGTGAAGTGATCGCCGTCAACGAAGAGCTGACCGACAGCCCGGAGCTGCTCAACGAAGGACCCTATGATTCGTGGATCTTCAAGCTCAAGCCAAGCGACAAGTCCGAGCTGGACAAGCTGCTGGATGCCGCTGGTTACGCAGCCCTGATCGGCGAGTGACAGGAACGGCCTCATCGCGGGGCAAGCCCGCTCCCACGACGCCATGACCATGTGCTCCATGCGTGGGAGCGGGCTTGCCCCGCGATGAGGCCTGCACGGCCAATGCAATAATCCCCGCACATTCGGCAATCCTTCCTAGACTTGTAAGTCTCCATGAGAACTGGTCCAGGAAGAGATGATCGCCATGTCCCAGTCGCCATCCCTGCGTCAGCTGCAAGAGAGCAACCCCTTCCTGCGTCGCCACCTGGGGCCTGATGCCCAGGAGCAGCAGGCCATGCTCGAGGCCCTCGGCATCGCCAGTCGCGACGAACTGATCGAGCAGACGGTGCCTCCGGGCATTCGCTTCAACCGCCTGCTCGACCTACCTCCGGCCCTCGACGAACAGGCCGCGCTGGCCAAGCTCGCCGGCTATGCCGCGCAGAACCAGCTGTGGACCAGCCTGATCGGCATGGGCTACCACGCCACCATTACGCCCACGGTCATCCTGCGCAATGTACTGGAGAATCCAGGCTGGTACACCGCCTACACGCCCTACCAACCCGAGATCGCCCAGGGGCGTCTGGAGGCCTTGCTGAACTTCCAGCAGATGGTCATCGACCTCACCGGCCTGGCCCTGGCCAACGCCTCGCTGCTCGACGAAGCCACCGCCGCCGCCGAGGCGATGGCCCTGGCCAAACGGGTGGCGCGCAACAAGAGCAACGCCTTCTTCGCCGACGAGCACTGCCATCCACAGACACTGTCGGTGCTCAAAACCCGCGCTGAAGGGTTCGGTTTCGAGTTGATCGTCGATGCTGTGGATAACCTTGCCAAGCACTCGGTGTTCGGGGCCTTGCTGCAATACCCAGACACCCACGGCGAGGTGCGTGACCTGCGCCCGCTGATCGACCAGTTGCATGCTCAGCAAGCCCTGGCCTGCGTGGCTGCCGATATTCTCAGCCTGGTGGTGCTGGCGCCGCCGGGCGAACTGGGTGCCGACGTGGTGCTCGGCTCGACCCAGCGTTTTGGCGTGCCCATGGGCTTCGGCGGCCCGCACGCGGCCTACTTTGCCTGCCGCGACGAGTACAAGCGGGCCATGCCCGGACGCATCATCGGCGTGTCCCGCGACGCCCGTGGCAACACCGCCCTGCGCATGGCCCTGCAGACCCGCGAGCAGCATATTCGCCGTGAGAAGGCCAACTCCAACATCTGCACCGCCCAGGTGCTGCTGGCCAACATGGCCGGCTTCTATGCCGTGTATCACGGCCCCGAGGGCTTGCAGCGCATCGCCCAGCGCGTGCACCGATTGACCTTCGTCCTCGCCGCCGGGCTCGAGGCCAAGGGCATCAAACGCCTCAACCAGCACTTCTTCGACACCCTGACCCTGGACGTCGGCGGCACCCAGGCGGCGATCCTGGAAAGCGCCGAGCACGCCCGCATCAACTTGCGCATCCTCGGCCGTGGTCACCTGGGCGTGAGCCTGGACGAGACCTGTGACGAGGCCACCGTGCTCAAGCTGTTCGACATCTTCCTCGGTGTCGATCACGGCCTGGACATCGCCAGCCTCGACCAGCTGGCGCTGCCCGAGGGTATCCCCGGCACCCTGGTGCGGCGTTCGCCGATCCTGCAGCACCCGGTGTTCAACCTGCATCACAGCGAAACCGAGATGCTGCGCTACCTCAAGCAGCTGGAGAACAAGGACCTGGCGCTCAACCAGTCGATGATCCCGCTGGGTTCCTGCACCATGAAGCTCAACGCCAGCAGCGAGATGATCCCCATCACCTGGCCCGAGTTCGCCCAGCCGCATCCATTCGCCCCGGCGGCGCAGGTGCAGGGCTATAAGGCGATGATCGACGAGCTGGAAACCTGGTTGTGCGCCATCACTGGCTTCGATGCCATCTGCATGCAACCGAACTCCGGCGCCCAGGGCGAGTACGCCGGGCTGATGGCGATCACCCGCTACCATCGCAGCCGCCACCAGCCTGGACGCACGCTCTGTCTCATCCCGTCGTCGGCCCATGGCACCAACCCGGCGTCGGCGCAGATGGCCGGCATGGAGGTGGTGATCGTCGAGTGCGACGAGGCGGGCAACGTCGACCTCGATGACCTTAAGGCCAAGGCGCGTCAGGCTGGCGAGCGCCTTTCCTGCCTGATGATCACCTACCCGTCGACCCACGGCGTGTACGAGGAAGGTATTCGCGAAATCTGCGAGGTGGTGCACCAGCACGGCGGCCAGGTGTACATGGACGGCGCCAACCTCAATGCCCAGGTGGGGCTGGCGCGGCCAGCGGATATCGGCGCCGACGTTTCCCACATGAACCTGCACAAGACCTTCTGCATTCCCCACGGTGGCGGTGGCCCGGGCATGGGGCCGATCGGTATCCGCGCCCACCTCAAGCCGTTCGTCGCCAGCCACCCGGTGGTGCCGGTGCCGGGGCTCGATCCGAACAACAGTGCCGTCAGCGCCGCGCCCTGGGGCAGTGCGAGCATCTTGCCGATCAGCTGGATGTACATCGCCATGATGGGGCCGCAATTGGCCGATGCCAGCGAGGTGGCGATCCTCTCGGCGAACTACCTGGCCAGCCAGCTGCGTGACGCGTACCCGGTGCTCTACCGCGGGCGTAACCAGCGGGTGGCCCATGAATGCATACTCGATTTGCGTCCGCTCAAGGCGTTGACCGGGATCACCGAGGAGGATGTGGCCAAGCGCCTGATGGACTATGGCTTCCATGCCCCGACCATGTCGTTCCCAGTGCCGGGCACGCTGATGGTGGAGCCTACCGAGAGCGAGTCGAAGGCCGAGCTGGACCGTTTCGTCGAGGCGATGCTGGCGATCCGCGCGGAAATCGCCGCCGTGCAGGAGGGCAGTTGGCCGGCCGAGGACAACCCGCTCAAGCATGCGCCGCATACACTGGCCGACGTGCTGGCGCCCTGGACCCGGCCCTATGCGCTCGAGCAGGGCATTGCCCCCAGTGCGCACACGCGTCAGCACAAATACTGGCCGGCGGTGAACCGGGTCGACAACGTGTATGGGGACCGTAACCTGTTCTGTGCGTGCGTGCCGCTGGAGGCGTATCGCTGAGGCTCACTCCCACAGGATTGGGCAAAATCTCAAGCTTGCGCTGTACCTGTGGGCGCAACTGTCTTGCTCGACTGCTAAAGCTAGAGCGATCCCTGTGGGAGCGGCTTTAGCCGCGAACACCGGCGCAGCCGGTGCCAGGCACCGCGTCGCTTACTTCGTGGCGGTGCGGCGGTCCGACAAGCCCGCACCCACAGGATTTGAAATCCCGCGCAATCGCCGTGGGCGCTGGACGGTTACTGCGCTACTGCATTCTTGGCGAGGATCGCGTTGGCCAGTTCCATGTCGCTGGCCTGGATGCCTGGGTTGTCGGCGCGCACCTGGCGCATCGCGGCCTCCAGGAACGGACCCCGAATCGCGCCGTCACTGGCGACGAAGCTGCCAGCATCGTCCTGGGCGGCGACGATCAGTTTGTGGTCCTTGAAGGTCAGATAGGTCGAGGCGGTGGTGGCACCGGAGGAGATGATGTTGCGCCAGAACGTGTCGGCCATGGCGGAGCCCAGGGGCAGCGACAACAGGACGGTGGCTGCGATGGCTGTTTTGAAACGCATGATGTATCACCTCGGTGGATGAGGGCGGTTGAGATGCCGATTTGATCACGACCGAGGGCCGCAAGTTCCCACTCACAAAGGGGATTTATTACTTATCCACAGACCCGTAGGACCTCTTCGAGGCTGGTGCGGCCTTGAGCGACCTTGTCCCTGCCATGCCGTTGCAGATCACGCAGACCGTCTACCACGGCCTGTTGCCTCAAGGCCGCGAGGTCGCTGGCGGGGCTGATCCGCTCGCGCAGGCTGGCGCTGACCTCAAGCAGTTCGAATAGCCCGGTGCGGCCATGGAACCCTGTACCCCGGCACTGCTGGCAGGCCTGGCCTTGCCGAGCCCCGCCGTTGCGGCAAAGAGGGCACAACGTGCGTACCAGGCGTTGGGCCATGACCCCGAGCAGGGTGGCCTTGATCAGGTAGTCGGCCACGTCCAGCTCCAGCAGGCGGGTGATCGCGCCACAGGCATCCTGGGTGTGCAGGGTCGACAGCACCAGGTGCCCGGTGAGCGCCGCCTGCACGGCTACCTGGGCGGTTTCGCGGTCGCGGATCTCGCCGATCATGATGATGTCCGGATCCTGGCGCAGCAGGGCACGGGCGCCGCTGGCGAAGTCCAGCTCCAGGCTGGGCTGGACCTGCAACTGATTGATCATGGGCTCCAGGCGCTCGATCGGATCCTCGATGCTGCACAGGTTCACCTGGGGGCTGGCCAGGTGCCGGAGGCTGGCATAGAGGGTGCTGGTCTTGCCCGAACCGGTCGGGCCGGTCACCAGCAGCATGCCCTGGCGCCGTTGCAACAGGGTGAGCCATTGCGTGAGCAGCGAGCCTTCCAGGCCCAAGGTTTCCAGGCTGTCGTGCTGCTGCTGAGGGTCGGACAGGCGCAGCACCAGTTTTTCGCCAAACGGGGTGGGCAGGGTGGACAGCCGCAGTTCGACCTCGGCCCCGCCGGCCAGGCGGGATTTCAGGCGGCCATCCTGTGGCCGGCGTTTTTCGGCGACATTCATGCGGCCCAGGTGTTTCAGGCGACTGACCATCGCCAGGGTAACGCCCGCCGGAAACGCATACACCGCATGCAGCAGGCCATCGATGCGTAGGCGTAGCTGGCCTTGGTCCCGGCGAGGTTCCAGGTGGATATCACTGGCGCGCTGTTCGATGGCGTACTGCAGCATCCAGTCGACGATGTGCACGATATGGGCATCGTCCGCGTTGGCCTGGGGTTGCTGGGCACCCAGTTCGAGCAGTTGCTCCAGCTCGCCCAGGCGTACCGACTGCCCCTGGCCCGCGCCTCGCACCGACTGGGCCAGGCCGAGGAAGGTCGGACGCAGTTGGCGGATCTGCCGGGGCGTGGCCAGTACCCGACGCACGGTCTTGCCCAGGCTGCGGCCCAGGTCGGCTTCCCAGTCCGATTGGTAGGGCTGGGCACTGGCGACGGTGACGCTGTGTTCGTCAACGGCCACGGCGAGGATGCCATGGCGTTGGGCGAAGGCTGCCGACATCAGCCCGGCGATGCGTACCAGGTCGACTTGCAGGGGATCTATCGTCATGAACGGTTGGCCCACTCGTTCGGCCAGCCAGCGGCACAGGGCCTCCAGGTCCAGCTGGCGGCCAGGGTGGCGTGGGTCTGGCTCGGCAAGCTCGGCGATCAACTCCAGGGGATGATCGGCGGGGCGCGCCTTGGCCCGCTCGAGTGCGGCAAGGGCCGTGCCGGGGGCGATCAGCCGTTCGGCGAGCAGGGCGTCCAGCAGGTGATTGAGGTCGAGGTCATGGTGGTCATTGGCGAGCATGGGGGCGTCCTGGCCGGGCTGCGAAGGCCTGGGCAAGGCTAGCCGGGCGGGGACGTCAGTGTCGGAGCAAAGGATTTCCGGACGTTACCCGCACCAGGTTTCAGCGGCTGGCGACCTCCACCAGTTGTGGCAGGTTCGCCAGGCAGACCTCGCTGACGCAGACCAGGTTGCGCAGTTTCTGGGCGATCACCTCGGCGCGGTGCCAGCTCAGGCCGCCGACGCCGATCGCCACGTCCAGCAGGTCGTCGCGCTGGCTCACGTTGACGCTGTGGGGGGTGAGGAACTGCAGGGCGAACAGGTTGAGCACACGGCACAGGCTGTCCGGTTCGGCATCGGCCTGCAAACGGTAGTGCACGGTGCAGTGGACAGCGTTGGCGGCCCAGGCATCGAGGCGGGGCGAGATCAGGGGGCGTTCGAGTGCGTTCATGCTGGGTCTCCGCGGAAGTGGAGAAATTCTTGCAGCTCGCGCGGGGCATTTCTTCGCTATGATTCAGGTATTTCGGTTATTTGCGAATTGTTTAATTCGTTAAAAGTTATTTTGGAGGATTATCAATGCTTGGCGAGTTGGACGCTTATGATCGGCGCATTCTGGAACTGCTGCAGGAAGACGCCTCGTTATCCAGTGCGCAGATCGCCGAGCGTGTAGGCCTGTCGCAGTCACCTTGCTGGCGGCGTATTCAACGCCTGAGGGAGGAGGGGGTGATTCGTGGGCAGGTGACGTTGCTGGATCGCAAGAAGGTTGGGCTCAATACGCAGATCTTCGCCGAGGTGAAGCTCAATGCCCACGGGCGTTCGAACTTCGCCGAATTCACCGAGGCGATCCGCGGCTTTCCTGAAGTGCTGGAGTGCTATGTGCTGATGGGCGCGGTGGATTTCCTGCTGCGCATCGTGACCTCGGATATCGAGGCGTACGAACGGTTCTTCTTCGAAAAGCTGTCGAACGTGCCGGGGATTCAGGAAGTGAATTCGATCGTGGCGCTGTCGGAAATCAAGAGCACCACGAGCCTGCCGTTGGGGCGCTGAGCGCGAACACAGCCCGTAGGAGCCGGCCTGCCGGCGAACAGCGGCGAAGCCGGTGCCATCCACCGCGTGGCTCCTACAGGTTGGGTTGCGCCATCAGGCCTTGAGCAGGTGCTTCCAGGCGCGGTTCTGCTCGATGGCGCGGGCCTGCTCGATGCGTGCTTCCAGCAGCTCGCTCTTGTCTTCCTCGCCCAGCGGTTGCTCGGCCAGTTGGTGCAGCTTGTTCAGCTCACCATACAAGCGGTCCAGCTGCGGCAGCTCGAGCACCTGGCGGGCATGGTGCAGCCAGGCCTGGATGCCTTCGATGCGTGGTAGTTGCTCGGCCAGGTCCTCGGGGCGTTGCACGTAGAGCGGCAGCTTCAGGGCGCGGGCTTCCTCGCCGAGCTGGTGCTGTAGCCAGCTGGCCAGCTGCGCCTTGCCCTGGCGCTCGCCACGGCCCTTGCGCTCAACGGTCCAGGCCCGCGCGGTCAGCCAGCGTGCGGTTTCCAGCGAGAACTGGCCCCAGCGTGGGTCCTCCAGCTCTTCGGCGAACTGCTCGGGGGCGGCGCGACGGATGTCTTCGTCGTCGTTGCCGGCCTGTACCAGCGGGCGCCAGTCTTCCAGCAGCGCGTCGAGGCTGGCGCGCAAGGCCCGGGTGGTCGGACGCGGCGCGGCCTGGCCCAGGCTCGCGGTCAGGGCGCGCAGTTCGGCCAGGTTGTTCACCCAGTCCTGCAGCAGGCGCCAGTGGCCATTGTGGCGATATTGCTCGGCCAGGCGCTGGCTGCCGCCCAGCAGTTGCCAGGCCAGGGCGGCGTAGGCGTCGTCCAGCGGCATCTCGGCGTCCAGCTCGGTGCCCGGCAGGCCCAGCTCGTAACTGTCCGGGTCGAGCAGGCGGTAGCCGCGCTCGGCCTTGCTGATGTCGCAAGGCATCAGCGCCAGGCTCGCCGACAGCTCGGCGGCCAGCTCCAGCAGCGCCTCCGGTGCGCCCTCGCGCAGTTCGAGTTCCAGCTCGCAGATTTCTTCCTTGCGCTTGCCGGCGATGACAAAGCCCTGGTCGATGGCCGCTTCGATCACTACCTTGGCCTTGCCGCGGCCCCAGGCGATCTCGGCGTACTCGCGGGTGAAGTCGGTGGTGAACAGCGGCTTGATGGTCTTCTTGTCGAGCCCGGCCAATTGTTCGGGCCAGCAGGTGGCGTCGAGCTTCTTCAGGTCCAGCTTGACCTTGTCCAGCGACCATTCGTACTCGTTGCGCTCGGACAGCCCGGCCACGCTCTGGCCGCGGCACTTGAGGGTCTGGATGATGGCCTCGCCGTCACGGCGCAGGCGCAGGGCGACACGGGCGGCGGACAGGTCGCGCTCGGGGGTGTCGAAGTACTGGTTGAGCAGTTCGCGGGTCTGCCAGCCGGACTTGTTGCGCTTCTTCAGCAGGGGGTGCTCGCGCAGGGCGGCAAGGGTCTCGCGGCTGGCGCGGAGTTTGAGTTCGGTTTCTTTGTGCATCGCGGGCTCGGAAGGAGGGGCATCGTTGTCGGGCAGTCTACCGCACTTGTGCCAAGAGAATTCTGTGGATTGCCAGGTAAAGGGGCCTCATTGCTATGATGCCCTTCATGCTTTCGAGGAGTTCGTGCATGCCGTTGCCGTCGCTGAAAGACCAGTTCGCCGCCCTGATCGCCACGCCCTCGGTCAGTTGCACCCAGGCCGCGCTGGATCAGTCCAATCGCCCTGTCATCGACCTGCTGGCCGGCTGGCTCGGCGATCTGGGCTTTGCCTGCGAAATCCAGCAGGTCACGCCCGGCAAGTTCAACCTGCTGGCCAGCCGTGGCACCGGCCCGGGCGGCCTGGTGCTGGCCGGGCACAGCGACACCGTACCCTACGATCCACAACTATGGAGCAGCGACCCGCTCAAGCTGACCGAGGTCGATGGCCGCTGGGTAGGGCTGGGCAGTTGCGACATGAAAGGCTTCTTCGCCCTGGTCATCGACGCGGTGATCCCGCTGCTCGAACACGACTTCAAGCAACCTTTGCTGATCCTCGCCACCTGTGACGAAGAAAGCTCCATGTCCGGCGCCCGGGCGTTGGCCGAAGCCGGCCAGCCGCTCGGCCGGGCAGCGGTGATCGGCGAACCCACCGGGCTCAAGCCGATCCGTATGCACAAAGGCATCCTCATGGAGCGCATCGATATCCTCGGGCGCAGTGGCCATTCGTCGGATCCCAGCCTGGGGCGCAGCGCCATGGAGGCCATGCACGCGGTGATGGGCGAGTTGATGGCACTGCGCCTGGGCTGGCAGGAAAAGTACCGCAATCCCCAGTTCAGCGTGCCTACCCCGACCCTGAACTTCGGTTGCATCCACGGTGGCGACAACCCCAACCGCATCTGTGGCCAGTGTGCCCTGGAGTTCGACCTGCGACCGCTACCAGGCATGGATGCAGAGCCGTTGCGCGCCGCCATCCGGGCCAAGCTGCAACCGCTGGCCGAGCGTCATGACGTGCGCATCGACTACGCGCCGCTGTTCCCAGAGGTGCCTGCATTCGAACAGGCCGCCGACAGCGAGCTGGTGAAAGTGGCCGAACGTTTGACCGGCCATCGCGCCGAAGCAGTGGCCTTCGGCACCGAAGCGCCTTATCTTCAGCAGCTTGGCTGCCAGACCATCGTGCTCGGCCCGGGCGACATCGCCTGTGCCCACCAGCCTGGCGAATACCTTGAAATGTCACGTATCGAGCCTACCGTGCGTCTATTGCGTGAGCTGATCCGGCACTATTGCCTGAGCTAAACGTCCACTGACCTGATTCGTTTCTGCCTAGAGGAGACCGCGCGTGACCGCAAGCCTGTTCCGACGATGACTTTCGAACGTTGTGCGCCTTTTCGTTCTCCGTTCACTTATCCACAGGCCCTGTCATGCCCGATTACGTCAACTGGCTGCGCCATGCTTCTCCCTACATCAACGCCCACCGCGACTGCACCTTTGTGGTCATGCTGCCGGGCGACGGCGTTGAGCACCCGAATTTCGGCAACATCGTCCACGACCTGGTACTGCTGCACAGCCTCGGCGTGCGGCTGGTGCTGGTCCACGGCTCGCGCCCGCAGATCGAAAGCCGCCTGGCCGCCCGCGGCCTGACCCCGCACTACCATCGCGGCATGCGCATCACCGACGCGGCGACGCTCGATTGCGTGATCGACGCGGTCGGCGCTTTGCGCCTGGCCATCGAGGCGCGCCTGTCGATGGACATGGCGGCTTCGCCGATGCAGGGTTCGCGCCTGCGGGTGGCGTCCGGCAACCTGGTGACCGCACGGCCGATCGGCGTGCTCGAAGGGGTCGACTACCACCACACCGGCGAAGTGCGGCGGGTCGACCGCAAAGGCATCAGCCGCCTGCTCGACGAACGTTCCATCGTGTTGTTGTCGCCGCTGGGCTATTCGCCCACCGGCGAGATTTTCAACCTGGCCTGCGAGGACGTCGCCACGCGCGCGGCCATCGAGCTGGGGGCCGACAAGCTGCTGTTGTTCGGCGCCGAGCCGGGCTTGCTGGATGAGCGGGGGCAACTGGTGCGCGAACTGCGTCCACAGCATATCGGCCCGCACTTGCTGCGTTTGGGCAGCGACTATCAGGGCGAATTGCTCGATGCCGCCGCCGAGGCCTGCAAGGGGGGCGTGGCGCGCAGTCATATCGTCAGCTATGCCGAGGACGGCGCGTTGCTGACCGAGCTGTTCACCCGTGGTGGCGGTGGCACCTTGGTATCCCAGGAGCAGTTCGAGGTGGTGCGTGAGGCGACCATCGACGATGTCGGTGGTTTGCTCGACCTGATCAGTCCGTTGGAAGAGCAGGGCATCCTGGTGCGGCGTTCTCGCGAGGTGCTGGAGCGTGAGATCGAGCAGTTCAGCGTAGTCGAGCGCGAGGGCATGATCATCGCCTGCGCGGCGCTGTACCCGATCGCCGATTCCGAGGCGGGGGAGCTGGCGTGTCTGGCGGTTAACCCGGAGTACCGTCATGGTGGGCGTGGCGACGAGTTGCTCGAACGCATCGAGACGCGGGCGCGACAGTTGGGGTTGAAGACCCTGTTCGTGCTCACGACCCGTACCGCGCACTGGTTCCGCGAACGAGGCTTTGCGCCTTGTGGTGTGGAGCAGCTGCCGGCGGCGCGGGCTTCGCTGTACAACTACCAGCGTAATTCGAAGATTTTCGAGAAATCCCTGTAAGCCTGTACCGGCCTCTTCGCGGGCAAGCTCGCTCCCACAGGTACTGCACAGGCCTTGGGGCTGGCGCTATACCTGTGGGAGCGGGCTTGCCCGCGAAGCAGGCGACACCGAACGGAATGAAAAACGCCGCCCTTGTGGGCGGCGTTTTTATTCACACGGTATGCAGGTACCAGTTGTACTCGAGGTCGGAGATCGAGTGTTCGAACTCCTCCAGCTCGCTCTCCTTGCACGCGACGAAGATGTCGATGTACTTCGGATCGATGTACTTGTTGAGGATCTCGCTGTCGTCCAGCTCGCGCAGGGCATCGCGCAGGTTGTTCGGCAGGCTCTGCTCCAACTGCTCGTACGAGTTGCCTTCGATCGGCTCGCCCGGCTCGATCTTGTTGACCAGGCCATGGTGCACGCCGGCCAGCACGGCCGCCATCAGCAGGTACGGGTTGGCGTCGGCGCCGGCCACGCGGTGCTCGATGCGCACCGCGTCCGGCGAGCCGGTCGGTACGCGCAGGGCCACGGTACGGTTGTCCAGGCCCCAGCTCGGTGCGTTGGGCACGTAGAACTGGGCGCCGAAACGGCGGTACGAGTTGACGTTGGGGCAGAGGAACGCCATCGAGGCGGGCAGGGTCTCGAGCACACCGCCGACAGCGTGACGTAGCGCGGCGTTCTGCTCGGGATCCTCGCTGGTGAAGATGTTGTTGCCATCTTTGTCCAGCACGGAGATGTGTACGTGCAGGCCGTTGCCTGCCTGGCCCGGATAGGGCTTGGCCATGAAGGTGGTGTCCATTTCATGGTCGTAGGCGATGTTCTTGATCAGGCGCTTGAGCAGCACCGCATAGTCACAGGCCTTGAGCGGGTCGGCAACGTGGTGCAGGTTGACTTCGAACTGGGCCGGGGCGCTTTCCTTGACGATGGCGTCGGCGGGGATGCCTTGTTCCTTCGCGCCTTCGAGGATGTCTTGCAGGCAGTCGGCGTATTCGTCGAGGTCGTCGATCAGGTAGACCTGGGTCGACTGCGGGCGCTTGCCCGAGATCGGCGAGCGCGGCGGCTGCGGGCGGCCGTTCACGTTCTCCTGGTCGATCAGGTAGAACTCCAGCTCGAACGCGGCGCAGATGGTCAGGCCGAGCTCGTCGAACTTGCTCACCACTTGGCGCAGCACTTCACGAGGGTCGGCGAAGAACGGCTCGCCTTCGATCTCGTGCATGGTCATCAGCAACTGGGCGGTCGGGCGTTTCTGCCACGGCTCATTGCAGAGTGTGTCTGGGATCGGATAGCAGATGCGGTCGGCATCGCCGATGTCCAGGCCAAGGCCGGTGCTTTCGACGGTCGAACCGTTGATATCCAGGGCGAAGAGGGAGGCCGGCAGGTTGATGCCTTTCTCGTAAACCTTGTGGAGGCTGGTGCGCTCGATGCGCTTGCCGCGCACCACACCATTCATATCTGCAATCAGAAGGTCAACGTAGAGAACCTCAGGATGTTCCTTAAGGAACGCGTTCGCTTCGTTAAGCTGAACGGCACGCGGGGGTACCGACATGATGCAACACCTTTGTTGTTAAAAATATCAATCAAGGGGGGCTTGCAACCCCAGTCAATCGGAAAGACCAGGTGAAGTCAAGCCAGCCCCATGATGCCCTTAAATGGCACATCTACGGCAGATTTGCCGCATATCGGGGCGTGCCATTATCCGCTATTTTCGTCCTGAAGGGTTATCCCGAGCAGGCCGTGTTTTATTTTTTACGGAGGAGTTGTGTAAAAAAATGAACGAGGCTAAGCTCGGTCACAACCCAGAACACAATAATACGAGGGTCACATGGTCCGCCTGTCGAGACCTGCCAGCACCGCATGCACGGTGCGTTCAGGTACATCTCCCGGTTACCGTCCGGTCATTGCACGCCTGCCCGAACAGGGCGCCGCGCTGGCCGCAATAATTGACGGTTCGCCTAAAAAGGCCATACCTCGTAACGCTTTAGCGCCGCACCTCCTTCCTGTCAGCCTTTCGCTTCGTGCCCGTGGCCACGCTCATCGCGTGCCTGCGCTGCCGCCCTGCGCGAGGGGTTTTGCTTTAGCCAGCGACACCATCCAGAATCAAGGCGCGGGCCTGTCCAGGCCCCTCGGCGCCGTGCGCGCCGACTTTGCCCGACGCCTGGCGTCAGTGGCGGCCGGTTCTGTGCAACCGGGCCACATTACCTCCTGAGGTATTTATGAGTACCAACCTCGACCAGCTCACCGATTGGTTGAAAGAGCACAAGATCACCGAAGTGGAATGCCTGATCAGCGACCTGACCGGCATTACCCGCGGCAAGATCTCGCCCACCAACAAGTTCATCGCCGAGAAGGGCATGCGCCTGCCCGAGAGCGTGCTGCTGCAGACCGTGACCGGCGACTACGTCGACGACGACATCTATTACGAACTGCTCGACCCGGCCGACATCGACATGATCTGCCGCCCCGACGAGAACGCGGTGTACCTCGTGCCCTGGGCCATCGAGCCAACCGCCCAGGTGATCCACGACACCTACGACAAGAAGGGCAACCCGGTCGAGCTGTCGCCGCGCAACGTCCTGAAAAAAGTCCTCAAGCTCTATGCCGACAAGGGCTGGCAGCCGATTGTCGCGCCAGAGATGGAGTTCTACCTGACCAAGCGTAGCGAAGATCCGGACTTCCCGCTGCAGCCGCCGGTGGGCCGTTCCGGGCGTCCGGAAACCGGTCGCCAGTCGTTCTCCATCGAGGCCGCCAACGAATTCGACCCGCTGTTCGAGGATGTCTACGACTGGTGCGAACTGCAGCAACTGGACCTCGACACGCTGATCCATGAGGACGGCACGGCGCAGATGGAGATCAACTTCCGTCACGGCGACGCGCTGCACCTGGCCGACCAGATCCTGGTGTTCAAGCGCACCATGCGCGAGGCCGCGCTCAAGCACAACGTGGCCGCCACCTTCATGGCCAAGCCGATGACCGGCGAGCCGGGCAGCGCCATGCACCTGCACCAGAGCGTGGTCGACGTGGCCACCGGCAAGAACATCTTCAGCAATGAAGACGGCAGCATGAGCGCGCTGTTCCTCAACCATATCGGCGGCCTGCAGAAGTTCATCCCCGAGGCGTTGCCGCTGTTCGCCCCCAACGTCAACTCGTTCCGCCGCTTCCTGCCCGACACCTCGGCGCCGGTGAACGTCGAGTGGGGCGAGGAGAACCGCACCGTCGGCCTGCGCGTGCCGGATGCCGGCCCGCAGAACCGCCGTGTCGAGAACCGCCTGCCGGGCGCCGACGCCAACCCTTACCTGGCCATCGCCGCCAGCTTGCTGTGCGGTTACATCGGCATGGTCGAGGGCATCGAGGCCAGCGCGCCGGTACAGGGCCGTGGTTACGAGCGACGCAACCTGCGCCTGCCGCTGACCATCGAGGACGCCCTCGAGCGCATGGAGAACAGCCGGGCGCTGGAGCAGTACCTGGGCAAGAAATTCATCGCCGGCTACGTCGCCACCAAGCGCGCCGAGCACGAGAACTTCAAACGCGTCATCAGCTCCTGGGAGCGTGAGTTCCTGCTGTTTGCTGTGTGATCAACCCTGAGGCCGCCGCTGGGCGGCCACCGGAAAATGGAGAGGCACATGAGCGTCAACAACCCGCAAACCCGTGAATGGCAAGCCCTCAGCGGCGAGCACCACCTGGCTCCGTTCAGTGACTACAAGCAGCTGAAGGAGAAGGGGCCGCGCATCATCACCAAGGCCCAGGGTGTGCATTTGTGGGACAGCGAGGGGCACAAGATCCTCGACGGCATGGCCGGCCTGTGGTGCGTGGCGGTCGGTTACGGCCGTGAGGAACTGGTGCAGGCGGCAGAGAAGCAGATGCGCGAGCTGCCGTACTACAACCTGTTCTTCCAGACCGCCCACCCGCCAGCGTTGGAGCTGGCCAAGGCGATCACCGAGGTGGCGCCCAAGGGCATGACCCATGTGTTCTTCACCGGTTCCGGTTCCGAGGGCAACGACACCGTGCTGCGCATGGTCCGCCACTACTGGGCGCTCAAGGGCAAGCCGAGCAAGCAGACCATCATCGGCCGGGTCAACGGCTACCACGGCTCCACCGTGGCCGGCGCGAGCCTGGGCGGCATGAGCGGCATGCACGAGCAGGGCGGCCTGCCGATCCCGGGCATCGTGCACATCCCGCAACCGTACTGGTTCGGCGAGGGTGGCGACATGACTCCGGACGAGTTCGGCGTGTGGGCGGCCGAACAGCTGGAGAAGAAGATTCTCGAAGTCGGCGAGGACAACGTCGCCGCCTTCATCGCCGAGCCGATCCAGGGCGCCGGTGGGGTGATCATTCCGCCAGAGACCTACTGGCCGAAGATCAAGGAGATCCTGGCCAAGTACGACATCCTGTTCGTCGCCGACGAGGTGATCTGTGGCTTTGGCCGCACCGGCGAATGGTTCGGCTCGGACTACTACGACCTCGCCCCCGACCTGATGACCATCGCCAAGGGCCTGACCTCCGGTTACATCCCCATGGGCGGTGTGATCGTGCGTGACAGTGTGGCCAAGGTAATCAGCGAAGGTGGCGACTTCAACCACGGCTTTACTTACTCCGGCCACCCGGTGGCGGCGGCGGTGGGCCTGGAAAACCTGCGCATCCTGCGCGACGAGCAGATCGTCGAGAAGGCGCGCACGGAAGTGGCACCGTACTTGCAAAAACGTCTGCGTGAGCTGCAGGACCACCCGTTGGTGGGCGAGGTGCGCGGCCTGGGCCTGCTCGGCGCGATCGAGCTGGTCAAGGACAAGGCCACCCGCAGCCGTTACGAGGGCAAGGGCGTGGGCATGATCTGCCGCAACTTCTGCTTCGACAACGGCCTGATCATGCGCGCGGTGGGCGACACCATGATCATCGCGCCGCCGCTGGTGATCAGCCGCCAAGAGGTGGACGAACTGGTGGAAAAGGCGCGCAAGTGCCTGGATTTGACGTACGAAGCGATCAAATGACGGTCTGCTAGGCTGGCGAGGTGACATTAAGTCGTTACAAGGCCCTGCTTCGGTTGAAACAGCGCCTTGTAACTTGCCAGACTAACGGCTGTTTCAGTCGCCCAGCGCGTGACCCGTGGGACCTGGCTGCTGAACAGATGGCTTGATAATAAATTCTGGAGCATAACGCATGAAGAAAATGGGCAAGACGCTGCTGGCCGCCGCCCTGATGGGCGCCATGGCCACCGCTGTTCAGGCTGAAGACAAGGTGTTGAACGTCTACAACTGGTCGGACTACATCGCGCCGGACACCATCGCCAAGTTCGAGAAGCAGTCGGGCATCAAGGTCAAGTACGACGTGTTCGACAGCAACGAAACCCTCGAAGCCAAGTTGCTGGCCGGCAAGTCGGGCTACGACATCGTGGTGCCGTCCAACAACTTCCTGGCCAAGCAGATCAAGGCCGGCGTCTATGACGAGCTGGACCGCTCCAAGCTGCCCAACTGGAAGAACCTCGACGAAGACCTGCTCAAGGCCGTCGGCGACGCCAGCGACCCGGGCAACAAGCACGCGTTCCCGTACATGTGGGGCTCCATCGGCATCGGCTACAACCCGGAGAAGGTCAAGGCCGCGCTGGGCGTGGACAAGATCGACTCGTGGGACGTGGTGTTCAAGCCCGAGAACATCGCCAAGCTCAAGAGCTGCGGCGTGAGCTTCCTCGATGCACCGACCGAAATGCTCCCGGCCGCGCTGCACTACCTGGGCAAGCCGAGCAACAGCACCAAGAAAGAAGACCTGAAGGCCGCCGAGGACCTGTTCCTGAGCATCCGTCCTTCGATCACCTACTTCCACTCCTCCAAGTACATCGGTGACCTGGCCAACGGCAACATCTGCCTGGCCGTCGGTTACTCGGGCGACCTGGAGCAGTCCAAGGCCCGCGCCCACGAAGCCGGCGACAAGGTCAAGCTGGACTACATCATTCCGAAGGAAGGCGCCGGTACCTTCTACGACATGGTCGCCATCCCCAAGGATGCCGAGCACAAGGAAGCCGCCTACAAGTTCATGGACTTCCTGCTGCAGCCTGAAGTCATGGCCGAGATCACCAATGCCGTGCGCTTCCCGAACGGCAACAAGGCGGCCACCGCTTTCGTCGACAAGGACATCACCAGCGACCCGAGCATCTACCCGCCGGCCGAAGTGAAGAAACAGCTGTACGCGATCGCCGCCCCCGAGGCTGCCGCCCAGCGTGTGATCACCCGCAGCTGGACCAAGATCAAGTCGGGCAAGTAAGCCCGATGCAGGAGCCTCTGGGCCGGGGTTTCCCGGCCTGGGGGACGCTTGAGGCAAATAAGTTTGCGGCATCCACGCCGTGAAGGTAAGTTGCGCGCCGGTTTTGCGTGTGCGGCCGAGGTTTACTGCCCGCAAAGGCACTGATTGTGAGGACCACCCACTTGTCCATTTCTGTTTTTCGCCAGGCCTTGATGGCCGGAGCGGGCCTGACGCTGGCTTGCAGCGTCCAAGCGGCGCCCACGGTGCACATCTACAACTGGTCCGACTATGTCGGCCCCACCACGCTCGCCGATTTCCAGAAGGAAACCGGGATCGAGCCCAAGTACGACGTGTTCGACAGCAACGACACGCTGGAAGGCAAGTTGCTGGCCGGGCGCAGCGGCTACGACGTGGTCGTGCCGACCAACCATTTCCTCGGCAAGCAGATCAAGGCGGGCGCGTTCCAGAAGCTCGACCGTGACCTGCTGCCCAACTACCCGAACCTCGATCCGGCGCTGATGAAGCGCCTCGAGAAGAACGATCCGGGCAACCAGTACGCCGTCCCCTACCTGTGGGGCACCAATGGCATCGGCTACAACGTCGAGAAGGTCAAGGCGGCGCTGGGCGTCGACAAGATCGATTCCTGGGCGGTGCTGTTCGAGCCCGAGAACATGCAGAAACTCAGCAAATGCGGGGTGGCCTTCCTCGACTCGGCCGACGAGATGATGCCGGCGGTGCTCAACTACATGGGCCTGGACCCGAACAGCCAGAACCCCGAGGACTACCAGAAGGCCGAGCAGAAGCTGCAGGCGGTGCGTCCTTACGTGACCTATTTCCATTCCTCGAAGTACATCACCGACCTGGCCAACGGCGACATCTGCGTCGCCGCCGGTTTCTCCGGCGATGTATTCCAGGCCAAGGCCCGCGCCGAAGAGGCGCACAAGGGGGTCAAGCTGGCCTATGCGATTCCCAAGGAAGGCGGCAACCTCTGGTTCGATGTGCTGGCGATCCCCAAGGACGCCCGCAACGTCAAGGAGGCCCACGCCTTTATCAACTATTTGCTGAAGCCTGAGGTCATCGCCCAGGTCAGTGATTACGTCGGTTACGCCAACCCGAACCCCAAGGCTGGCGACCTGATGGACCAGGCCGTGAGGGCTGACGCCGCGGTTTACCCACCGCAGGAAGTGCTGGACAAGATGTTCGTCAATGCCGAGTTGCCACCCAAGGTGCAACGTTTGATGACCCGCAGCTGGACCAAGGTCAAGTCGGGCAAGTAACAATCCAGGCCCGCCAGCGCAGCGGTGGGCACACAAATCTTGTTGGGAGTTTCACTCATGGCAGTTGCCTCCGGTGCCTATAAGAAAGCCCTCGAGGGTGGCCAGCAACCCAAGCAGGTGCTGGTCAAGATCGACCGGGTCACGAAAAAGTTCGACGAAACGGTAGCCGTGGACGATGTGTCCCTGGAAATCCGCAAGGGCGAGATCTTCGCCCTGCTGGGCGGCTCCGGTTCCGGCAAGTCCACCTTGCTGCGCATGCTGGCCGGTTTCGAGCGTCCGACCGAAGGGCGGATCTTCCTCGATGGCGTCGACATCACCGACATGCCGCCCTACGAGCGGCCGATCAACATGATGTTCCAGTCCTACGCGCTGTTCCCGCACATGACCGTGGCGCAGAACATCGCCTTCGGCCTGCAGCAGGACAAGATGCCCAAGGCCGAGATCGAAGCCCGCGTGGCCGAGATGCTCAAGCTGGTGCACATGACCCAGTACGCCAAGCGCAAGCCGCACCAGCTGTCCGGTGGCCAGCGCCAGCGCGTGGCCCTGGCCCGCTCGCTGGCCAAGCGCCCGAAGCTGCTGCTGCTCGACGAGCCAATGGGCGCGCTGGACAAGAAGCTGCGCTCGCAGATGCAGCTGGAGCTGGTGGAGATCATCGAGCGCGTGGGCGTGACCTGCGTGATGGTGACCCACGACCAGGAAGAGGCCATGACCATGGCCCAGCGCATCGCCATCATGCACCTGGGCTGGATCGCCCAGATCGGCAGCCCGATCGACGTCTACGAGACCCCGACCAGCCGCCTGGTCTGCGAGTTCATCGGCAACGTCAACCTGTTCGAAGGTGAAGTGGTCGACGACGCCGAAGGCCACGCGATCATTGCCAGCCCGGAACTGGAGCGCAAGATCTACGTCGGCCACGGCGTCACCACCTCGGTCGAGGACAAGCACATCACCTACGCCCTGCGCCCGGAGAAGCTGCTGGTCACCACCGAGCAGCCGACCTGCGAGCACAACTGGTCGCGCGGCAAGGTCCACGACATCGCCTACCTTGGTGGTCATTCGGTGTTCTACGTCGAGCTGCCCGGCGGCAAGATCGTCCAGTCGTTCGTCGCCAACGCCGAGCGTCAGGGCACTCGGCCGACCTGGGATGACGAAGTCTACGTGTGGTGGGAAGACGACAGTGGCGTGGTACTGCGCTCATGAAACCACGAAAGCTCAAACGAGCCCTCCAGCGCTTGATCCCCGAAGGACGGCACATGGTGATCGGCGTGCCGTTCATCTGGCTGTTCCTGTTCTTCATGCTGCCGTTCTTCATCGTCCTGAAGATCAGCTTTGCCGAAGCCGACGTGGCGATTCCGCCGTACACCGAGATCTACACCTATCTCGAAGGCAAGGTCCAGCTGGTGCTGAACCTGGCCAACTACGGCCTGCTCACCGAGGATGAACTGTACATCGCGGCCTACCTTGGCTCGTTGAAAGTGGCCTTCTTCAGCACCTTGCTCTGCCTGCTGATCGGCTACCCGATGGCCTATGCCATCTCCAAGGCCAAGAAGGAGTCGCAGACCGTCCTGCTGCTGCTGATCATGATGCCGACCTGGACCGCGATCCTGATCCGCGTCTATGCCTGGATGGGCATCCTCAGCAACAACGGCCTGCTCAACAGCTTCCTGATGTGGCTGGGGCTGATCGACCAGCCGTTGCAGATCCTCAACACCAACCTGGCGGTGTACATCGGCGTGGTCTATTCGTACCTGCCGTTCATGATCCTGCCGCTGTACGCCAACCTGGTGAAGCACGACGAGAGCCTGCTCGAGGCCGCTTCGGACCTGGGTTCGAGCACCTTCAACAGCTTCTGGAAGATCACCGTGCCGCTGTCGAAGAACGGCATCATCGCCGGCTGCATGCTGGTGTTCATCCCGGTGGTGGGCGAGTTCGTCATCCCTGAGCTGCTCGGCGGCCCGGAAACCCTGATGATCGGTAAGGTGCTGTGGCAGGAGTTCTTCAACAACCGCGACTGGCCGGTGGCGTCCGCCCTGGCGGTGGTGATGCTGGCGATCCTGATCGTGCCGATCCTGCTGTTCAACCGTAGTCAGGCCAAAGAGATGGAGGGCCGCGCATGAAACGCTTCAGTTTCTCCAAGCTGATGCTGGTGCTCGGCTTGCTGTTCATCTACCTGCCGATGCTGATCCTGGTGATCTACTCGTTCAACGCCTCGAAGCTGGTGACGGTGTGGGGTGGCTGGTCGGTGAAGTGGTACGTCGGCCTGCTCGACAACACCCAGCTGATGGGTTCGGTGATGCGCTCGCTGGAGATCGCCTGCTACACGGCGGTCGCGGCGGTGGCGCTGGGCACCCTGGCGGCCTTCGTGCTGACCCGGGTCACCCGCTTCAAGGGCCGCACCCTGTTCGGTGGCCTGGTCACCGCGCCGCTGGTAATGCCCGAGGTGATCACCGGTCTGTCGCTGTTGCTGCTGTTCGTGGCCATGGCACAGATGATCGGCTGGCCCCAGGAGCGTGGCATCGTCACCATCTGGATCGCCCACACCACGTTCTGCGCCGCCTATGTGGCGGTGGTGGTGTCGGCGCGCCTGCGTGAGCTGGACCTGTCCATCGAAGAAGCCGCCATGGACCTGGGCGCCAAGCCGTGGAAGGTGTTCTTCCTGATCACCATCCCGATGATCGCGCCGTCGCTGGCGGCGGGCGGGATGATGTCGTTCGCCCTGTCGCTGGATGACCTGGTGCTGGCGAGCTTCGTCTCCGGCCCCGGCTCGACCACTCTGCCGATGGAAGTGTTCTCGGCAGTGCGCCTGGGCGTGAAGCCGGACATCAACGCCATTGCCAGTTTGATCCTGCTGTCGGTGTCGCTGGTGACCTTCCTGGTCTGGTACTTCAGCCGCCAGGCCGAAGAGCGTCGCCGCCGGGCGATCCAGCAGGCCATCGAAGAGGGCGCCGCGGCGAACGTCTCGCAGCCGCAAGTACGCCGTCCAGCCCAGGCCACCGCGCAGGCCTGAGCCTTTCGCGGGTAAACCCGCTCCCACAGGGCATGTGTGCATCACAGCCCCTGTGGGAGCGGGTTTACCCGCGAATGCTCCCCACACCGAATCAAAGCCAGACCGCGTCCCAATGCGGATAGTCCCTGACACTGCTGACCAGTCCTGCCCGCAACGGATTGGCAACGATGTACCTGGCGACATGGACCACATTCTCTACCCGGCGCAATGCATGGTCCTGATATCCGCTCTGCCAGATCGGATGATGCCTGACACCAGCCTTGTGTAATTCAAGACTGGAGCGCGACTTGAACCTGCGCATCAGCGTTCCAAGCGTTACCGACTTCAACTCGACCAACCAATGCAGATGATCCGGCATCACCACCCAAGCCAGTGATCGGCAGGCTTGTTCCTGATCTGACCGACGCAGTTGCTGTACGACCAGGCGCGCGTTATGGAAATCCCCGAAGAAAGGTTTGCGTTGGTGGGTGATGCTGGTCAGCAGGTAGAGCCTCCCTGGCTCGGAAAAGCGGCCACGACGCAGCAGATGGGATTGAGCGACAGGCATTCGAGTCATTCCTTGAGAACACATCTCTTCTGAACGGTAGCGGTTGGAGTGAAGTGACTTGGCTGCAGATGGTTTCTGCATGTGGCAAGGGTGATGGCCTCTTCGCGGGTAAACCCGCTCCCACAGGCGCTGTGTGTCCCTCGGCCCCTGAGGGAACGGGCTTGCCCACGAAGAGGCCTCTGCAGCCACCACAAATTCCAACCCAGTACCCTTTTCCCATCCCTGATCTACGCTAACAGTCGCATCCCACGAATCATCTGCGCGCAAGCAAGGAGCCCGAATGACGTTGACACGTCCATCGTCGGTCGTTTGCCTGGGGCTGCTGTTCATGCTTTCGGGTTGTGGCAAGGAGGAGGTCGTCCAGGTGTTGCCCCGGGTCGTGGTGCAACAGGTGCAGCCCACCGACTTCGCCGCCCGGGTCACCCTGACCGGGGACGTGCAGGCACGGGTGCAGACCGACCTGTCGTTCCGCGTGGGCGGCAAGATCATCGCCCGCAGCGTCGATGTCGGCGACCACGTCAAGGCCAACCAGGTGCTGGCGCGCCTGGACCCGAAAGACCTGCAGAACAACGTCGACTCGGCCAAGGCCGAGGTGTTCGCCGAACAGGCCCGGGTCACCCAGACCAGCGCCGCGTTCGTGCGCCAGCAGAAGCTCCTGCCCAAGGGCTACACCAGCCAGAGCGAGTACGATTCCGCCGAAGCGGCGCTGCGCAGCAGCCAGAGCGCGCTCAAGGCCGCTCAGGCACAACTGGCCAACGCCAACGAACAGTTGGGCTACACGGCCCTGGTGTCGGAAGCCGACGGAGTGATCACCGCGCGCCAGGCCGAGGTCGGCCAAGTGGTGCAGGCAACCATGCCGATCTTCAGCCTGGCCGTGGACGGCGACCGTGACGCGGTGTTCAACGTGTATGAGTCCTTGCTGGTGGGCGGGCCCAGCGATGAGGGGGTGACGGTCAGCCTGCTCGACGATCCGCAGATCCAGGCCAAGGGCCGGGTGCGTGAAATCACCCCGACCGTCTCGGCGCAGAGCGGCACGGTACAGGTCAAGGTGGCCCTGCGCGATGTGCCCGCGGGCATGCAGCTTGGTTCGCCGGTCACCGCCGCGACCAATGCCCAGGGCCGGCCCAGCATCGAGCTGCCATGGGCGGCGCTGACCAAGGCGCTGCACGAGCCGGCGGTGTGGGTGGTGGGCGAGGGCGACAAGGTCGAACTGCGCAAGGTCCGGGTGGGGCGTTACCTCACCGGCAAGATAGTGATCGCCGATGGGGTGAAGGGCGGCGAGACCGTGGTGGTCGGCGGCGCTCAATTGCTGCACCCGGGCATGCAGGTGCAGAAGATCGACGTCCGGGATGCCGGAGGTGCGCAATGAACCGCCTGATGATCGTGTTGCCGGTTGCGCTGCTGCTGAGCGCCTGCGGCAGTGACAAGGAGCAGGCCGAGCCGGTCCGGCCAGTGCTCTCCACCCTGGTCGAGCCCCAGGTGCAGGCACAACTGGGGCGCTTTGCCGGGAGCATCCAGGCGCGCTTCGAGAGCACCCTGGGCTTTCGCGTCTCGGGGCGCATCGCCCGGCGCTGGCTCGATGTCGGTGCCCAGGTGAAACCCGGCGATACCCTCGCCACCCTTGACCCGACCGACCAGCAGAACCAGTTGCGCGCCGCCGAGGGCGACTTGGCCAAGGTGCAGGCACAGTGGATCAACGCCCAGGCGGATGCCCGCCGCCAGCAGCAGCTGTACGACCGCGGCGTGGGCGCCCAGGCCCAGCTGGATATCGCCCAGACCAACCTGAAGACCACCGGCGCCGCCCTGGAGCAGGCGCGTTCGGCGGTCAGCCAGGCCCGTGACCAGCTCGACTACAGCACACTGCGTACCGACCACGCGGCCGTGGTCACCGCCTGGCAGGCCGAGGCCGGGCAGACCGTCAGTGCCGGCCAGGCCGTAGTCACCCTGGCCCGCCCGGACGTGAAGGAGGCGGTGATCGACCTGCCCACCTATCTGGCCGAGCAATTGAGCAAGGACCTGACCTTCACCGTCGCCCTGCAACTGGAGCCGAGCATCAGCACCACCGCCACCCTGCGCGAGCTTGAGCCCCAGGCCGACGCCACCACCCGCACCCGGCGCGCCCGGTTGACCCTGGTCAGCACCCCGGACACCTTCCACCTCGGCACCGCCGTCAGCGTGACCCTGAGCTCGGCGGTCAGCCCGCGCAGCGAGTTGCCGCGCAGCGCCCTGCTCGAACGGGACGGCAAGACCCAGGTGTGGGTGGTCGACCCGCAGCAGAAGACAGTCGCCACCCGTGATGTGCAACTGCTCGAGCGCGACCCGCAGCGCATCGTGCTGGCCAGTGGCGTGCAGCCCGGCGAGCGCGTGGTCACCGCAGGCGTCAACATCCTCAAGCCCGGCCAGAAGGTCACCTTCGACGAGGACGCACGATGAAAGGAAGCTTCAACCTGTCCGAGTGGGCGTTGCGGCACCAGTCGTTCGTCTGGTACCTGATGGCCGTCAGCCTGGTGATGGGGGTGTTCTCCTACCTCAACCTGGGCCGCGAGGAAGACCCGTCGTTCACCATCAAGACCATGGTGATCCAGACCCGCTGGCCCGGCGCGACCCAGGACGAAACCCTGCTGCAGATCACCGACCGTATCGAGAAGAAGCTCGAGGAACTGGATTCGCTCGATTATGTGAAAAGCTACACCCGCCCCGGCGAGTCCACGGTCTATGTCTATCTGCGCGACACCACCAAGGGCAAGGACATCCCCGAGATCTGGTACCAGGTACGCAAGAAGATCCAGGACATCAGCGGCCAGTTCCCCAAGGGGATCCAGGGCCCGGGCTTCAACGACGAATTCGGCGACGTCTATGGCTCGATCTACGGCTTCACCACCGATGGCCTGACCTTGCGCCAATTGCGCGACTATGTGGAGCAGGTGCGTGCCGAGGTCCGCGATGTGCCCAATATCGGCAAGATCGAGCTTATCGGTACCCAGGACGAAGTGCTCTACCTCAACTTTTCGACCCGCAAGCTGGCCTCGTTCGGCATCGACCAGAGCCAGGTGATGCAGGCCTTGCAGGCGCAGAACGCGGTGACCCCCGCCGGGGTGATCGAGGCCGGGCCCGAGCGTATTTCGGTGCGTACCACCGGGCAGTTCGCCTCGGAGAAGGACCTGGAAACCGTCAACCTGCGCATCAACGACCGTTTCTTCCGCCTCGCCGACCTGGCCGACATCGAGCGTGGCTACGTCGATCCGCCTTCACCGATGTTCCGCTACAACGGCCAGACCGCCATTGGCCTGGCCATCGGCATGAAGGCCGGCGGCAACATGCAGGTATTCGGCAAACTGCTGCGCGAGCGCATGGACCAGATCACCCACGACCTGCCGGTGGGCGTGGAGGTGCATACCGTCTCCGACCAGGCGGTGGTGGTCAAGCAGGCCGTCGGTGGCTTCACCAGCGCGCTGTTCGAGGCCGTGGTGATCGTGCTGGTGGTGAGTTTCGTCAGCCTCGGGGTTCGCGCCGGGCTGGTGGTGGCTTGCTCGATCCCGTTGGTGCTGGCCATGGTGTTCGTGTTCATGGAGTACAGCGACATCACCATGCAGCGGATTTCCCTCGGCGCGTTGATCATCGCCCTGGGCTTGCTGGTGGACGACGCGATGATCACCGTGGAAGTCATGGTCACGCGCCTGGAAATGGGCGAGACCAAGGAGCAGGCGGCGACCTTCGCCTACACCTCCACCGCCTTCCCCATGCTCACCGGCACCTTGGTGACGGTGGCCGGCTTCGTGCCGATCGGCCTCAACGCCAGCTCGGCGGGCGAGTACACCTTCACCCTGTTCGCGGTGATCGCCGTGGCCCTGCTGGTGTCATGGATCGTCGCGGTGTTCTTCGCCCCGGTGCTGGGCGTGCACATTCTCGACAGCAAGAAGCTCAAGCCCCACGAGTCCGAGCCAGGCCGGGTGGGGCGCGCCTTCGAGCACAGCCTGCTGTGGTGCCTGCGCCACCGTTGGGTGACGGTGATCGGCACCATCGTGCTGTTCGTGCTGTCGGTGCTGGGCATGCGCTTCGTGCAGAACCAGTTCTTCCCCTCGTCGGACCGCCCGGAAATCCTCGTCGACCTCAACCTGCCGCAGAATGCCTCGATCGAGGAAACGCGCAAGGTGGTCGACCGCTTCGAGGCGACCTTCAAGGGCGACCCGGACATCGTCAGCTGGAGCACCTACATTGGCCAGGGCGCGATCCGCTTCTACCTGCCCCTGGACCAGCAACTGCAGAACCCGTACTACGCGCAGTTCGTCATCGTCAGCAAGGGCCTGGAGGAGCGCGGTGGACTGATGCAGCGCCTGCAGGAGCGCCTGACCAAGGACTTCGTCGGTATCGGCACCAACGTCCAGTCGCTGGAAATGGGCCCGCCGGTGGGCCGGCCGATCCAGTACCGGGTCAGCGGCAAGGACATCGACCAGGTGCGCAAGCACGCCATCGACCTGGCCACGCTGCTCGACCAGAACGAACACATCGGCGAGATGATCTACGACTGGAACGAGCCCGGTAAGGTGCTGCGGGTCGAGATCGCCCAGGACAAGGCGCGCCAGCTCGGGCTGTCGTCCGAGGATGTGGCCAATGTGATGAACAGCATCGTCACCGGCGTGCCGATCACCCAGGTCAACGACAACATCTACCTGGTCAATGTGGTGGCCCGTGCCGAGGACAGCGAGCGCGGCTCGCCCGACACCCTGCAGAACCTGCAGATCGTCAGCCCCAACGGCACCTCGATCCCACTGCTGGCCTTCGCCACCGTGCGCTACGAGCTGGAGCAGCCACTGGTGTGGCGGCGCGACCGCAAGCCGACCATCACCATCAAGGCCTCGGTGGTCGGCGATATCCAGCCCACCAACCTGGTCGAGCAGCTCAAGCCGAAGATCGACGCGTTCGCCAGCCAGCTGCCACCGGGCTACGAAGTGGCCACCGGCGGCACGGTGGAGGAGAGTGGCAAGGCCCAGGGGCCGATTGCCGACGTGATCCCGCTGATGCTGTTTCTGATGGCGACCTTCCTGATGATCCAGCTGCACAGCGTGCAGAAGCTGTTCCTGGTGGTCAGTGTCGCGCCCCTGGGCCTGATTGGCGTGGTCCTGGCGCTGGTGCCCACGGGCACGCCGATGGGCTTCGTGGCGATCCTCGGGATCCTCGCCCTGGTCGGGATCATCATCCGCAACTCGGTGATCCTGGTGACCCAGATCGATGAGTTCGAGGAGCAGGGCCTGGCGCCCTGGGATGCGGTGGTGGAGGCGACCAACCACCGGCGCCGGCCGATCCTGCTGACGGCCGCGGCGGCGAGCCTTGGCATGATCCCGATTGCCCGGGAAGTGTTCTGGGGGCCGATGGCCTACGCCATGATCGGCGGCATCATCAGCGCAACGCTGCTGACGCTGCTGTTCCTGCCGGCGCTGTATGTGGCCTGGTACAGGATTCGCGAGCCGCAGAACAAAACCCCGAAGGCCCATTGAGGTGCTGTGGGAGCGGGTTTACCCGCGAATGCGAGGGTGCAGCCACTGCCGCATTCGCGGGTAAACCCGCTCCCACAGGTTATCTATCCAGCGCTTGAAATTCGGTTATATAAACATTCTTAAACAGTATTTTTAAGAATATCCGCGCCTCACTAGTATGGCTCTCACGCCAGGCGCAAATCCCCTTCAAACCTCTGCCCGGCACCCTTACTCACAGGAGAACGAGCATGAGTGCATCTCTGCGCAGCATCGACGGTCAGGACGAAACCACCATTCTGCGTGAAATCCAGAGCGCCCTGCGCGACCTGCGCTTCGGCGCAGTGGAGATCACCGTGCACAACGCTCAGGTGGTGCAGATCGAACGCAAGGAGAAGTTCCGCCTGCAGCAGCCCGGCAACAAGTCCGGCTGACCCCGCATCACTTCAAAACTAGAAAAATGCCAATCGGGAGCTTCACCATGTCCATCCGCCGTTATGCGCTTGCCGCCCTGGCCAGTGCCGTTTTTGCCGGTTCCGCGATCGCCAAGGACTACGAACTGCTGAACGTGTCCTATGACCCGACTCGCGAGCTGTACCAGCAGTACAACGCCGAGTTCATCAAGCACTGGCAAGCCGCCCACCCGGGCGACAAGGTGAAGATCCAGCAGTCCCACGGTGGTTCGGGCAAGCAGGGGCGGGCGGTCATCGACGGCCTGCGCGCCGACGTGGTGACCCTGGCCCTGGCCGGCGACATCGACGAGATCGCCAAGCTCGGCAAGACCCTGCCGGAGGACTGGCAGAAGCGCCTGCCGGACGCCAGCACGCCGTATACCTCGACCATCGTGTTCCTGGTGCGCAAGGGCAACCCGAAAGGCATCAAGGATTGGGGCGACCTGATCAAGCAGGACGTCTCGGTCATCACCCCGAACCCGAAAACCTCCGGTGGCGCCCGCTGGAACTTCCTCGCTGCCTGGGCCTATGGCCTGAAGACCGGTGGCAGCGAAGAGAAGGCCAAGGAATACGTGCAGACGCTGTTCAAGCATGTGCCGGTGCTCGATACCGGTGCCCGTGGCTCGACCATCACCTTCGTCAACAACGGCCAGGGCGATGTGCTGCTGGCCTGGGAGAACGAGGCCTTCCTGGCGCTGAAGGAAGACGGCGGCGCCGACAAGTTCGAGATCGTCGTGCCGTCGCTGTCGATCCTGGCCGAGCCACCGGTGGCCGTGGTCGACAAGAACGCCGAGAAGAAGGGCAACGAGCAGATCGCCGAGGAATACCTCAAGCACCTGTACAGCCCGGCGGGCCAGAAGATCGCCGCGGAGAACTTCTACCGGCCGCGTGACGCGAAGGTCGCCGCCGAATTCGGCAAGCAGTTCCCGCAACTGGACCTGGTGACCATCGACAAGGACTTCGGTGGCTGGAAGACTGCACAACCCAAGTTCTTCAATGACGGTGGGGTGTTCGACCAGATTTATCAGGCACAGTGATCGGCAATGGAAAGAGCGGGGGCCGCTTTGCGGCCCTTTCGCGACACAAGGCCGCTCCTACAGAAAAGCGCGATCCCCTGTAGGAGCGGCCTTGTGTCGCGATGGGCTGCAAAGCAGCCCCGGGATTCAGAAGCTAGCACCAGCCCGGGATCGTTTCCGGGCTTCGTGCGTTCAACCAGGGACCTTTATGTCACGTCGCATTTCCCCCGTCATACCCGGCTTCGGGCTGACGCTGGGCTACACCTTGGTGTACCTCAGCCTGATCGTGCTGATACCGCTGGCGGCCATGTTCATCCATGCCGCGCAGCTGACCTGGGAGCAGTTCTGGAACATCATCAGCGCGCCAAGGGTCATCGCCGCGCTGAAGCTGAGTTTCGGCACCGCCCTGTTCGCCGCCATCATCAACGGGGTGATCGGCACCCTGCTGGCCTGGGTACTGGTGCGTTATACCTTCCCTGGGCGCAAGGTCATCGACGCCATGATCGACCTGCCGTTCGCCCTGCCCACCGCCGTCGCCGGCATCGCCCTGACCGCCTTGTACGCCCCGGCGGGCTGGGTCGGCCAGTTCGCCACCGAGCTGGGCTTCAAGATCGCCTACACCCCGCTGGGCATCACCCTGGCGCTGACCTTCGTCACCCTGCCGTTCGTGGTGCGTACCGTGCAGCCAGTGCTGGCCGATATCCCGCGTGAAGTGGAAGAAGCCGCAGCCTGCCTGGGCGCGAAACCCTTGCAGGTGTTCCGCCATGTGCTGGCGCCAGCGCTGCTGCCGGCCTGGCTCACCGGTTTCGCCCTGGCCTTCGCCCGGGGTGTCGGCGAGTACGGTTCGGTGATCTTCATCGCCGGCAACATGCCGATGAAGACCGAGATCCTGCCGCTGCTGATCATGGTCAAGCTCGACCAGTACGACTACACCGGCGCCACCGCCATCGGCGTGTTGATGCTGGTGGTTTCCTTCATCCTGCTGCTGCTGATCAACCTGCTGCAGCGGCGCATCGAAACCCCTTGAAGGAGGCCGGCAATGTCTAGTCAAACCCTCGCTGCAACCGCCGCCGCAAACGCCGCCCGGCGTGGCAGCGCGACCTCGCGCCGCGTGCTGATCACCCTGGCCTGGATCGTCTTCGCGCTGTTCCTGGCGCTGCCGCTGGTGATCGTGGTGTCGCAGGCCCTGAAGAACGGTTTCGGCACCTTCTTCGAGGCGATCTTCGAGCCCGACGCGCTGTCCGCGCTCAAGCTCACGTTGTTGGCGGTGGCCATCTCGGTGCCGTTGAACCTGGTGTTCGGGGTGTCCGCCGCCTGGTGCGTGAGCAAGTACAGCTTCCGTGGCAAGAGCGTACTGGTGACCCTGATCGACCTGCCGTTCTCGGTGTCGCCGGTGATCGCCGGCCTGGTCTACGTGCTGATGTTCGGCGCCCAGGGGCTGTTCGGCCCATGGCTGCAGGACCATGACATCCAGATCGTCTTTGCCCTGCCAGGCATCGTCCTGGCGACCATCTTCGTCACCGTGCCGTTCGTGGCCCGCGAGCTGATCCCGCTGATGCAGGAGCAAGGTACCCAGGAAGAGGAAGCCGCGCGCTTGCTCGGCGCCAACGGCTGGCAGATGTTCTGGCACGTGACCTTGCCGAACATCAAGTGGGGCCTGATCTACGGCGTGGTGCTGTGTACCGCCCGGGCCATGGGTGAGTTCGGCGCGGTGTCGGTGGTGTCCGGGCACATCCGCGGCGTCACCAACACCTTGCCGCTGCACGTGGAGATCCTCTACAACGAGTACAACCATGTCGCGGCCTTCAGTGTGGCCAGCCTGTTGCTGATCCTGGCGCTCTTCATCCTGCTGCTCAAGCAGTGGAGCGAGAACCGTATTAACCGCCTGCGCCACAGCGCCGCGGAGGAATGATTCATGTCGATCGAAGTACGTAACGTCAGCAAGCGCTTCAACAGCTTCCAGGCCCTGGACAACATCAACCTGGACATCCACAGCGGCGAGCTGGTGGCCCTGCTTGGCCCTTCCGGCTGCGGCAAGACCACCCTGCTGCGCATCATCGCCGGCCTCGAGACCCCGGACAACGGCAGCATCGTGTTCCATGGCGAGGATGTGTCCGGCCACGACGTGCGCGATCGCAACGTCGGCTTCGTGTTCCAGCACTACGCGTTGTTCCGTCACATGAGCGTGTTCGACAACGTCGCTTTCGGCCTGCGCATGAAGCCCAAGGGCGAGCGCCCGAGCGAGAGCAAGATCGCCGAGAAAGTCCATGAGCTGCTGAACATGGTCCAACTCGACTGGCTGTCGGATCGCTACCCCGAGCAGCTGTCCGGTGGCCAGCGCCAGCGTATCGCCCTGGCCCGCGCCCTGGCGGTGGAGCCCAAGGTGCTGTTGCTCGACGAACCGTTCGGGGCGCTGGATGCCAAGGTGCGCAAGGAGCTGCGCCGCTGGCTGGCGCGGCTGCACGAAGACATCAACCTGACCTCGGTGTTCGTCACCCACGACCAGGAAGAGGCAATGGAAGTGGCCGATCGCATCGTGGTGATGAACAAGGGCGTGATCGAGCAGATCGGTTCGCCCGGCGAGGTGTACGAGCAGCCGGCCAACGATTTCGTCTACCACTTCCTTGGCGATTCCAACCGCCTGGCGCTGGCCGAAGGGCAGCATGTGTTGTTCCGCCCGCACGAGGTGTCGCTGTCGCGCCATGAGACCGAGGGGCACCATGCCGCCGAAGTGCGCGATATCCGCCCGCTGGGCGCGACCACGCGGGTCACCTTGAAGGTGGCAGGGCAGAGCGAGCTGATCGAGGCCGAGGTGGTCAAGGACCACGATAGCCTGACCGGGCTGGCGCGCGGGGAGACCTTGTTCTTCCGGCCGAAGGTGTGGCAGAAGGTGGCGGATATCTGAGCCGCCGCTTGTGATGAAAACCCGGGCATGGTCCCGGGTTTTTTATTGCCTGCGCCATCGTCTTCGCGGGTAAACCCGCTCCCACAGGGAACGCGCCGGCACCACACCTGTGGGAGCGGGTTTACCCGCGAACAAGGGCGCCGTCCTCGCGAGAATTTGATGCCTTGCGCGAATATTTAATATGCCGGTAAAGCATCATCCAAACGCTCTGACGCCACACCCCGCGAAACCTGCGGCCTAGAGCCAAGCGCTCAAATCAAATATTCCCAAAGGATCTAACTTTAACTTCAAACATTACTTTATGACCTAAGTCTCTGGCCCCGATGATTCAGCCACACACCTGAATCGAGACCCCAGGAGTTTGAGCAATGGGTAATGTCCAGACGGCCGTCAGGGCCTACGACCAGCCATGGCGTCCGGCAGCGGGCGACCTGGTCGAGCTCGGACGCACGCTGCGCCTGCCGCTTGGCCAACTGCGCCTGCAGCGCACCCCGGTCAGTGGCCTCAAGCGCCGCGACAAGCTGGCCCTGGGCCTGCTGGTGCTGGCCTTGCATGGCGCCGCGGCCTACTGGGTCAGCCAGGCACCGACCCCGGCGCTGCCGGTGGTGCCGCCGCAGATCCCACCGATGACCATCGAATTCGCCGCACCCGCGCCACCAGTGGTCGAGCCGCCGCCACCCGCCCCGGCACCACCGGTGGTCGAACCGCCACCGCCGGTGATCGATGAACTGGCCGCCAAACCCAAGCCCAAGCCCAAACCGCTACCCAAACCGGTGGCCAGGCCCAAGCCAGAACCCAAGCCCGAGCCCAAGCCGGCCCCGGCGCCGCCCGCGCCACCAGTGGCCGCAGCGGCGCCACCCGCGCCGGCGCCAGTGACGCCGCCGTCGGCCAATGCCGCGTACCTGAAGAACCCGGCACCGGAATACCCGCAGATGGCCCTGCGCCGGGGTTGGGAAGGCACCGTGCTGCTGCGTGTCGAGGTGCTGCCCAGCGGCAAGCCGGGGCAGATCCAGATCCAGCAGAGCAGTGGCCGCCCGGCCCTGGACGAGGCCGCGCTGGCCGCGGTCAAGCGCTGGAGCTTCGTCCCCGCCAAGCAGGGCGACGTGGCCCAGGCGGGCTGGGTCAGCGTGCCGATCGATTTCAAGCTTCGCTAACTTTTTCGCAGAACACAGGAAGACATCACCATGAGCCTGCTGGCATCCCCCCTCGAATCCGTAGAAAGCGCAGTCATCTGGCTGCTGGTTGGTTTTTCCGTCGCCACCTGGGCCCTGGCCCTGGTCAAGGTCGTGCAGTTCGTGCGCTTGAAGAATCAGGACAAGCGCTTCCACCAACAGTTCTGGGCAGCCTCGAGCCTGGACTCGGCCGCCGAGCTCAGCCACGAACGCCCCGGCCCGGCCGCCCGCGTCGCCCAGGCTGGTTATGCCGCCATTGCCGTGGGCGAACCGGGCCAGGCCAATGACCTGAGCCATGCGATCAATCACCAAGACCGCCTGGAGCGCGCCCTGCGCCAGCAGATCGTGCGCGAGCGGCGCTCGCTGGAAACTGGCCTGGCGGTGGTCGCCAGTATCGGCAGCACTTCCCCTTTCATCGGCCTGTTCGGCACGGTGTGGGGCATCATGGAAGCGCTCAAGGGCATCAGCGCGGCCGGCTCGGCGAGCCTGGAAACCGTGGCCGGGCCGATCGGCGCGGCGTTGGTCGCCACTGGCGTGGGGATCGCCGTCGCGGTGCCGGCGGTGCTGGTCTACAACTACTTCCTGCGGCGCCTCAAGCTGACCGCCGCCGACCTCGACGACTTCGCCCACGACTTCTACAGCCTGGCGCAGAAGAGTGCCTTCCGCGTGCTGGTGCACCCGACGGCGCACAAGGCCCAGGCCGGTTTCACCCAGCCGGTGAAGGAGGCCTCCTGACATGGCTTTCTCGACCCAGGACAGCGACGAAGTGTTGAGTGAAATCAACGTCACGCCCTTGGTGGACGTCATGCTGGTGCTGCTGGTGGTGTTCATCGTCACCGCGCCGCTGCTGACCAACGCCATTCCCATCAACCTGCCCAAGACCGAGGCCGTGGCCCCGGTCGAGCAGAAGGATCCGTTGGTGGTGAGCATCGATGGCAGCGGCAAGCTGTTCATCAACAAGGACGAAATCCAGCCGGACCTGCTGGAGAGCAATCTCAAGGCTGCCAAGGACAGGGACGCCGAGCTGCGGGTGCAGCTGCAGGCCGATGATGGTGTGAACTACGGCGAGGTCGCGCGGGCGATGGCGGCCATCGAACGGGCCGGGATCAGCAAGCTGGCGGTGATCACCGCGCGCTGACCGGCGATACCCTCTTCAGGCAAGTGCTTAGGGGCCATTTTCCTTGGCAGGGGATGGCCCTTTTTTTATCAATGATCAGGAATCCCCTCTCTCCTGTAGGAGCGGCCTCGTGTCGCGAAAGGGCTGCGGAGCAGCCCCAGGATTTCAGTGTTTATGCACAGATCGCCGGGGCCGCTTCGCAGCCCTTTCGCGACACGAGGCCGCTCCTACAGGGGGAAGCGTGGGGCTTAACACTGTGCAAGACAGTTGCTTTAATATGATTTTGGTTATTAATAAATAGCTTCTTATTCCTTTACGAATATAACCCCCTCCCTATACTTGCAGCCAAGCACGCAAACTTCCGGAGGCGTCCCCATGCGCAATGAGTCGATTCGTTACCTGATTGTGCCGGGCTGGCAAGGATCGCCAGACAACCATTGGCAGAGTCACTGGCAACGCAGCCTGCCCAACAGCGCCCGGGTCGAGCAGCAAGACTGGTTGACCCCGCAGCGCCGCGACTGGGTGCAGGCGCTGGAGCAGGCCATTGCCGCCGAGCGCTCGCCGGTGATTCTCATCGCCCATAGCCTGGGCTGCATCACCGTCGCCCACTGGGCCGCCCAGGCCAGCCCGCAACGGCTGCGCCAGGTGCGTGGCGCTCTGCTGGTGGCGCCGGCGGATGTTGAGCGGCCGACCTGCGCGCCGGCCTTGCGCAACTTCGCGCCGATCCCGTTGCAGGCCTTGCCGTTCCCCAGCCAGGTGGTCAGCTCCGACAACGACCCAGCGGTGAGCGTGCCACGCGCCCTGTACCTGGCTCGCGCCTGGGGCGCCGAGGCCGGGCTGCTGGCCAACGCCGGGCATATCAACGTCAAGTCCGGCCATGAGCGCTGGGAGCAAGGCTTTGCCTACCTCTATCGCCTGCAGGCCCGAGTCGACCAGCGCGCCCTGCGCCGCGCCTGAGTCGCCGGTGTTTTTCGAACCAGCTGATTCCCCGGCACGCCATGGCCGGGGCGGGAGCATTGCATGACTTTTCACAGCCCCTTCGGCCAGCCGCTGCTGACCTTCCCCGAACTGGACAAGAGCCCGCTGAGCATCCGCGCCAAGGCCTTGGTGTTCGTCGACCCGCGTTCGCAGGCGTTGCGCCGGGCCCTCGAGCGCCTGGCGCCGCAGGCGCTGCCGGTGCTGATCCGTGGCGAGACCGGTACCGGCAAGGAGTTGCTGGCGCGGCAGATCCACCGTGCCAGCGACCGTGGCGGGTTGTTCGTCTCGGTCAACTGCGCGGCGATCAGCCCGACCTATGCCGATGCCGAACTGTTCGGCTACAGCGCCGGCAGCCAGGGCGGCACCGCCAGCAGCCGGGCCGGCTGGTTCGGCTCGGCCAATGGCGGCACGCTGTACCTGGACGAGATCGCTGATTTACCACTGGCGATCCAGGCCAAGCTGCTGGCCGCGCTGGAAAACCGCGAGGTCACCCGGGTGGGGGCCGCGCACCCGCAGCCGGTGGACGTGCGCCTGGTGGCCGCCTCCAGCATCGACCTGGCCAGGGCGGTACAAGCCGGGCGCTTCAACGAGCGGCTTTACCACTACCTGCACGAAGGTGAGCTGGCCCTGCCAGCGTTGCGCGAACGTATCGGTGACATCCTGCCCCTGGCCGAATACTTCGTCGGCATCTACAGCCTGCGCCTGGACCGCCCCGTGGCGCTGATCAGCGAGGCCGCCCAGCAGGCGCTCGAGGCCCATGCCTGGCCTGGCAACACCCGTGAACTGGAGAACGTCATTCACTTTGCCCTGCTGGTCAGTGACGGTGAGGAAATCCTCCCCGAGCACCTCGACCTGCCGGATGTCACGCCCTTGGCCAGTCTGGCCCGCCAACTGGCGCAACTGGGCAGCAGTGGCGAGGTGCAGACCCTCGATACCCTGCGCCAGTTGCTTGCGCAAAACCTGGCGAAACTTGGCCAAGCCACGGTCTAGAGCAGTGGACAGGCGCTCATGACCAAAGGCCGTAATGGCCATTTGTTTTTGGAATAAGAAGCTAATCAAAAGATATTGTTACGGAATAAAAAATCCCGGTATCGTCGGCCTCACGCCCACCCGAACGGATGGGCATCCGACTCGCCATCTGCGATGGCCCAGCTTGATAACAAGGATCACCATGAAAAAGACCCTGCTGACCACCGCCCTGGCCGCCGCCCTGTCGTTCGCCGGCCTGGCCAATGCCGCCGAGAAACTGGTGGTCGCCGCCACACCTGTACCGCACGCTGAAATCCTCGAACTGATCAAGCCGACCCTGGCCAAGGAAGGCGTGGACCTGCAGATCAAGGTCTTCACCGACTATGTCCAGCCCAACGTGCAGGTCGACCAGAAGCGTCTGGACGCCAACTACTTCCAGACCCTGCCGTACCTGAAGAACTTCAACGAAGGCAAGGGCACGCACCTGGAGACCGTGGTCGGTGTGCATGTCGAACCCTTCGGCGGCTACTCGAAGAAGGTGAAGAACCTGAGCGAGCTGAAGGACGGCGCCACCGTCGCCATCCCCAACGAAGGCAGCAACAGCGGCCGCGCGCTGCTCCTGCTGCAAAAGGCTGGGCTGATCACCCTGAAAGATCCGAAGAACGCCCTGGCCACGCCCAAGGACATCGCCGAGAACCCGAAGAAGCTCAAGTTCAAGGAGCTCGAGTCGGCCATGCTGCCGCGCGTGCTGGACCAGGTCGACCTGGACATGATCAACACCAACTACGCCCTGGAAGCCGGCCTGAACCCAGCCAAGGACGCCCTGGTGATCGAAGGCAGCGATTCGCCGTATGTGAACTTCCTGGTGGCCCGCCCGGACAACAAGGACAGCGACGCCATCCAGAAACTGGCCAAGGCCCTGACCAGCCCGGAAGTGAAGGCATTCATCGAGAAGAAATACCAAGGCGCGGTATTGCCGGCGTTCTGATACGCGGCACTGGCCAGACCTGACATGAAAACGCCGACGCATTTGCGTCGGCGTTTTCGTTTGCGCCAGAAAGCCTGGCGCCTACGCGTTGGCCAGCGCCCGGCGCAGGGCCAGGAGCCAGAGAAGCTGTTCGTTCGAGGTCGGCGAGCAAGGGCTGTTCATCGTTGTCGTCCTTGTAGGGGAATGGCCATGCAAGACAGGAGGTGAAGCCCTTTTGAGGGGCAATCCTGCTGAAAGATCCCGACACGATGAGCGATTTTTACCGTTAGCCCCGCCAGGGATATCGATATGCGATATGGGTATTTATAAAAAGTTTTTTATACCCGTAAAGTCAGCGCTACGTGCTTACCGGCACAACGCCATCTCTTCTGACAGACGCCGAGCGACCCTCGTGCCGACCCTGGACGTACCCCAATGCCGTACCCCCGTAATCTTCTGTCGAGGCGCCCAGCATGAGCTTCGACACCGCTTTCATGCTCAGCACCCTACCGGCCTTCCTCAAGGCCGTGGGCGTGACCCTGCAGGTCGGGCTGATCGCCATTGCCACTTCGCTGCTGGTGGCCCTGGTCAACGCCACCTTGCTGGTGCTGCGCATCCCGTACCTGTGGCGGCTGGTCAAAGGCTATGTGGAGCTGGCGCGCAACACGCCGTTGCTGATCCAGCTGTTCTTCGTCTATTTCGCTCTACCGAGCCTGGGGCTGAAAGTCTCAGGTTTCAGCGCCGCGATCATCACCATGACTTTCATGGGCGGTGCTTACCTCACCGAGGTGCTGCGCGCCGGGGTCGAGGCGGTGCCACGGGCGCAACTGGAGTCGGGGCGTTCCATCGGCCTGTCCGAAGGCCAGTTGCTGCGCCATGTGATCCTGCCCCAGGCAGGGATCCTCAGCCTGCCGGCGCTGTTCGCCAATTTCGTGTTCCTGCTCAAGGAGACCACCGTGGTCTCGGCGGTGGCGGTGCCGGAGATCCTCTACACCACCAAGAACTACATCGCCCTGTACTACAAGACCTACGAGATGCTCGCCGTGCTGACCCTGCTGTGCGTGCTGATCTTCCTGCCGCTGTCGCTGCTGCTGCGCTACCTGGAACGGAGGCTGCAACATGGCCAGTTCGGCATTTGAGCTGTTGCAGGTGTCGCTGCCACAACTGGCGGCCGGCGCCGCGCAGACCCTGGCGATCTCGGCCCTGGGCATCGTCTTCGCGACCCTGGGCGGCGTGCTCTACGGGGTGCTGGCGAGCCTTGGCAACCGACTGCTGAATGTCTTGTTGCAGGTGTACCTGGAGCTGTTCCGGGCTATCCCGGTGCTGGTCTGGCTGTACCTGGTGTTCTTCGGCCTGCCGATCTTCTTTGGCCTGAGCATCCCCAGCTTCTGGTGCGCGGTGCTGGTGCTGGGGCTATGGGGCGCCAGCGAGGTCGGCGAGGTGGTGCGCGGCGCGTTACGCTCGCTGCCCCGGGGCCAGCGCGAAGCCGGGCTGTCGATCGGCCTGTCCGGCTGGCAGCTGTATGGCTACGTGCTGCTGCCCCAGGCGCTCAAGCGCATGACTCCACCGACCATCAACATCTACACGCGCATCGTCAAGACCAGCTCGCTGGCAGTGCTGATCGGCGTGGTCGAGGTGATCAAGGCCGGCCAGCAAATCATCGAGCGCACCTACGAGTCGGTGCTGATCTATGGCGTGTTGTTCCTGTTCTTCTTCTTCGTCTGCTATCCGCTGTCCGCCGCCTCGCGTGTGCTGGAGCGGCGCTGGGCCCATGCATGAATCCACTGATCGAATTCCAAGGCTTCAACAAATTCTTCGGCCAGCACCAGGTGCTGGCGGACATCGACCTGCAGGTAAACGCCGGTGAGGTGGTGGTGATCCTCGGCCCCAGCGGCTGCGGCAAGAGCACGCTGCTGCGCTGCCTCAACGGCCTGGAGGCGGCCCAGGGCGGCAGCCTGACCCTGGCCGGGGAGCAGCTGCTCAGGCCGGATACCGACTGGCGCCAGGTGCGTCAGCGGGTCGGCATGGTGTTCCAGAGCTACCACCTGTTTGGCCACATGAGCGTGATCGACAACTTGTTGCTCGGCCCACTCAAGGTGCAGAAGCGCGAACGCGCCGAGGCTTTGGCCCAGGCCGAGGCGTTGCTGGCCCGGGTGGGCTTGCTGGACAAGCGCGATGCCTTCCCGCGCCAGCTCTCCGGTGGCCAGCAGCAGCGCATCGCCATCGTCCGCTCGCTGTGCATGAACCCCCAGGTGATGCTGTTCGACGAGGTCACCGCGGCCCTCGACCCGGAAATGGTCAAGGAGGTGCTGCAGGTGATCCAGGGCCTGGCCCGCGACGGCATGACCCTGCTGATCGTCACCCACGAAATGGCCTTCGCCCGCGCGGTGGCCGACCGCATCGTGTTCATGGAGGCCGGCAGGATCCTTGAACAGAGTCACCCCGAGCCTTTCTTCACCCGACCGCGGACCGCACGCGCGCAGCAGTTCCTGGAGAAATTCTCGTTCGTCGAAAGCCTGCCCATGTCATTGCACAAGGAACTGTCATGAAGACCGCACCGTTCGCCAAACTGCTCGCCCCCCTGCTTGGCCTGGCCTTGCTGGCCGGCTGCAACAAGTCCGAAGAGACGGCCAAGCCCGCTGCCGCTTCGCCGGCCAGCAGCTACCTGGAAACCATCAAGGCCCGCGACAAGCTGATCGTCGGCGTGTTCACCGACAAGCCGCCATTCGGCTTCGTCGATGAAAGCGGCCGCTATGTCGGCTTCGACACCGACATTGGCCGGCGTTTCGCCAAGGACCTGCTGGGCGACGAGAACAAGGTCGAGTTCGTCGCCGTCGAGCCCGCCAGTCGCATTCCATTCCTGCAGAGCGACAAGGTCGATCTGATCCTGGCCAACATGACCGTCACCCCGGAGCGCAAGGAGGTGGTGGACTTCACCAACCCGAACCTGCGCGTGGCGGTACAGGCCATCGTCGCCGACGGCAGCCCGGTGCAGAAGCTCGACGACCTGGCCGACAAGACCATCATCGTCACCACCGGCACCACGGCCGATATCTGGCTGACCAAGACCCATCCGCAGTGGAAGCTGCTCAAGTTCGAGAAGAACACCGAGTCGCTGGCGGCCCTGGCCAATGGCCGTGGCGACGCCTACGCCCAGGACAACCTGATCCTGTTCAGCTGGGCCAAGCAGAACCCGGGCTACCGTGTGCTGCCTGACCTGTTGGGCGATGAAGCGCCGATTGCGCCGGCGGTGAAGAAGGGCAACACCGAGCTGCGTGACTGGGTGAACGCCGAGCTGGCCAAGCTGGGCGAGGAGAAGTACCTGCTCAAGCTGTACGACCAGTACGTGCGCAAGGAGCTGAGCGACGACACCAAGCCTGAGAGCGTGATCGTCGAAGGGGGCAAGTGGCAGGGTTGAGCACTCCCGGCCATGGCGGCTGGCACCGGCCACGCCGGTGTTCGCCGACAAGGCCGGCGCCCACTGTTACTGAGCGGGCACCAGGCGCAATGTGCTCTGCGCTGGAATCACCCCCATCCGTGCCTTGTGGTAGCGGCCCTCGATATAGTCCTGCGCCTGGTCGCCATAATGTCGATCGAACGGCACGCCACTCTGCCCGACCGGGTTGATGGTCAGCGCCGCGCCGGCGTCGGCGAAGTCGATCAGGCGCCGGGTCGAGGGGCCATAGGTGACCGGCCAAGGTGCTGGGCCGATCTTCGCCGAGAGGTTGTTGGGCACCTCGTGGGTGCCGGGCGCGGCGAACGGGCCGACATTGAACAGCAGGTTCAGCGGCTTCTTCACCCCCAGCGGGTGGTTGTGGGTGAGGGTGTGAGCCTTGCCCCATTGCCAACTGGCCGGGTCCTGGCCGAAGGTCTGGCGCAGGTGCGCGAGGCTGTGTTGCCAGGCTTGGCGCACCACGGCGGTACGGTCGCTGTGCTGGTTGCCGCCACGCAGGTTCCACCACGGTGAGCTTGGGTCGGCCGCCAGGCGCGGCAGGGCGGCGTCGATGGCGCGGGTGCCGAGCAGCACCGGGAACCAGGTATCGCCGAGCTCGTCGTGCAGGGCGGCGTAGGCCAGCTCGTAGAGAAACTGGTTGAACAGCGTGGCGCTGGTGGAGTCCACGGGGTAGTCGCCACGCCAGGCGGCCAGTTGCTCGACCAGCTCTTTTTCCTCATCGCCCTGGGCCACTTCGCGCAGGGTGCCCAGCAGCGGTGCCAGGGTCCGTGGGCCGTAGTCACTGCTGGTGTCCAACTGCAGCGCCTGGCTGTTCTGGGTGTCCCATTGGCTGTCAGAGTTGCGCAGCAGGCGGTCCAGCTGGCGGCCGCGGTCGGCCAGGTTGTAGTAGCCGGGCACCGGTACTGCCGACGGCGGCTGGTAGTTGGCCGAGACGATGTAGCCGCTGGCCGGGTTCTCCTGCTGCGGGTTGACGCTGAACGGGTAGAAGCCGAGCTTGTCGGCCTGGTGGCTGCTGCCATCGAGGATGAACGTTGGATTGACCCCGTCCGGGCGGATCGGCAGGCGCGCCGCCGCCCACCAGCCGATATCGCCGCGGGCATTGGCCCAGACCAGGTTGAGCCCCGGCGCCTGGATCTGGGCCGCGGCCTCGCGCATCTTGTCCAGGGTGTCGGCACGGTTGAGTTGGTAGAGGCCTTCGAGGATCGGGTTCTCGGTTTCGAGGAACGCCCACCACAGGGCGATCGGCGTGGGGCCGGCGGTGTCGCCCAGCACGTTGTTGACGATCGGGCCATGGGGTGAGCGACGCAGGGTGAGGGTGGTGGCTTCCTCGCCCTTGACGGCAACGCGCTGCTCGGTTTTCTCCAGGGCCTGCCAGCGGCCATCGGCCATGACCTGCTCGGGATTGTCCGGGTTGGTTTTTTCGGCGATCAGGTCGACATCGTCATTCTGGAACATGGTCAGGCTCCAGCCGAAGTCGCGGTTGTGGCCAAGCAGGGCGAACGGGTTGAGGGCCAGGAAATAGCCATACAGGTTGAAGCCCGGTGCCGACAGCTCGGCCTCGTACCAGACTGCCGGCACGGCGAAGCTGATATGCGGGTCGCCGGCCAGCAGCGGGCGGCCACTGCGGGTATGGCGGCCGGCCACGGCCCAGGCGTTGCTGCCTTCGAACTGCGGGATGCCAGCGTCGCCTAGGGCCTCCTGGCTGAGCTGGGCGAGCTGCTCCAGGCTGCGCCAGTCGGCGGCGGCCAGCGGCGTGGCCAGGGCCCCGTCCGGCTGCCAGTCGAGGTCGAAGATCTTCAGGTAGTCGGGGCCGAGCTGGTCGCGGATGTAGGTCAGTGCCGGCTCGGTGCGAAACGCCGCGGCGAAACTGTAGGCCAGGTAGCCGGCGATGCTCAGGGTGTCCTCGGCGGTGAAGGGCCGGGATGGGATGCCGAGCAGGTCGAACTCCATGGGTTTCGGGTGGCCGGCCTGCCATTGATTGATGCCGTCCAGGTACGCCTGCAGCGCCTGCCAGGCGGGGGATTGCTGGTCTTGTCGCTGTACCATCAACGCGGCCTGGTCGCGGATGCGCAGGCTGCGGAACAGGGTATCGGTGGCCAGCAGCTTGTCGCCCAGCACTTCGGCCAGTTCGCCGCGGGCCAGGCGGCGCATGATTTCCATCTGGAACAAGCGGTCCTGGGCGTGCACGTAGCCGAGCGCGCGATAGAGGTCCTGTTCGTTCTGCGCCTGCAGGTGCGGTACGCCACGGGCGTCATAGCGCACGCTGACTGGCGCCTGCAACCCGGCGATGGCGAGCTCGCCCTCACGTTGCGGCTGCTTGCCTTGCACGTACCAGTAACCGGTGCCAGCGGCTGCGATGGTGATCACCACCGCCAGCAGGGTCAGGCTGCGCTTCATCGAGACTCCTTGTGCATTCGAGGGTTGGCTGTGGGCCGATCATCGGCGCAATCGCGACCTGAGCATAGTCCCTGAGGGCGTTTCCATGCCCCTCGATGAACAACCGCTGGCGCTGGCCAGCGTTATCGTCAACCGGCCCAGGGGCAGTAGCAGCCTACCGCCAGGGTATTGGAGGCCTGAACCCGACGCCCCTCGTGCAATGCCCTGAGGATCGGCTCGATGAAGCTGTTGCTCGCGTTGCACACCGCGCCTTCGCTGTATGGCCCAAAATAGGCAAGCTGGCCATCGCGGTCCCAGATTGCCACCGCAGGGCTGGCCGGCAACTGTTCGCTGCCGGGCAGGTTGGCCAGGGGCTTGAGCGCGCCGAGGTTGGCCGGCAGCTGGCCATGGCTGCCGGGCTTTTGCAGTACATGGAAACTCACGCCCAGGGGCGCGAAGCGCTCGACCAGCTCACCCAGGTGCTGCTGGTTGCCGACGTTGCAGGGGCAGGCCGGGTCCCAGAAATGCACCACGCGGATCGGGCCGGGGCCGGCCAGTTCTGGCGGCAGGCGCAGTTGGTTGCCGTCGAACAGGGTGGCCTGGTTGTCGAACGGGCGCAGGTAGCGGCTCTGGAAGCTGTCGTAGGCCCACCACAGGGCGGCGGCGCCGAGTAGCAGTGCAAGGAGGGTGAAGAGTCGCTTTGCCATAGGTGCCCTGGCCCGCGCCCGCTGGGTCGCGTGGTTGGTTGGAAAAGGGGCCAAGCTTGCCATGGCGCGGCCCAGAGCTGAATATCGCAGATCAATACTCGCTGCACTTCGGATTCACCCCATGACCGCCAGTTTCCAAGCCGACGTGCTGCGCGCCAGCCTGTCGCCTCTCACCGCTCGCCAGCCGTTATCCAGCCAGGGCCAGGCCTACCAGCATTTCTATGGCTTGGACCTGCCGGTACGCAGTTGGCTGGGCGGTTTCCAGGCGGCCGGCTTCGACCTGGTCGGCCAGGCCTGGTTGCCCGAGCAGCCCCAGGCCACGCTGTTCCTGCTGCATGGCTACTACGACCACATGGGCCTGTACCGCCATGTGATCGCCTGGGCCCTGCAACAGGGCTATGCGGTGATCGCCTGCGACCTGCCCGGGCATGGGTTGTCCAGCGGCGAACGGGCCAGCATCGACGATTTCGGGCGATACCAGCAGGTGCTCGACACCTTGTTCGAACAGGCGCGCCAGCTCGATCTGCCGCGCCCCTGGCATCTGTGCGGGCAAAGCACCGGTGGGGCGATCGTGGTCGACCACCTGTTGCACCAAGGTGAGCACAGCCCGGCGGATGGCGAGGTGATCCTGCTGGCGCCGCTGGTACGCCCGCGTGCCTGGCACTGGTCCAAGCTGAGCTATTGCGTGCTGCGCCATTTCGTCAACGGCATCGAGCGGCGCTTCAGCGAGAACACCAACGACCCGAACTTCCTGGCGTTTCTCGAGGCCGATCCGCTGCAGCCGCGCCGCCTGCCGACCGCCTGGGTCGGGGCGCTGCTGCGTTGGGTCAAGCGGATCGAGGCGGCGCCGCGCAGCGCACGGCGGCCCTTGATCGTGCAGGGCGAGGCGGACGGCACGGTGGACTGGCCCTACAACCTGCAGGTGCTCAAGGCCAAGTTCGCCGAACCGCAGATCCTCATGCTGCCCGAAGCGCGCCATCACCTGGCCAATGAATTGCCTGGTATCCGCCAGCGCTACTTCGACTTCATCGGCCAGCGCCTGGGCTGATCAGTTCAGGTCGGCGGCGTTCTGGCCGACGGCCAAGGCGGCGCGCACCGCGGTCACCGCGGCCTTGTAGTAGGCCTGGCCGTCGGCGGATTCGGCGAAGGTGGCGAACGCCTCGAGTTCGGTATCCGAGAGGTCGCGGTAGACGTACAACAGGGTGTTGTTCAGGTCTTCGCCCACCTGGTTCATCAGCCGCTGGCGCTGGCCGTCGAGCAGGCTCTGGGCCTGGCCGCCACCGAACAGGCCGGGCAGCATCGAGCTTAGGCTGTCGGCCGCGACCCCGGCGATGGCGAGGCTGACTTCGGCACCGGCTTCGCGGGCAGGCAGGGCCTGGGCCAGGTGGCCGATGATCAGCAGGCGGGTGTCGCTGGCCTGGATCTTCGGCAGGCCCTTGGCGTTCTTCGCCAGCTGGTCCTTGCGCGTGGCCAGCAGCTCGGCGGCCACCACCTTGCGCCCCACGGGCGACTGGAAGAACGCCAGGGCCGGTGTCGGGTTGCCCAGGTTGGCACGCAGCTGTGCCTGGGCGCGGCGGTCCATGGCCTGGGCCTGGAAGCGCTGGTTGCTGTTGTTCACCAGCGCCTGGTAGACGGCCGGCGGCAGGCTGTTGCGGTAGCGCTGCTGGGCGGCACTCACGGCATCGTTGAAGTGGGCGCGCTGGTCGGGCCAGCCGGCGGCCTTGTACAGTTGATCGAGGCTGTCTGCCCAGACAGGCATGGTGCAGGTCAGCAGCACTAGCAGGGAAAACAAACGGCGCATTCAGGACTCCTGTCGGCAGGCCGCTATTGTCCTTGGCGTGGCGGGCCTTTGTCGAGACGCCCGTGGCGCTTCCTGACCAAGTGGCGCTGTGCGAGCGCCGGGCGAATGGATATGATGCGCCATGCACAATCCTTCCGAACATCCGCTGCTGTCGGCCATCGTCGACGACCTGGCCACCCGTGGCTGGTCGCAGCAATCCCTATTCCTGCCCGACGAGCTGTCGCGCGCGCTCGCGGCCGAGTGTCGGCGCCGTTACGCCGAGGGCGAACTCAACCCCGCCGGGGTCGGGCGCGGCGCCGGGCAGGAGATCCGCGAAGCGATTCGTGGTGACCAGATCCAGTGGATCGATCCTGGGGAGTCGGACGCCTGCGACGGCTACCTGGACGAGATGGATGGGTTGCGTCAGGCCATCAACCAAGGGTTGTTCCTGGGGTTGGAGGATTTCGAATGCCACTTCGCCCTGTACCCGCCGGGTGCGTTCTACAAACGCCACCTCGATCGCTTCCGCGACGATGACCGGCGCATGGTTTCCGCCGTGCTCTATCTCAATGAAGGCTGGCAACCGGAGGATGGTGGGCAGCTGCGCATGTTCCTGGACGGCGACCGCGAGCATGATGTGCAACCGCGCGCCGGCACCCTGGTGGTGTTCCTCTCGGGCGATGTGCCCCACGAAGTCCTGCCGGCCGGGCGCGAGCGCCTGTCGTTGACGGGCTGGTTCCGGCGTCGTGGCAATGACCCGTTCTGAGTTGCCCAAGGTCCTGGTCAGCGCCTGCCTGCTGGGCCAGCCGGTGCGCTACGACGGGCGCGCCAGTGGCCATCCCGACCTGTTGCAACGCTGGCAGGCCGAAGGCCGGGTGGTGCCGTTGTGTCCGGAGGTAGCCGGTGGCTTGCCGACGCCGCGCCCGCCCGCGGAGATTCCGGGCGGGCAGGGCGGCGAGGTGCTGGATGGGCTGGCGCAGGTCGTGACGGTGTCCGGCGAGGATGTCAGCGCGGCATTTCTCGCTGGCGCCCGGCAAGCCTTGGCCCTGGTGCGGCGGCACGGGATCCGCGTGGCGGTGCTCAAATCCGGCAGCCCTTCGTGTGGAAACCGCCTGACCTATGACGGTAGCTTCACCGGTGTGAAGGTGTCGGGGGAGGGGGTGACCACGGCATCGCTGCGGCGCGAAGGGGTGCTGGTGTTCAGCGAACTGGAGCTGGAACAGGCCGCGCAGGCCTTGAATCTCGCGGGCCCGTAGAAGCCCGCGAGCTGGTGCCTACGGGAACCATTTCTGTTCCAGTTCGGCCAGGCGTCCATTGTCCTTGAGCCGTTGCAAGGCGTTGTTCACGGCGCTCTCGAACGCCGGATTATCCTTCTGGAATGGAATCACCAGGTGCTGCTCGCCAAACGGCTGGCTGGCGCTCAACGCGGGTGCGAGTTTGTTTTCCTCGTCTGGCTTGTCGACCGTAATGTCGAACTTGCCGCTCTCCACTCCCGGTAGCACTTGCGCGGCGGGCGTTTCGATAAATTCGGCGCGCAGGTCCAATTCCTTGGCCAATGCCTGGCCAAGCTCGATATCGAAACCGGTCAGGTGTTCGTCCTGCTTGAATGCATAGGGCGCGGCGTCGCTTTGTACCGCGATACGCAGTTCACCCCGATCGTTGATCTCGTCGATCAGTTCGGCCTGGGCCAACGGGGTGAACAGTACAGCCAGCAGTACGCCAATGGTCAAACGCATGGGAGCCCCTTTCTTGTTTGGCAGAAGAGTGTCAGCCGCCGGCGCTTTGTTCATGCGCCGGTCGAACGCAGCCTATGACCTCGGCGCAGGCCTTATGTTTGCCCTGCTCCTGAAATATTTGTGCAGCGTTTTTGAACCACTCGAGGTTCAGGTGGACTATGGTGAAGTACCGCCGCACTGGGTTTGAGTGATAGCGGTCAATTGAAGTGAATCACAGGAGAAGTGAATGAAAAGCCTATTTTCGCGTGCTGCCGTCGCCGGTCTGCTGATGGGGGTGTCGGTGTTCGCCAGCGCCGCGGATGCCCTGAAGAGCCAGCAGCCACCGGAAGGCGCCAAGGTCTTCATCGTTTCCCCGGCCGATGGGGCCACGGTCGACAAGACCTTCACCGTCAAGTTCGGCATCGAAGGCATGGGCCTGAAGCCCGCCGGTGACCAGACTCCGCACACCGGCCACCATCATTTGCTGGTGGATGTCGACAAGGCGCCGCTGGCCGACCAGCCGCTGCCCACCAGCCTGATGCCGGAGAACAACGCGCCGCTGCCGGCCGGCCCGCAAGTGCTGCACTTTGGCAAGGCGCAGACCGAGGCGACCATCACCCTGACCCCGGGCAAGCACACCCTGCAACTGGTGCTGGGTGACCAGTACCACGTGCCGTTCAAACCGAGTGTCGAGTCGCAGAAGATCACGGTCACCGTGAAGTAAACCGCACGCATCCGGGCTCCTACACAGGGGCATGCCGGCCCGAGGGCGAAAAAAAGGGAGGCCACCAGGGCCTCCCTTTTTCATGTCGCAGGAAAAATCAGAACAGGACGCGCGAGCGGATGGTGCCCTTCACGTGCTGCAGTTTCTCCTGGGCCAGGTCCGAGTACTCGGCGTCGACGTCGATCACCACATAGCCGACTTTCTCGTCGGTCTGCAGGAACTGGCCGGAGATGTTGATGCCGTTCTCGGCGAACACCTTGTTGATCTCGCTGAGCACGCCCGGAATGTTTTCGTGGATGTGCAGCAGGCGGTGTTTGCCAGGGTGGGCCGGCAGGGCCACTTCCGGGAAGTTGACCGACGACACGGAAGTACCGTTGTCGCTGTACTTGACCAGCTTCTCGGCCACTTCCAGGCCGATGTTGGCCTGGGCCTCGGCGGTGGAACCACCGATGTGCGGGGTCAGGATCACGTTGTCCAGGCCGCGCAGCGGGCTTTCGAACTCTTCGTCGTTGGAACGCGGCTCCACCGGGAACACGTCGATGGCGGCGCCGATCAGGTGCTTGTCCTTGATCGCGGCGGCCAGGTGGTCGAGCTCGACCACGGTGCCACGGGCGGCGTTGATCAGGATCGCGCCCTTCTTCATCGCGCGGATTTCCTTCTCGCCGATCATCCACTGGGTGGACGGCAGCTCAGGCACGTGCAGCGAGACGATGTCGGCCAGGCCCAGCAGTTCGTTCAGGCTGGTGACCTGGGTGGCGTTGCCCAGCGGCAGCTTGGTCAGCGGGTCGTAGAAGTACACCTGCATGCCCAGGCTTTCGGCCAGGACCGACAGCTGGGTACCGATCGAGCCGTAGCCGACGATGCCCAGTTTCTTGCCCCGGATCTCGAACGAGTTGGCTGCGCTCTTGATCCAGCCGCCACGGTGGCAGGAGGCGTTTTTCTCAGGGATGCCGCGCAGCAGCAGGATGGCTTCGGCCAGCACCAGCTCGGCCACCGAACGGGTGTTGGAGTACGGGGCGTTGAACACCGCGATGCCGCGCTCGCGGGCCGCGCCCAGGTCGACCTGGTTGGTGCCGATGCAGAAGCAGCCGACCGCGACCAGTTTCTTCGCACAGTCGAAGACCTCTTCGGTCAGCTGGGTGCGCGAGCGGATGCCGATGAAGTGGGCATCGGCGATCTTTTCCTTCAGTTCGGCGTCTGGCAGCGAACCGGTGAGGTACTCGATATTGGTGTACCCGGCAGCCTTCAGGGTATCCACCGCGTTCTGGTGGACGCCTTCAAGAAGAAGGAACCTGATCTTGCTCTTGTCGAGAGAAGTCTTGCTCATCTGCGTAAACCTGTATCCCGGAGAAAAATGGCGAGGGGGGTGAAGCGGCGCGGCGTCGGCCTTAGCACGAACGACGGGAGGGCTATGCTAGCATACGCGACCTGATCTGAGCTTATCCCGACAGGTGAAGCGTGCTCAGGGTGACTATGAATAAGTCGAGAGTTCCTGCGATGACCCAGTCTGCGGTAATTGATGAGCTGATGACCCTGGTCGACCCTGGCAAGGTCCTCACCGATCCCGCCTCGCTCGAGGCTTATGGCAAGGACTGGACCAAGCACTACCCGCCCGCGCCCAGCGCCATTGTCTTCCCCAAGTCCATCGAGCAGGTCCAGGCCGTCGTGCTTTGGGCCAACCGGCACAAGGTCGCCCTGGTGCCGTCCGGTGGGCGTACCGGCCTGTCGGGAGGCGCGGTCGCCGCTCACGGCGAGGTGGTGGTGGCCTTCGACTACATGAGCCAGATCCTCGCGTTCAACGAATTCGACCGCACCGTGGTCTGCCAGCCAGGCGTGATCACTCGCCAGCTGCAGCAGTTCGCCGAAGACCAGGGCCTGTACTACCCGGTGGACTTCGCCTCCAGTGGCTCCAGCCAGATTGGCGGCAACATTGGCACCAACGCCGGCGGCATCAAGGTGATTCGCTACGGCATGACCCGCAACTGGGTCGCCGGGTTGAAAGTGGTCACTGGCAAGGGCGAGCTGCTCGAGCTGAACAAGGACCTGATCAAGAACGCCACCGGCTACGACCTGCGCCAGCTGTTCATCGGCGCCGAAGGCACCCTGGGCTTCGTGGTCGAGGCGACCATGCGCCTGGACCGCGCGCCGCGCAACCTGACGGCAATGGTGCTGGGCACGCCGGACTTCGACGCGATCATGCCGGTGCTGCATGCCTTCCAGGGTAAGCTCGACCTGACAGCCTTCGAGTTCTTCTCCGACAAGGGCCTGGCCAAGATCCTCGCCCGTGGCGATGTGCCCGCGCCCTTCGAGACCGAGTGCCCGTTCTACGCCCTGCTGGAGTTCGAAGCCAGCACCGAAGAGGTGGCCAACCAAGCGCTGGCCACCTTCGAGCACTGCGTCGAACAGGGCTGGGTGCTGGATGGGGTGATGAGCCAGAGCGAAACCCAGCTGAAGAACCTGTGGAAGCTGCGCGAGTACCTGTCCGAGACCATCTCCCACTGGACGCCGTACAAGAACGACATCTCCGTCACCGTATCCAAGGTGCCGGCGTTCCTGCGCGACATCGATGCCATCGTCGCCGAGCACTACCCGGATTACGAAGTGGTCTGGTACGGCCACATCGGCGACGGCAACCTGCACCTGAACATTCTCAAGCCCGACGCCATGAGCAAGGACGACTTCTTCGCCTCGTGTGCCAAGGTCAACAAATGGGTGTTCGAGATCGTCGAGCGCTACAACGGCTCGATCTCCGCCGAGCATGGCGTGGGCATGACCAAGCGCGACTACCTCGGCTACAGCCGCTCGGCGGATGAAATCGCTTGCATGAAGGCGATCAAGGCCGTGTTCGACCCTAACGGCATCATGAATCCGGGTAAGATCTTCGCTCCCGAATAAAAGCAGTATTCACAGGAGTCGGCCATGAGTTACCAGCACCAGTATGTAGATGGCACCCGTATCCACTTCCCGCTGGGCAAGGTGGTGTGCATCGGCCGCAACTATGCCGAGCATGCCAAGGAACTGGACAACCCCATCCCCAGCGAGCCGCTGCTGTTCATCAAGCCGGGCAGCTGCGTGGTGCCCCTGGAAGGTGGTTTCAAGATCCCGACCGACCGCGGCTCGGTGCATTACGAGGCGGAGATCGCCGTGCTGCTGGGCAAGCCGCTGTCCACCCATCCGACCGAGGAAGAGGTGCTCGACGCGATTTCCGGCTATGCCCCGGCGCTCGACCTCACCCTGCGCGAGGTGCAGGCAAAGCTGAAGGAAAAGGGCCTGCCGTGGGAGCTGGCCAAGAGCTTCGATGGCGCCTGTGTGCTGCCACCGTTCGTTTCGGCGGGGACTTTCGAGGATCTGACCGATATCGGTATCCGCCTGACCATCAACGGTGAAGTGCGCCAGGATGGCAACAGCGCGCTGATGCTCAACCCCATCGTGCCGATGATCCAACACATCGCAGGGCACTTCGCGCTGCAACCGGGCGATGTGATTCTCACCGGCACCCCGGCCGGCGTGGGGCCGTTCAATGTTGGCGATGAGCTGGTGCTCGAGCTTCCCGGCGCCAGCCGCTTCGAAGGCCGGGTGCTCTGACCCAAGCCTGGGTAGACGCCGGCCTTGCCGGCGAACACCGGCATGGTTGATACCTTCGCTTTTACCGTTTTTTCACACCTCATGCGGATAATGCGCGAAACTCCGCCCATTTTCCCAGGACCCTTGCATGCCGTCTCCCGCCAGCGCCTCCGTACCTTCCAAGCGCCGTTTTTACCTGCGCTGGCCGTTCTGCCTGGCCGTGGCCGCGCTGATCGGCTATGGCGTGGTGGTGGCCATGCATTGGGATGACCGTGGCCTGCTGTGGATAAAGGAAGGCTTCGAAAGCCCGGCCGAGCGCCAGGAAAGCATCTGGTTGCCGGACTATGTGGCGGACATCGACGCCAAACCGTTGCCGGGCATGGAACGCGACGAAGCCTCCGACCTGGCTTACAACCCGCACACTCGCACGCTGTTCTCGGTGATGGGCAAGCACCCGTTCCTGGTCGAGTTGACCCTCGATGGCGACGTCCTGCGCAAGATGCCCCTGGTCGGATGGGCCAACCCCGAAGGCGTGGCGGTGCTCGAGGACGGGCAGATCGCCATTGTCGATGAGCGCAACCACGACTTGACGGTGGTCAAGGTAGACGCCGGCACTACCTCGCTCAACCGCGCCGACTACCTCAGCCACGACCTGGGCGATGCCGGTAATGGCAACAAGGGCTTCGAGGCCATCGCCTGGGACGTGCCGCGCCAGCGCCTGATCATTGGCGAAGAGCGTCCGCCGAAGCTGTACACCTGGAACACCGACGGCCACAGCCCACTGCAGGGCGAAAAGCAGCCGCTGCCCAACGATGAGCTCGACCTGCGCAATCTCTCGGCCCTGGGGGTCGATCCGCGCACCGGCCACCTGCTGGTGCTGTCGGCCGACTCCAACTTGCTGCTGGAGCTGGACGAGCAGGGCGAGCAGGTCAGTTTCATGACCCTGCTGGGCGGGTTCAATGGCCTGGCCGACACTATCCCGCGGGCCGAAGGCGTGGCCATGGACGAGCAGGGCACCCTGTACATCGTCAGCGAGCCGAATCTGTTCTATCGCTTCAGAAAGCACTGACAATGCCCTCAGCCATTTCGGATGATGGCATTAAGCTTTGCTTCAGTTGATAGTGGTTAGATGCGTGCTCCTCAAGCCGAGTCTGCCACCATGCGCCGTTCCCATCGCCTGTTCTTTGTCTTCATCGTGTTGGTCCCGTTGCTCGTGCTGGGCGTGGCCGGGCATGAGTTCCGCCTGTTCGAGCGCGGTTGGTTCAACCTCAAGACCTGGTGGCAACCGGCCGAGCAGAGCATTGGCCTGGACCGTTACCAGGTGGCGATTGAGGCGCAGCCCATCGAAGGCCTGGACGACGATATCTCGGCGCTGACCTACGACCCTGACCGCAAGAGCCTGTTCACCGTCACCAACGCCAAGTCGGAGCTGATCGAGCTGTCGCTGGATGGGCGCATCCTGCGCCGGGTGCCGTTGACCGGTTTCGGCGACCCCGAAGCCGTGGAATATGTAGGCCCCAACAGCTACGTGATCACCGACGAGCGGGAGCAGCGGCTGATACGCGTGCGCCTGGACGACGACACGCCGTTCCTCGACGCCAACGATGCCGAGCAACTGTCCCTGGGCATTGGCCTGAACGGCAACAAGGGCTTCGAGGGGCTGGCCTACGACTCGGTCGGCAAGCGCCTGTTCGTGGCCAAGGAACGCGACCCGATGATGATCTACGAAGTGCACGGCTTCCCCCACGACAACCCTGACAAACCCTATGCCGTGCATGTGCTGCAGGACCGCAAGCGTGACCGTCGGCTGTTCGTGCGTGACCTGTCCAGCCTGCAGTTCGACGAGCGCAGCGGGCACCTGATGGCGCTGTCGGACGAGTCGCGGCTGGTGCTGGAGCTGGATGTGCAAGGCCGGCCGTTGAGCACCTTGTCGTTGCGCAAGGGCTTCCAGGGGTTGCAGCGCAACGTGCCGCAGGCGGAGGGCATTGCGATGGATGACGCGGGGACTATCTACCTGGTCAGTGAGCCGAACCTGTTCTATGTCTTCAGGCAGCCTTGATGGACCTGTGGGCGGGCTTGCCCGAGAAACTAGCAGCGCGGCGTCTGGCACCGGCTGCGCCGGTGTTCGCGGCTAAAGCCGCTCCCACAGGGACCGCGCTGACCTCAAGCCATGCGCTACGCCTGTGGGAGCGGGCTTGCCCGCGAAGCAGGCGACGCGGTGTTTGGCACCGGCTGCGCCGGTGTTCGCGGCTGAAGCCGCTCCCACAGCGACCGCGCTGACCTCAGGGCATGCACCACACCTGTGGGAGCGGGTTTACCCGCGAAGCAGGCGACGCGGTGTTTGGCACCGGCTGCGCCGGTGTTCGCGGCTGAAGCCGCTCCCACAGCGACCGCGCTGACCTCAAGCCATGCGCTACGCCTGTGGGAGCGGGCTTGCCCGCGAGGCAGGCGACGCGGTGTTTGGCACCGGCTGCGCCGGTGTTCGCGGCTGAAGCCGCTCCCACAGGGATCGCGCTGACCTCAGGGCATGCACCACACCTGTGGGAGCGGGTTTACCCGCGAAGCAGGCGACGCGGTGTTTGGCACCGGCTGCGCCGGTGTTCGCGGCTGAAGCCGCTCCCACAGCGACCGCGCTGACCTCAAGCCATGCGCTACGCCTGTGGGAGCGGGCTTGCCCGCGAGGCAGGCGACGCGGTGTTTGGCACCGGCTGCGCCGGTGTTCGCGGCTGAAGCCGCTCCCACAGGGATCGCGCTGACCTCAGGGCATGCACCACACCTGTGGGAGCGGGTTTACCCGCGAAGCAGGCGACGCGGTGTTTGGCACCGGCTGCGCCGGTGTTCGCGGCTGAAGCCGCTCCCACAGCGACCGCGCTGACCTCAAGCCATGCGCTACGCCTGTGGGAGCGGGTTTACCCGCGAAGCAGGCGGCGCGGTGCCTGTCACTCGGCCTTGAGGGTCTTCACGCCTTCGCTGGTGCCCAGCAGCAGCACATCGGCCGGGCGCGCGGCGAACAGGCCATTGGTGACCACGCCGACGATGGCGTTGATCTGGCTTTCGAGGGCCACCGGGTCGGTGATCTGCAGGTTGTGCACATCGAGGATGACGTTGCCGTTGTCGGTCACCACTCCTTCGCGGTAGACCGGGTCGCCGCCCAGCTTGACCAGCTGGCGCGCCACGTGGCTGCGGGCCATCGGGATCACCTCGACCGGCAGCGGGAAGGCGCCCAGCACCGGCACCAGCTTGCTGGCGTCGGCGATGCAGATGAAGGTCTTGGCCACCGCCGCGACGATCTTCTCGCGGGTCAGGGCTGCGCCGCCGCCCTTGATCAGGTTGAGGTGGGCGTCGCTCTCGTCGGCGCCGTCCACGTAGAACTCCAGCTCGCTGACGCTGTTCAGCTCGTATACCGGGATGCCATGGCCCTTCAGGCGCTGGGCGGTAGCCTCGGAGCTGGCGACGGCGCCGTCGAAGGCGGTCTTGTGCTGGGCCAGGGCGTCGATGAAGAAGTTGGCGGTCGAACCGGTACCGACGCCGACGACGCTTTTCTCATCCAGTTTCGGCAGGATGAGGTCGACGGCGGCCTGGGCGACGGCCTGTTTGAGTTGGTCCTGGGTCATGCGGGCTCCGGGAGGGGCAGGGCGGGAAATGGCCTAGTATAACGGCTCCCGTGGCTTTGCTGTGGTCGCCCGACGTAGCGCTGCGGTAGACTCCCAGCCCTTGTCCCGCGGCCCAGTGATGCTTTCCGATGCTCGAACAGTACGTCAAGAAGATCCTCACCTCGCGCGTCTACGACGTTGCCGTCGAAACCCCGTTGCACGGTGCCGGGCAGCTGAGCAAGCGCCTGGGCAACACGGTGCTGCTCAAGCGCGAGGACCTGCAGCCGGTGTTCTCGTTCAAGATCCGTGGGGCCTACAACAAGTTGGCGCAGCTCAGTGCCGAGGAACTGGCCCGGGGCGTGGTCACCGCCTCGGCCGGTAACCATGCCCAGGGCGTGGCCCTGGCGGCCCGCGAGCTGGGCATCAAGGCGACCATCGTGATGCCCAAGACCACCCCGGAAATCAAGGTCGAAGGCGTGCGCTCGCGGGGCGGCAAGGTGGTGCTGCATGGCGACTCGTTCCCTGAGGCGCTGGCCTATTCGCTCAAGCTGGTCGAGGAAAAGGGCTTCGTTTATATCCATCCATACGACGATCCGCACACCATCGCCGGCCAAGGCACCGTGGCCATGGAAATCCTGCGCCAGCACCCGGGCCAGCTGGACGCTATCTTCGTGCCGGTCGGCGGCGGCGGCTTGATCGCCGGCATCGCCGCCTATGTGAAGTACCTGCGCCCTGAGATCAAGGTGATTGGCGTCGAGCCGGACGACTCCAACTGCCTGCAAGCCGCCATGGCCGCTGGTGAGCGCGTGGTGCTGCCCCAGGTCGGGCTGTTCGCCGACGGCGTGGCGGTGGCGCAGATCGGCCAGCACACCTTCGATATCTGTCGTCACCACGTCGATGAGGTGATCACCGTCAGCACCGATGAAATCTGTGCAGCCATCAAGGATATCTACGACGATACCCGCTCGATCACCGAACCTGCCGGCGCACTTGGCGTTGCCGGGATCAAGAAGTACGTCGAGCTCAAGGGCGTGACAGGCCAGACCCTGGTGGCCATCGACTCCGGCGCCAACGTCAACTTCGACCGCCTGCGCCATGTGGCCGAGCGTGCCGAACTGGGCGAGAAGCGCGAGGCGATCATCGCCGTGACCATTCCCGAGCGTCCAGGCAGCTTCAAGGCCTTCTGCGAGGCCATTGGCAAGCGCCAGATCACCGAATTCAACTACCGTAAGCACACCTCCGACGAGGCGCATATCTTTGTCGGCGTGCAGACTCACCCGGAAACCGACCCGCGCGCGGCCTTGGTGCAGCAGTTGAGCGAGCAGGGCTTCCCGGTCACCGACCTGACCGACAACGAACTGGCCAAGCTGCATATCCGCCACATGGTGGGTGGCCATTCGGCCGGGGCCCGCGACGAGATGGTGTTGCGCTTCGAGTTCCCCGAGCGACCAGGGGCGCTGTTCAACTTCCTCAACAAGCTGGGCGGGCGCTGGAACATCTCGATGTTCCACTACCGCAACCACGGTGCCGCCGATGGGCGTGTGGTCGCGGGCCTGCAGGTGCCGGAAGAAGAGCGCCACCTGGTGCCGGCGGCGCTGGCCAAGATCGGCTACCCGTACTGGGATGAGACCGAGAACCCGGCTTACCGGCTGTTCTTGGGTTAACTGACTAAGCTGGGCGTATGGTCCTTCGCGGGTCACCCCGCCTCACAGGCGCGCGCGTTCCCTGTGGGAGCGGGTTTACCCGCGAAGAGACGGGCGCGAATTACCCTGCTGAAGGACGATGAAGACATGGAACACCTGACCACCCTCAAGACCCTGCATATCCTCGCCACCGCCCTGTTGCTGCTTGGCGCCCTGGGCCTGGCGATCTGGACCGTGCTCGCCCGGCGCAAGGGTGACACCGAAGCCTATGCCAAGCTGCTGCGCCGGCCGCTGCTGTTCGTCTGGCTGCTGATGGGCCTGTGCCTGGTGAGCATGCCATTCACCGGTTGGTGGCTGGTGCACCTGGTCGGTTGGCCGCTGGGGCAGACCTGGGTGCTGGCCTCCAGCATCATCTACACCGTTGGCGCGTTCGCCGTGTGGTGGTTGCTGGTGCGCCTGAACCGTCTGCGCAGGGCCGAGACGGTGGGCCTCAAGCTCACCCTGGCGTTGGCACTGTTCAGTGGCGTGTGCTTCCTGTCCATCGCCGGCTTGATGGGCGCCAAGCCGGTCTAGAGGCCTGCTCCCAGCGGTAGGCGTCAGCCTGGCTGGCGATGCCAGGCGCACACGGCGTTTTCACCGCGCCGCAGATAAGCTTGGCGGGCGCGTTGCTGCGCGCTCGGGCTTTGTGGAACAATGCGGCGACATGCGTTTGCGAGGTTGCTGCCGTGATCGACCCGGATGGTTTTCGCCCCAATGTCGGGATCATTCTTACGAATGATGCCGGGCAGGTGCTATGGGCTCGGCGGATCAACCAGGATGCCTGGCAGTTTCCCCAGGGTGGCATCAACCCTGATGAAACGCCGGAAGACGCCCTGTACCGCGAGCTGAACGAAGAAGTGGGCCTGGAACGCCAGGACGTGGAAATTCTTGCCTGCACCCGTGGCTGGTTGCGTTATCGTTTACCCCAGCGCCTGGTGCGCACCCACAGCCAGCCGCTGTGCATCGGCCAGAAACAGAAGTGGTTCCTGCTGCGTCTGGTGAGCAACGAGCAACGGGTGCGCATGGACCTCACCGGCAAACCGGAATTCGACGGCTGGCGCTGGGTCAGCTACTGGTATCCGCTGGGCCAGGTGGTGACATTCAAGCGCGAGGTGTACCGCCGCGCCCTGAAAGAGCTAGCCCCGCGCCTGCTGACGCGCGACTGACGACGGAGTCCGACCCCGAGCCATGCTCAATACGCTGCGCAAGATCGTCCAGGAAGTGAACTCCGCCAAAGATCTCAAGACGGCGTTGGGTATCATTGTCTTGCGCGTCAAGGAGGCCATGGGCAGCCAGGTCTGCTCGGTGTACCTGCTCGACCCGGACAGCAACCGCTTCGTGCTGATGGCCACCGAAGGCCTGAACAAGCGTTCCATCGGCAAGGTCAGCATGGCCCCCAACGAGGGCCTGGTCGGTCTGGTCGGCACTCGCGAGGAGCCGCTCAACCTCGAGAATGCCGCCGATCACCCGCGCTACCGCTACTTCGCCGAGACCGGCGAAGAGAAATTCGCCTCGTTCCTCGGCGCGCCGATCATCCACCACCGGCGCGTGGTCGGTGTGCTGGTCATCCAGCAGAAGGAGCGCCGCCAGTTCGACGAAGGCGAGGAAGCCTTCCTGGTCACCATGAGCGCCCAGCTCGCCGGGGTGATCGCCCATGCCGAGGCCACCGGTTCGATCCGTGGCCTGGGCCGCCAGGGCAAGGGTATCCAGGAGGCGCGCTTCGTCGGCGTGCCGGGGTCGCCCGGCGCGGCGGTCGGCCGCGCCGTGGTGATGCTGCCCCCCGCCGACCTTGAAGTGGTGCCGGACAAGACCGTCGAAGATATCGACAACGAACTGAAACTGTTCAACAACGCCCTCGAAGGCGTGCGCGAGGACATGCGCAAGCTGTCGACCAAGCTGGCTACCCAGCTGCGTCCCGAGGAGCGCGCGCTGTTCGATGTGTACCTGATGATGCTCGAGGACGCCGCCCTCGGTGGCGAGGTGATCGAGGTCATTAAGACCGGCCAGTGGGCCCAGGGCGCCCTGCGCCAGGTGGTTGGCGAGCACGTCAACCGCTTCGAGCTGATGGACGACGACTACCTGCGCGAGCGCGCCTCCGACGTCAAGGACCTCGGCCGGCGCCTGCTCGCCTACCTGCAGGAAGCCCGCTCGCAGTCGCTGGTGTACCAGGACAACACTATCCTGGTCAGCGAGGAGCTGACCCCGGCCATGCTCGGCGAAGTGCCGGAAGGCAAGCTGGTGGGCCTGGTGTCGGTGCTGGGCTCGGGCAACTCCCATGTGGCGATCCTGGCCCGGGCGATGGGCATCCCCACCGTCATGGGCCTGGTCGACCTGCCGTATTCGAAAGTCGACGGCATCGAGATGATCGTCGACGGCTACAAGGGCGAGGTGTTCACCAACCCCGGCGAGGTGCTGCGCAAGCAGTACAGCGACGTGGTCGAGGAAGAACGCCAGCTGGCCCAGGGCCTCGACGCCCTGCGCGAGCTGCCATGCATCACCCCCGATGGCCATCGCATGCCGCTGTGGGTCAACACCGGCCTGCTCGCCGATGTCGCCCGCGCCCAGCAGCGCGGTGCCGAGGGCGTTGGCCTGTACCGCACCGAAGTGCCGTTCATGATCAACCAGCGCTTCCCCAGCGAAAAGGAGCAGCTGGCGATCTACCGCGAGCAGCTGCAGGCCTTCCACCCGCTGCCGGTGACCATGCGCAGCCTCGACATCGGCGGCGACAAGTCGCTGTCGTACTTCCCGATCAAGGAAGAGAACCCGTTCCTCGGCTGGCGCGGCATCCGCGTCACCCTCGACCACCCGGAAATCTTCCTGGTGCAGACCCGCGCCATGCTCAAGGCCAGCGAAGGCCTGAACAACCTGCGCATCCTGTTGCCGATGATTTCCGGCATCCACGAGCTGGAAGAAGCCCTGCACCTGATCCACCGCGCCTGGGGCGAGGTGCGTGACGAAGGCACCGATGTACCGATGCCGCCGGTGGGGGTGATGGTGGAGATCCCGGCTGCGGTGTACCAGACCCGCGAACTGGCGCGCCAGGTCGACTTCCTGTCGGTCGGCTCCAACGACCTGACCCAGTACCTGTTGGCGGTGGATCGCAACAACCCACGGGTCGCCGACCTTTACGACTACCTGCACCCGGCGGTGCTGCAAGCCTTGCAGACGGTGGTCAGCGTGGCCCACGAGGAAGGCAAGCCGGTGAGCATCTGTGGCGAGATGGCCGGTGACCCGGCGGCGGCGATCTTGTTGATGGCCATGGGCTTCGACAGCTTGTCGATGAACGCCACCAACCTGCCGAAGGTCAAGTGGATGCTGCGCCAGGTCAATCTTGGCAAGGCGCGTGAATTGCTGGCCGACGCCATGAGTCACGACAATCCGCAAGTTATCCACAGCTCGTTGCAGTTGGCGCTGAAGAACCTTGGCCTGGCGCGGATGATCGGGCCGAACAAGACCCTTTGAGATCCTGGGCCCGCTTTGCGGGCCTTTCCGGCCGGTTCTCCAGGAGATCGCATACCCCTGTAGGAGCGGCCTTGTGCCGCGATGGGCTGCATGGCAGCCCCACGGCATTCAAGGCAAAAGCTCTACTTCGCCCAAGTGTCCACCAAACGGCCCGAAACTGCGCTCGACCATCCGCCGCCGCCCCTGGTCATCGACGATCAACACCGTGCTCGCCCGCGTCCCGTAGTTCTGGCTGGCAATGAACACGCTCGACAGCAGCCGCTCGGTGGCCAGCCCCACGCCGGTCTCAGGCAAGTCGCCGTCCAACGCAGGCTGTGTATCGCCCAGCAGCGCCAATAGCTGCTGTGGATCGGCGCTCTCAAGCAATCCCTCAAGCCCGTTGCGCGCCTTCACCAGCTTTGGCCACGGCGTATCCAGCCCTGCATTCGACAGCCCGTAGACCCCAGGCTCCAGCAGGCGCGGAGCGGCGTCGCGGGCATGCAGGTAACCCAGCCGCTCGCCGTCGCCCACCAGCAGGTTGAACCCTGAATAGTGCTTGCTGCGGCTGGCCACCTGGTCCAGGTAGGCCTCCACCCCCAGCGTGCCCTGCAGGTACGCCGCCACCAGCTCGCCCCGTGAGCGAGGCCCCACCGGCTGGCCCGGATCGCGAATGTTGGTCAGCGCCGCGAAGCGCCCGCCCGGGCCGACGCCCAGCCAGGTGCCGCCGGCCTCCAGGTCGCGCCCGGCATGCACCCCGGGGGCGTCCGCCCAGGCGGCCAGGGCTTGGGTCGGCCGGGCGTAGAACTCGTCGCGGTTGGCCGCGACGATCAGCGGCAGGGCGTGCCCCGGCCGCCAGGCGAATACGATCAGGCACATAGGTTGTCCCCTGTGTTTTCGGCCACTCTACCCGCGCTGCTGGTCGCTATCCATCATCTGACACAGAGTTCACTAGAGCGCCGGGCTTGGCATCCGTTACCATGCCGGATTGTTTTCCACAGGGGCGGCGAATGGAATTCGTACTCTATCTGCTGTTGGGCGCCTGCGCCGGCGTGCTGGCCGGGCTGTTCGGCGTCGGTGGCGGCATCATCATCGTGCCGGTGCTGGTGTTCAGTTTCACCTTGCAGGGTTTCGAACCCTCGGTGCTGACCCACCTGGCCGTGGGCACGTCGCTGGCGACCATCGTCTTCACCTCGATCAACGCCGTGCTCGAGCACCAGCGCAAGGGCGCGGTGCAGTGGCCGATCTTCGCCTGGATGACCGTGGGCATCCTGCTCGGCGCGCTGGTCGGGGCCAAGACCGCGTCGCTGATCCAGGGGCCGATGCTGCAGAAGATCATCGGCGTATTCGCCCTGGTGATCGCCGCGCAGATGGCCCTGGACCTCAAGCCCAAGGCCAGCCGCGGCATCCCCGGCAAACCGGGCCTGACCGCCGCCGGCGGGGTGATCGGCTGGGCCTCGGCGATCTTCGGCATCGGCGGCGGCTCGCTGACCGTGCCGTTCCTGACCTGGCGCAGCCTGCCCATGCAGCAGGCGGTGGCGACCTCGTCGGCGTGCGGCCTGCCGATTGCCCTGGCCAGCGCCCTGAGCTTCATGTGGCTGGGCTGGCACGAGACACGCCTGCCGGCCCATAGCCTCGGTTACGTCTACCTCCCCGCGCTGGTCGGCATTGCCGTGACCAGCATGTTCTTCGCCCGCTTCGGCGCGCGCCTGGCGCACAAATTGTCGCCGCGCCTGCTCAAGCGCCTGTTCGCCGCGTTGCTGTTCTGCGTCGGCCTCAGCTTCCTTATTTGAACCAAGAGGAAAATCCATGCTGCCTTACCCGCAGATCGACCCCGTGGCCGTGGCCCTCGGGCCGCTGAAAATCCACTGGTACGGCCTGATGTACCTGATCGGCATCGGCGGCGCCTGGCTGCTGGCCTCGCGTCGGCTCAACCGTTTCGACCCGACCTGGAGCCGCGAGAAACTCTCCGACCTGGTGTTCTGGTTGTCGATGGGGGTGATCGTCGGTGGCCGCCTGGGCTATGTGCTGTTCTATGACCTGCACCAGTACCTGGCCAACCCGACGCTGATCTTCGAGGTGTGGAAAGGCGGCATGTCGTTCCACGGTGGATTCATCGGGGTGATGCTGGCGGCGCTGTGGTTCGGCAAGCGCAACAACAAGTCGTTCTTCGAGCTGATGGACTTCGTCGCACCGCTGGTGCCGATTGGCCTGGGCGCCGGGCGCATTGGCAACTTCATCAACGCCGAACTCTGGGGCAAGGCCACCGATGTGCCCTGGGCGATGGTGTTCCCGCCGTTCAGCGACCCGGCGCAACTGCCGCGTCACCCGTCGCAGCTGTACCAGTTCGCCCTCGAAGGTGTGGCATTATTCGTCATCCTTTGGCTGTACTCGCGCAAGCCGCGTCCGACCATGGCGGTTTCCGGCATGTTCGCGCTGTTCTATGGCATCTTCCGCTTCATCGTGGAGTTCGTGCGGGTACCCGACGCGCAACTGGGCTATATCGCCTTCGGCTGGCTGACCATGGGTCAGTTGCTGTGCGTGCCGATGATCGTCGGCGGCCTGTTCCTGATCTGGTGGGCCTACAACCGCAAACCGACGGCCAAGGCCACCGTTTGATTTCCACGGCAGGGCGATCCCCTGCCGTTCTTGCTACAGGTAAGCCATGAAACAGTATCTAGACCTGGTCCGTGACATCATCGACAACGGCACGCTGCAGCAGAACCGCACCGGTATCGGCACCATCAGCTTGCCGGGCGCCATGCTCAAGTTCGACCTGCAAAAAGGCTTCCCGGCCATCACCACGCGCAAGCTGGCGTTCAAGTCGGCGATCGGCGAGATGGTGGGTTTTTTGCGCGGGGTGAAGAACGCCGGCCAATTCCGCGACCTGGGCTGCAAGGTCTGGGACCAGAACGCCAATGAAAACGCCCAGTGGCTGGCCAATCCGTTCCGCCAGGGGCATGACGACCTCGGCGAGATCTACGGCGTGCAATGGCGCCAGTGGCCGGGCTACAAGCGCATCCCCCTGAACAATTCGGCGGCCATCGAAATGGCCGAAAAGGCGGGCTTCCGTCAGATCGCCCGGGACGAGGAGGACGGCCAGGCGTTCGTCATCCTGTACAAAGCCATCGACCAGGTGCGCCAGTGCCTGGATACCATCGCCAACGACCCCGGCAGCCGGCGTATCCTGTTCCACGGCTGGAACTGCGCCCAGCTCGACGAGATGGCCCTGCCGCCGTGCCACCTGCTGTACCAGTTCCACCCGAATGTCGAGACCCGGGAAATTTCCCTGACCCTCTACATCCGCTCCAACGACCTGGGCCTGGGCACGCCGTTCAACCTCACCGAAGGCGCGGCGCTGCTGTCGCTGTTCGGCCGCCTGACCGGCTACACCCCGCGCTGGTTCACCTACTTCATTGGCGATGCCCATGTGTACGAGAACCACCTGGACATGCTGGGCGAGCAGCTCAAGCGCGAGCCGCTGGCGGCGCCGAAGCTGGTGATCAGCGACCGCGTGCCGGCGTTTGCCGAGACCGGCAAGTACGAGCCGGAGTGGCTGGAGAAGATCGAACCAAGTGATTTCTGGCTGGAAGGCTATGAGCACCATGCGCCAATGACCGCGCCGATGGCGGTCTGACAGCGTTTTATCGCCTGAACTGACGCATTCGCGGGCAAGCCCGCTCCCACAGGCACACCGTAGGCCCTGAAGGTAGCGGTGAACTGTGGGAGCGGGCTTGCCCGCGAATGCGTAGGTACAGACGCCATCAATGCCCGTGGCTGCGCCCAACATGGGAATGCTCGGTCTCTGGCACCGTCACCGCCCCATTGGTTTCCAACTGCTGCAATATCGCGCACTCCGCGCCCTGCGCATTGCATTGCCGGCGTAATTCCACCAGTTGCCGCTGCAACGCCATCAAACCATCTATCCGTGCCTGTACATGCTCGATGTGCTCGTCGATCAGCGCATTGACGCTGCCGCATGAGCCGTCCGGGCTGTCGCGCAGGTTCAGCAGGCTGCGGATTTCGTCCAGGGTCATGTCCAGGGTGCGGCAGTTGCGGATGAAGGTCAGCCGCTCGACGTGGGCCTGGGTGTACAGCCGGTAGTTGCCGTCGCTGCGCGCCGGCTCTGGCAGCAGTTGCTCACGCTCGTAATAGCGGATGGTTTCCACGGCGCAGTCGGTGGCTTTGGCCAGTTCTCCGATCTTCATGATGGCAAATCTCCAGCAAGGGGCTTGACCCTATAGTGGCTACAGGGTGTTCACTTGGCAACAACCCACTCTGCGGATATCCGCAGAGGCCTGTGCTCAGTTAAGGATGATTCCATGAACCAGCCTGTCAGCCCCGACCACAAGCATGACCACGCGCATGGTCATGAGCCCCATGCCCACAGCTGCTGTGCCAGCAAGGCCGCCCCGGCCCTGGTGCAGCTGAGCGAAAAGGCCAGCGCCCAGGCGCAGCTCAGCCGTTTCCGCATCGAGGCCATGGACTGCCCCACCGAGCAGACCCTGATCCAGGACAAGCTGGGCAAGCTGACCGGCATCGAGCAACTGGAGTTCAACCTGATCAACCGGGTGCTTGGCGTGCGCCATACCCTGGGCGATACCGCCGAGATCGAGCGGGCCATCGACAGCCTGGGCATGAAGGCCGAGCCGCTGGTCGCCGAGGACGACGGCAGCGCGGTGGCGCCGCAGGCGGCCAAGACTCGCTGGTGGCCGTTGGCATTGTCGGGTATCGCGGCAATCGGCGCGGAACTTGCGCACTTTTCCGGCAAGGCACCGGAGTGGCTGGTGGCTGCGCTGGCCCTGGCCGCGATCCTCGGTTGTGGTTTGGGCACCTACAAGAAAGGCTGGATCGCCCTGAAGAACCGCAACCTCAACATCAACGCCTTGATGAGCATCGCCGTGACCGGCGCCGTGCTGATCGGCCAGTGGCCGGAAGCGGCGATGGTGATGGTGTTGTTCACTGTCGCCGAGCTGATCGAGGCGCGCTCGCTGGACCGCGCGCGCAATGCCATCGGCGGGCTGATGCAGCTGGCACCGGACCTGGCCACCGTGCAGCAGGCCGATGGCCAGTGGCGTGAAGTCGAGGTGCGCGAGGTGGCCATCGGTGCCCTGGTACGGGTGCGCCCAGGCGAACGTATAGGCCTGGATGGCGAGGTGGTCAGTGGCCAGTCCAGCGTCGACCAGGCGCCGATCACCGGCGAAAGCCTGCCGGTTGAGAAGGCTGTTGGCGACAAGCTGTTCGCCGGCACCATCAACCAGACCGGCGCCTTGGAATACCGCGTCAGCGCCGCCGCCGGCCAATCGACCCTGGCGCGGATCATCAAGGCCGTCGAGGAAGCCCAGGGCGCCCGTGCCCCGACCCAGCGTTTCGTCGATCAGTTCTCGCGCATCTACACCCCCGTGGTGTTTGCCGTGGCCCTGGCCATGGCGGTGATCCCGCCGTTGTTCATGGCCGGTGCCTGGTTCGACTGGATCTACCGGGCCCTGGTGCTGCTGGTGGTGGCCTGCCCATGCGCACTGGTGATTTCCACCCCGGTGACCATCGTCAGCGGCCTGGCCGCGGCGGCGCGCAAGGGGATCCTGATCAAGGGCGGGGTGTATTTGGAGGGCGGGCGCAAGCTGGACTTTCTGGCCCTGGACAAGACTGGCACCATCACCCACGGCAAGCCGGTGCAGACCGACAGCCTGGTGCTCGAACCGCTGTTCGAAGGCCGGGCCCAGGCCTTGGCCGCCAGCCTGGCGGCGCGTTCCGACCACCCGGTGTCCGGTGCCATTGCATTGTTCGCCAAGGACCAGGGCCTGGTCCTGAGCGAGGTCACTGCGTTCGCCGCCCTGGCCGGCCGTGGCGTGCGCGGTGAGATCGAAGGCCAGACCTACCACTTGGGCAACCATCGCCTGGTGGAGGAGCTCGGCTTGTGCTCGCCGCAGCTGGAGGCGCAGCTGGACGTGCTGGAGCGCCAGGGCAAGACCGTGGTGCTGCTGCTCGACCGCAACGGCCCGCTGGCGTTGTTCGCCGTGGCCGACACGGTCAAGGACAGCAGCCGCCAGGCCATCGCCGAGTTGCATGAGCTGGGTATCAAGACCGTCATGCTGACCGGCGACAATCCGCACACTGCGCAGGCTATCGCCGCCCAGGTGGGGATCGACCGTGCCGAGGGCAACCTGTTGCCGGCGGACAAGCTGGCCACCATCGAGAGCCTGTATGCCCAGCAGCACCGGGTCGGCATGGTCGGTGACGGCATCAACGACGCCCCGGCCCTGGCCCGTGCCGAGATCGGCTTCGCCATGGCCGCCGCCGGTACCGACACGGCCATCGAGACCGCCGACGTCGCGTTGATGGATGACGACTTGCGCAAAATCCCGGCGTTCGTCAGGCTGTCGCGCCAATGCGCGGCGATCCTCACCCAGAACATCGTGCTGGCCCTGGGGATCAAGGCGATTTTCCTGGCGATCACCTTCGCCGGCATGGCGACCATGTGGATGGCGGTGTTCGCCGACATGGGGGTGAGCCTGCTGGTGGTGTTCAACGGTCTGCGCCTGCTGCGGAAGTAGAGCTTCAAGCGGCAAGCGGCAAGCTGATCGAGGTGAACGTGAGATTAGTGAAACGATACGGCCTGGCTTTTTCTTGTGGCTTGCAGCTTGAAGCTTGTGGCTGTGGAGCCCGGCGATGCTGAGCGCCGAGCTCAAAGCCTTCTACATGGTGGCCCGCCAGGGCAGTGTCACCCTGGCGGCAAAGAAGCTCGGGCTCAGCCAGCCGACGGTGACCACGCAGATTCGCAACCTCGAAAGCCAGTACAACGTCGAGCTGTTCTACCGTGGTGGTCGGCGCCTGGTGCTGAGCGAGGAGGGTGTGCGCTTGTTGCCACTGGTCAAGGCGTTGTTGCAGCAGGAAGCCGACATCGAGTTCGAGCTGCGCAACAGCGGCCAGGCCCAGGGTAGCCTGCGTATCGCCGCCACGGCGCCGTACTACATCCTCGATTTGGTGAAGGTTTTTCGCGAACGTTTGCCTCAGGTGGAGGTGGCGGTGGAAATCGGCAACTCGCAGCAGGTGCTGGAGATGCTCGAGGACTACCGGGTGGACATCGCCGCCTCGTCGCAGTTGCTCGAGGATGCGCGGCTAGTGCGCCGGGTGCTGGGGGCAGACCCGTTGGTGCTGGCGGTGCACCGTAGCCATCCGTTGGCCCAGCGCCAGGTGGTGTCGATCGAGGCGGTGGCCGGGCATTGCCTGTTGATGCGCGAAGCGGGTTCGACCACGCGCAAGCTGACTGAGCAGATGATGCAGGCTGCAGGGGTCAAGGCTGGGGCTCTGTTGGAGATTGGTAGTCGAGAGTCTATTCGTGAGGCGGTCCTGCGTAATATTGGTATCAGCATCATTGCGCGGCATGAAGTGCCGCATAACTCGGAATTACGGGTGTTGGTGTTGGAAAATGCGCCCGTGATGCATGAATATTTGTATTGCCTGAAAGAGCGGCGTCAGGCGCGGTTGCCGGCGGCGTTTATGGGGGTAGCGCAGGAAGTTGCCGGATCGCAGTTCTGATTCTACAGATGGCCTATCCTCTTTCAGGTCGCAATCAGATATATCCCTTGATCTTGATCTTGATCTTGATCTTGATCTTGATCTTGATCTTGATCTTGATCTTGATCTTGCTTCTAAGCGCGCGATAGTTCAGGCACCGCCAATTGCGACTTCAGGAGGCCGAGCGGAGTTCTTGCGGAGGGAGGTGACGGGCATGGATGCCCGTCAAGCGCTGCGCCCCAGGATGGGGCGTTCAGCGCGGTCCTCCCGGGAGCAAGAACGTAGCGAGGGGACCCCGGAGCGAAGCGTAGGGGCCGGATGAATGGAGCGAGCGGTTTTTGCCTACTTTTGCCCGCGTGCAAAAGTAGGCCGCCGTAAAGGCGGAAAGGTGACTATGCGTCGACATGGGAAATGAATGAGCATATAACTTTCAAGACCCACGCTTTGCAATTCAAAGTCAAAGTCAAAGTCAAAGTCAAAGTCAAAGTCAAAGTCAAAGTCAATCGGTGTCGGTTTTTATAGTTTTAAGCGCATTCATTTGATATATCTACGCATAATCACCTTTTCGCCTTTACGGCGAGTCACTTTTTGTCAAACGCGACAAAAAGTAACCAAAAAACGCTGCGCTCCATTCATCCGGCCCTCCGCTGCGCTCCGGGTTCCCTCACTCCGGCCTTGCTCCCGGGAGGACCGCGCTGAACGCCCCATCCTGGGGCGCAGCGCTTGACGGGCATCCATGCCCGTCACCTCCCTCCGCAAGGCCTGCGTTCGGCCTCCTGAAGTCGCGAAGGTACGGGCGGCGCCTGGGCTGGCGCAGCTGTCGCTAGCGAGTGCTGTGGATAACCTTATGATCGCCAAAGCCAAAGCCAAAGCCAAAGCCAAAGCCAAAGCCAAAGCCAAAGCCAAAGCCAAAGCCAAAGCCAACAGCTAACACTTGCATGGCTAGTACAAAATCCACCAATACCACTATCAGCCGCTTTGGCCTCACCGCCATACAACCGTCTCATAGCCTTCCTAGCATGGCCTCCATCGCTTCGATGAGGACCGGCCATGAACAACGTCACCCCAGGCGCGCAGATGAAGGTGCGCGGTATCCACAAACGCTTCGGCGCCTTCACCGCGCTCAACGACGTGTCCCTCGACATCGCCGCCGGCGAGCTGGTCTGCCTGCTCGGCCCCTCGGGCTGTGGCAAGACCACCCTGCTGCGTTGCATCGCCGGCCTCGAACGCCAGGACCGCGGCACCCTCCACATCGGTGACCGCGACATCTCCGAACTGCCGCCCCAGGCCCGCGACTACGGCATCCTGTTCCAGTCCTACGCACTGTTCCCCAACCTCACCGTCGAGGCCAACATCGCCTACGGCCTGGCCACCGGCAACCGCGACGCCGCGCGCCAACGGGTCGCCGAAATGCTCGAACTGGTCGGCCTCTCAGGCAGCGAAAAGAAATACCCCGGCCAACTGTCCGGCGGCCAGCAACAGCGCGTGGCCCTCGCCCGCGCATTGGCACCAGCGCCGTCATTGCTGCTGCTCGACGAACCCATGTCGGCACTCGACGCCCGTGTGCGCGAGCACCTGTGCACCGAACTGCGCCAGCTGCAACGCCAGCTCGGCATCACCACCCTGATGGTCACCCACAACCAGGACGAAGCCATGCTCATGGCCGACCGCATCGCCGTGATGAACAACGGCCAGGTCGAGCAGTACGCCACGCCCCAGGACATCTACGACCAACCGGCCACGCCGTTCGTCGCCGAATTCGTCGGCCAGGGCAACTGGCTGCCCTTCCAGCGCAGCGGCGACAGCCATGCCCAGGTCGGCGGCATGCACATGCGCCTGGCCAGCAACGCCGGAAGCGCCCGCAGTGGCCGCCTGTTCTGCCGACCCGAGGCGATCACCGTCAACCCGGTGGTGCACGAGGAAAACCTGTTCCCGGCCAAAGTCCGCGAAATCACCTTCCTCGGCAACCGCTGCCGCATGAGCTTCGAACTCATGGCCCTGCCAGGCCACGCGCTGCTTGCCGAGCTGGCGCCGGACGCCATGCCACGCCTGGGCTCGCAGGACATCTGGGTGGCGCTGCCGCCGCAGAGCCTGCAGGTGTTCGCCTGAGATGGCCGTGTCCATGACCCAGCCGCTCATCCACGCCAAGGCCGCGCCGCGCAACAGTGTCGCCCTGGGTGACCGCCTGTTCGTCGTCGGTGGCAAGAGCCTGCTGCTGATCCTGCTGGTGCTGGCGGTGCTGCTGCCGCTGCTGGCGATCTTCTGGAAAGGCTTCAGCGGTGAGCCAGGCCAGGGCGGTGGGCTGCTGGCCGCCCGTGAACTGTTCGCCAGCGCGAACTTCCACTGGCTGCTCGGCAATAGCCTGACGGTGGCCTTCACCGTGGCGCTGATCGTCGTGCCGCTGGCGTACCTGTTCGCCTACGCCCTGCAACGCACGCTGATCCCGGCCAAGGGCCTGTGGCGCGGTATTTCGTTGCTGCCGCTGCTGGCGCCGTCGATGCTGCCGGCGATCGCCCTGGTCTACCTGTTCGGCAACCAGGGCCTGCTGCGCGGGCTGCTCAGCGACAACATCTACGGCTTCTGGGGCATTGTCCTCGGCGAGGCCATCTACACCTTCCCCCATGCCCTGATGATCCTGCTCTCTGCGCTGTCGCTGGCCGATGCGCGGCTGTTCGACGCGGCGGCGAGCATGGGCGCCGGAGCTGCCCGGGCATTCTTCAGCATTACCTGGCCGGCCACGCGTCAGGCGGTGTTCGCCGCCTTCTGCCTGGTGTTCACCCTGACCATCACCGACTTCGGTGTGCCGGTGGTGGTGGGTGGTGATTACCAGGTGCTGGCGCTGGAGGCCTACAAGGCGGTGGTCGGCCAGCAACAGTTTGGCCGGGGTGCGTTGATCGGCATGGTGCTGTTGCTGCCAGCACTGCTCAGTTTTGCCGTCGACGCCTGGCTGCGTCGGCGCCAGGGCCAGGGCATGAGTGGCCGCGCGCAGGTGTTCGAGCCCAAGCCGTCGAAGCTGCGCGATGGCTGCTACCTGGCCATCGTGCTGCTGGTGTGCGCGGCGCTGCTGGCGGTGATCGGCATGGCGGTGTACTCGTCACTGGTCAAGTTCTGGCCCTACAACCTGTCGCTGTCGCTCAAGCACTACATGTTCGACGACACCGCCGGCGGCGGCTGGCTGGCCTACCGCAACAGCGTGACCATGGCCCTGTACACCGCCTTGATCGGCAGCGTGGTGATCTTCACCGGTGCCTACCTGATGGAGAAGACCCAGGGCCAGCGTTCGCTCAACCAACTACTGCGCCTGCTCAGCTTCATCCCCATGGCGGTGCCGGGCTTGGTGCTGGGCCTGGGCTACGTGTTCTTCTTCAACCTGGCCGGCAACCCGCTGCATGTGTTCTACGGCAGCATGACGCTGCTGGTGCTGTGCACCATCGTCCACTACCTGACCACCGCGCAGATGACCGCCACCACCGCCCTGCGCCAGCTCGACGGTGAGTTCGAGGCCGCCGCGCTGTCGCTCAAGGCGCCGCTGTACAAGCACTTCCTGCGCGTGACCGTGCCGATCTGCCTACCGGCGCTGCTGGACATCATCCGCTACCTGTTCGTCTCGGCGATGACCACGGTGTCGGCGGCGATCTTCCTCTACAGCCCCGATACCATCCTCGCCGCCGTCGCCGTGTTGAACATGGACGACGCCGGCAATGTGGGCGGCGCCGCCGCCATGTCCACCCTGATCCTGCTCACCAGCGCTGCCGCTTCCCTGCTCCTGGCTGGCGCCTCACGCGGCCTGCTGCGCCGCTCCCAGGCCTGGCGCCAGCGTGCGCCTGGCCACTGACCGACTGCCCATACCCATAGGAAACGCATCATGTTCAAGCCCTTTGCACTTGCCGCTGCCGTATCCGCCGTCTTCACCCTGCACGCTTCGGCCGCCACCCAGCTGACCGTCTACACCGCCCTGGAGGCCGAACAGCTCAAGAGCTACAAGCAGGCCTTCGAGAAGGCCAACCCGGACATCGAGATCAAATGGGTTCGCGATTCCACCGGTATCATCACCGCCAAGCTGCTGGCCGAAAAAGACCGCCCGCAGGCCGACGCGGTATGGGGCCTGGCGGCTTCCAGCCTGGCCATCCTCGACCAGAACGGCATGCTTGAAGCCTACGCACCGAAAGACCTGGGCAAGATCTCGGCAAACTACCGCGACGCCGCCAACCCGCCGGCCTGGGTAGGCATGGATGTCTGGGCTGCGACCATCTGCTTCAACACCGTTGAAGCCGAGAAACAAGGCCTGAGCAAACCGGTGAGCTGGCAGGACCTGACCAAGCCTGAGTACAAGGGCAAGATCGTCATGCCCAACCCGGCCTCGTCCGGCACCGGCTTCCTCGATGTGAGCGCCTGGCTGCAGACCTTCGGCGAGCCGCAGGGCTGGGCCTACATGGATGCGCTGCACCAGAACATCGGCCAGTACGTTCATTCCGGCTCCAAACCGTGCAAGCTGGCGGCGGCCGGCGAGTTCCCGATCGGTATCTCGTTCGAGTACCCGGCGGTGCAGCTCAAGCGCCAGGGCGCACCGCTGGACATCGTGCTGCCGAAGGAAGGCCTGGGCTGGGAGATCGAAGCCACGGCGGTGATCAAGGGCTCGCCCAAGGCCGATGCGGCCAAGCGCCTGGCCGACTTCTCGGCCAGCCCGGCGGCGATGGAGCTGTACAAGGAAAACTTTGCCGTACTCGCCGCGCCGGGTATCGCCAAGCCGCAGACCGAGCTGCCGGCCGACTACGAGCAGCGCCTGATCAAGAACGACTTCGCCTGGGCCTCGAAGAACCGCGACGAGATTCTCAGCGAATGGCGCAAGCGCTATGACGGCAAGTCCGAGAAGGTAGCGCAGCAATAAGAGCGGCGAGGCCGTTGGCCTCGATCGCGACACAAGGCTGCTCCCACAGGCTCCACTCGGTTCTGTGGGAGCGGCCTTGTGTCGCGATGGGCCGCGCAGCGGCCCCCTTGGCCATCGAACCTGTGAATATTTGAATGACGACAAGCGACCAGACCATCGAGCAGATCTTTACTCTCTACCAACGCCACGGCAGCGCCGACTACATCGGCGAAGCCATCACCCAGCTCGAGCACATGTCCCAGGCCGCGCAACTGGCCATGGCCGAGGGCTACGACGATGAGGTGGTGCTGGCTGCGTTCTTCCACGACATCGGCCACCTGTGCGCCGAAGGCCAGGCCAGCATGGGCGGCTATGGCGTGGTCAGCCACGAACGCCTAGGCGCGGACTACCTGCGTCAGGCCGGTTTCAGCGAGCGCATGGCGCGGCTGGTGCAGTATCACGTCGAGGCCAAGCGCTACCTGACCCTGCGCCAGCCCGGGTATTACGAACGGCTGAGCGAGGCCAGCCGGCGCACGCTGGGGTATCAGGGCGGGGTGATGAGCGAGGTCGAGGCGGATGCGTTCGAGGGGGATCCGTTGTTTGCGGTAAGCCTGCGGATGCGGGAGTGGGATGAGCTGGCCAAGGAAGTTGGAGTGGAGGTGATGGACCTGATGGTGCTGAGGCAGAAGGCCTTGGCATTGCTCTGAGACTTTGATGGCCTGCACCGGCCCCTTCGCGGGTAAACCCGCTCCCACAGGTCATGTGCAGGCACTGTGGGAGCGGGTTTACCCGCGAAGAGGCCGAACCTGTTCTCAAAGCTGAGAGAGCAACGCTTCCAACTGCTCCTGGCGCTCCGGCTGATTCACCTTGGCCCCCGGATTGAGCGTCGACCACTGCGGATGCGCGCGCGCCTTGTTCAGCGCCTCGGGCAGTTTGCCTTCGCGCCAGGCCTTTTCGTCCAGTGCGCCCAGGCGAATGCTGTCCTGCGCCGCATGTCCGCGGCCTTCCAGCGCCACCATCAACTGCTGCTGGCGCAGCGCCAACAGGCGCAACACGCTGTCGTCCACGGTCAGCTCGCGTAGTCCCTTGAACTTGCCCATCAGCCGCGAGCCATAGTTGCGCGCGGTTTGCAGCGCACCGCCAGCGATTGCCCCAGCCAGTGCTGCCGCACCCAGGGTCAGGCCGCCCACCAGCAGGTCCACGCCCGCGCCCGCCGCGGCCCCGGCCGCCACGCCGCTGCCCAGGCGTACACCCAGCAGTTTCAAGGTTTCCGGATTGAACAGGTCATCGCCCCAGCGCCCGTCCAGCAATGGCAGGTCGCCGGCATTGGCGTCCTCGCGGCGGAAGGCATACAGCTTGAGCAGCGCCTCGACACAACGCTGCTCGCGCTGGCGCACGTCTTGGCGCAGGGCTTCGATGGCCCGCGCCTCGGCGGCGGGCTCGGTCTCGACGCTGCGCCGGCAGGCGGCACAGTCGAGCAACAGCTCGGCAATCAGGCGCTTGCCGCTGTGCTGGCGGGCCAGGCGCTGGGCCTGCTGGTCGTCGATCAGCCGTTGCAGGGCCGGGCGGGCGTCTTCCAGGAGCAGGGCGAGACTTTCGTACAGGCGACGCTCGCCGTCTTCAGGCGGGGCCACGCTGTCGAACCGCACCAGCGCGTGAAGCCCTAGCCGGGCAAGGGCTTCGCGCCACTCCGGCTCGCGGTGCTGGCTGCTGGCGACGAAGTTGAGCACCGGCAGCAGCGGCTTGCCGCAGCCAGCCAGTACCTTCAGCTCGTCGCGGTACTTGGCCAGCACCGGTTCGCGGGCGTCGATCACGTACAGGCCGGCATTGCTCGCCAGCAACTGGCGCAGCACCTTGGCCTCCTGCTCGAAGCGCTGGCGCGCCTCGCTGCCCTGGAGAAAGCGCTCGAGGCGGGCCGGGCCGTCCAGGCGCTCGCCCGGACGCTCCAGGCGTTCGAGGTAGTCGAGCAGGGCGATGGCGTCCTCCAGGCCTGGGGTGTCGTACAGCTCCAGCAGTGGCTCGCCGTCGACCGACAGGCGCGCGCCTTCGACATGGCGGGTGGTGCTGGGGCGGTGCGAGACCTCGCCGAAGCCGACATCGCGGGTCAGGGTGCGCAGCAGCGAAGTCTTGCCGACGTTGGTGTGGCCGACCACGGCCAGTTTCAGCGGCTCAGTCATGGCCATGCTCCAGCCAGGTCAGGGGCGAGGTGTCGGCATGGGCCAGGCCGAGGCGGTCGAGGGCCTCGTGCCAGTCGCCCAGGCGCGCGGCGTCCAGGGCCTCACCGGGTTGGGCCTGGAGCAGCCAGATACGCGTGGCGCCGGCATTGCGCGCCAGCTCCGCGAGCAACGCCAAGCTGCCGCGATCCGGCGAGCGGTGCGGATCGCAGGCGATGGCCAGGCGCGCCGGGGGAAAGCGGCCAAGTTGCTCGAGCAACTTGTTGCGTGATTCGCGGCTGTCGAGCACACCGGCGTTGGTCACGCCCTGCGGCAACAGCGGGGGCCAGGGCCGTTGGTCATCCAGTTCCAGGCCCACCAGCAGGGCGCCGCTGCTGCCACTTTCCAGCTGGCCGGCTTCGAAGCGCGGCAGTGCCTCGGGCGCGGCGTCCTGCACACCGATACGCTCGCTGCGGGGCATCAAGGCGTCGCGCAACGCGGCATAGCCGGGCAGATTGAGGTCCAGGGCCAGGCGGGTGCGGCCCTGGCGCCAGTGCCACAGGCACAGCACCGCCAGTACCAGGCGTGGCAGCAGGCCATAGACCAGCACCACGCCGAGCAGCCAACTGGCCCAGGCCTGGCGCGCCAGATCGAGGGCCGGCAGGGTGGCGCCGCTGGCGCGGATCATGGTTTCGTCCGGCACGCCGAATCCGAGCAGCGAGGGCAGGGCGCCCAAGGCCTGGGTGAGATTGATGAAAGGTTCGGCGGCGAGCAGCGTGGTTTCCCAGACGAAGCCGTAGCGCCGGGTCGCCAGCAGTGCCAGCAGCATGCCCAGGGCGGCGAGCATCGCCAGCAGCCACAAGCCATGCACCAGCAGGCCGAGCAGCCAGCGGTTCAGGCGCTGGCGCTGCAGCAGTACCAGCAGCGCGGGGGCCAGTTGCGCGGCCTTGGCGTCGCGGGCGAAACGCTCGCTGAGCCACAGCCACAGGCGGCCCAGGGTCGCGCCTTGCTCACCGGCGAAAAAGAAACCGACCGCCCAGCCGAGCAGCAACAGCAGGTTGAGCCCAAGCAGGCTGCCCAGGGCCCAGAACACATTCACCGGGCGCTGGCCGTCGCCCAGCGCGGCCAGCCCCAGGCCGGCACCGCTGAGCACGGCCAGCAGGGCCAGTGCCAGCAGCGCCAGGCGCGCACCTTGCTTCCAGTGGCGCAGCGCCGTGGTCATGCCGTCGCGCTCGGCCAGCCACAGGGCACGAGCCTCAATGCGCGTGGCCAGGTCGCCGCCTTGCTGGCGGGCGCGACGGTTGGCCTCCTGGTCCTCCAGGGGGCCGGCGTGTTCCTCGCGCAGGCGCACCGCTTCGGTGAGCCAGCGTTTGTCGAGTGGAGTCAGTGCCGTCACAAGCTCTTCCATTGCACAGGTCAGGGCGCAAGCATAACCCACGTGCCCGGTGCTATCCTCGCCGGCATGAACACATCTCTCCCCCTCAGCCTGATCGCGGCGCTCGCCGAGAACCGTGTGATCGGCATCGACAACACCATGCCCTGGCACCTGCCGGGGGACTTCAAGTACTTCAAGGCCACCACCCTGGGCAAGCCGATCATCATGGGGCGCAAGACCTGGGATTCGCTGGGCCGGCCATTGCCGGGGCGATTGAACATCGTCGTCAGCCGCCAGCCTGGGCTGCAACTGGCCGGTGCCGAGGTGTTCGCCTCGCTGGAAGCTGCGCTGGTACGCGCCGAGCAGTGGGCCCAAGAGCAGGGCGTCGAGGAGCTGATGCTGATCGGCGGCGCGCAGCTTTACGGCCAGGCGCTGGAAAAAGGGCTGGTGAGCCGCATGTACCTGACCCGGGTCGAGCTGTCGCCCCAGGGCGACGCCTGGTTCCCCGAGTACGACCCGGGGCAGTGGCAGTTGGCGTCGAGTCAGGCCCAGGCTGCCGAAGGCGATGGCCCGGCCTACCATTTCGAGGTCTGGGATAAACGCTGATTGGCAGCAATTGCGAATTCATCTCATCTTCTGCTAGCGTGCGCACCTCTTGAGACCTAGAGCCAGGACGTGCCGTGTCTTCGTGGAACCAGCAGATCGCCCGGTTGTTCGCCGAACACAAGAAAGCCCTCGAAGCCTTTGTCGCCCGCCGCACCGGTAACGCCCAGGTGGCCGCCGACCTGACCCAGGAATCATTCCTGCGCCTGGCGCGGCTGCCTGCCGACAAGCAGATCGACAACCTGCCGGCGTTTCTCTTCACCATCGCCAGCAACCTGGTGCGCGATCACCAGCGCCAGGCCATTCGCCGCGAGCGCCTGGACGGCGGCGAACCCAGTGACGAGCTGGCCTGCGAGGCACCTGCGGCCGACGAACAACTGGCCGCCCTGCAGGAACAGGCGCTGATGCAGGCCGCCATCCAGGCTTTGCCCGAGGCGACCCGGCAGATCTTCCTGCTCTATCATGTCGACGGTTGCACCTACCGCGACATTGGCGAGCGCCTGAAGATCACCCCGCGCAGCGTCGAATACCAGTTGCGCCGCGCGCTGCTCGACTGCCGTGCGTTCATCAAGGCGCAACTGGACGGCAGCGCAAGGACGCAACGCCAATGAGCCGTGTACCCGAGGACAGGACCACGTCGATGAGTGACACGCCCGACCACGAGCAGTTGTTCGCCGAAGCCACGGCCTGGTACTACCGCCTGCACGCAGAGGACGTCACCCTGGACGAGCGCCAGGCCTTCGCCGTGTGGCGGGCCCAGGGGCCAGGCCAGGCGCAGGCCTGGGACGAAGTACTCAGCTTGCTCGGCGCCTTGCAGGGCCCCGCCCGCCAGCTGCGTGAGCAACAGCAGGCGGCCTGGCGTGCCCGCAAACGCCGGCCCTGGGGCCGGATGGCGAGTGCCGCCGCCGCGGTGTTGCTGATGGGCGTGCTGGTCAGCCAGACGCCTTGGCTCGATCGCTGGCGCGCCGACTACGCCACCGCTACCGGCGAGTCGCGCAGCGTGCAGCTCGAGGACGGTTCGCGGATCCAGCTCAATACCGACAGCGCCCTGCAGGTCGAGCTGAGGGCAGACGAGCGGCGCATCCATCTGTTGCGGGGTGAAGCCTGGTTCGAAGTGACCCGTGACCCAGGGCGGCCATTCGTGGTCCGCTCCGGCGATGGCTGGGTGCGGGTGATCGGCACGCGCTTCAGCGTTGCCCAGGCAGAGGGGCAGACCCATGTACGCCTGGCCCAGGGCAAGGTCGAGGTAGGCGTGGGCAGCGCGGCGCCGGTCATGCTCGAGCCGGGGCAGGCCGTGGAGTACGCCGCCAGCGGCACGGGGGCCATTCACCCGTTCGACCCGGGTCGCGCCTTTGCCTGGCGCGAGCGGCAACTGGTGTTCAGCCAGCAACCCTTGGCCGAAGTGGTCGCCGAGCTCAACCGCTACTGGCCCGGGCAGACCCTGGTGCTGGGCGACACGCTGCGCCAGCGCAAGGTGTCCGGGGTGTTCGACATCGACAAGCCCGAGGCCGTGCTCAAGGCCCTGACCCGCATCCTGGGCGTGCGCACCGAGCAATACACCCCCTACCTGCGCATCCTGCGCGAAAGTTGAAAAAAGTTTCGGGGATTGCCACGGGTACGACGTCCTTGATTGAGTAGGCGCAAATAATAAGCACTCTCAGATAGTGCCGCGCCGCTCTATCACTTGGCTGAACTCGGGGAGTTCCACTGATGAAAACCACTGCCACTCGGGCCGTGCTGGGCCTGGCCATTGCGCTGGGCAGCACGGCGCTGGCCGGGCCTGGGCACGCCCTGGCCGCCGCCCAGGCGCAGGTCTACCGTTTCGATATTCCGGCGCAGCCATTGGACGCGGCCCTGGCGGCCTTCAGTGCGGTGACCCGGGTTCAGGTGCTGGTGCCGGGCGAGTTCACCCAGGGCTTGCGTTCGTCGGGCCTGAGCGGCAGTTATCCACAGGACCAGGCGTTGGCTCGCCTGCTCCAGGGCACCGGCCTGCGCGCCGCCTACATCGACGGCGACAGCGTCACCCTGGAGCGCCAGCGCGGCGTCAATGACAGTGCCCTGCAACTGGGCGCGGTCAAGATCGACAGCAGCCAGTTGGGTACCACCACCGAAGGCACCGGCTCCTACACCACGGGTTCGCTGACCCTGGGCAAGGGCGAGCAGAAACTCAAGGACATTCCTCAGTCGGTCTCGGTGGTGACCCGCCAGCGTTTGGATGACCAGAACATGAACAGCCTTCAGGACGCCATGCGGCAGGTGACCGGCACCACGATCAAGAGCTACAACACCGGCTCCAACCTCAACGACGTGTACATGCGTGGTTTCCCGGTCGACATGGTGCAGGTCGATGGCGTCACCCAGCCCACCGGGCAGGGCGACATGGCCACGGCGTTCGACCTGGCCATGTACGACCGTGTCGAAGTGCTGCGCGGGCCATCCGGCCTGTACCAGGGCGCGGGCGAGCCTGGCGGCACCATCAACCTGGTGCGCAAGCGGGCGCTGGGGCAGTTCGCGTTGTCTGGCGAGCTGTCGGCCGGCACCTATGATCGCTACCACTCCACAGTGGATGTCACTGGCCCGTTGAACAGCGACGGCAGCTTGCGTGGGCGTTTCGTCACCGCCTACGAGAACAACCAGGCGTTCGTCGACTACGCCCAGAACGAGCGCCCGATGATGTACGGGCGCCTGGAGTACGACCTGTCGCCAGCCACCACCTTGACCCTGGGCGGTGCCTACCAGCGCAACAAGTCGGTGCCGGCGTTCGGCTTGCCGGCGTATGACAGCGGCAAGTTGCTCGACGTCAAGCGTTCGACCTTCGTCGACGCCAAGTGGAACGAGCTGGACGAGCGTGTATGGGAGAGCTTCTTCGAGGTCGACCATGCGCTGGACGATGGCGGCCAGTTCAAGACCTCGCTGACCTACCGCGATGCCGAGGCACCGACGCGCAACTTCACCTGGACCGACGGCTCGGTGAACCCCGAGACCGGCGCCAGTTCGGCGGTGGCCTACAACTACTACACCCATATCAAGACCCTGGGCCTGGACAGCTTCGTGACGCGGCCTTTCGAGGCGTTCGGGCGTACCCATGAGCTGACGCTGGGGGCCGACTACCAGCATGTGGACAAGGACTTTCGCTACGGTGGCCGCGAGTACTTCGATATCAATGTGTTCGATCCGGGCAGTATCAACATTCCCAAGGTCGACTACGCGATGGACAACGGCAACTCGTCGAAATCCAACCAGTACGGGGTATATGGCCGCACCAAGATCAGCGCCAACGACTGGCTGGACGTGATCCTCGGCAGCCGGGTGATCTGGTTCGACAGCGATGGGCATAACGCCAACCCATTCTTCAACGAGTTCTCCGACCCGCACAGCAGCGTGCGCCGCAAGGTGATCCCCTACGGTGCGCTGGTTGCCAAGCTCACCCCCGAGCTGTCGGCATATGCCAGTTACACGACGGTGTACAAACCGCAGACGCAAATGGCCGGTGGCAACAGCACGGTGGATCCGCGCGAGGGCAAGCAGTATGAGCTGGGCTTGAAGCGCGAGTTCTTCGATGGCCGCCTGAACGGTAGCCTGTCGGTGTTTCGCATCTACGACGAAAACCGTGCCCAGCAGATCGGCCAGACGCCGTTCTACGAGGCCCAGGCCAAGGTGCGCAGCCAAGGCTGGGAGACCGAGCTGTCGGGCAACCTGACCGACAACTGGAGCCTCAGCACCGGCTATGCCTTCACCCGCCTGGAGTCGGGAAGCCAGGCCGACTACCAGGGCATCAGCATCACGCCCAAGCACAACTTCAATGTGTGGACGCGCTATGCGTTTGCCGATGGGCCGCTGGAAGGGTTCAGTGTGGGCGGGGGCGTGCGGGTGGTCAGTTCCACCTACTACACGCGCAACCAGGTGGACTTCGTCCAGGGCGGCTACAGCGTGGCCACGGCCCAGGTGGGGTATCGCTTCAACAAGCATCTGTCGGCGACGCTGACCGCCAACAACCTGTTCGACCGGGTGTACTACGAGCGGGTGGACAGTGCCTGGGGCTCGAACTTCTACGGCGAGCCGCGCAACCTGACGTTGAAGCTGCGGGCGACGTACTGAGCCTGAATCGCCGGGGCTGCTTTGCAGCCCTTTCCGGCCGGTCCGACGCCTCGGCAAGGCCGCTCCTACAGGGATCGCATAACCCTTGTAGGAGCGGCCTCGTGCCGCGAAAGGGGCGCAAAGCGCCCCCGGCGATTTATCAGGAATGACTCAACTCGGCATGCTCATCCCCGCCCAGCACCTGCTGGTCGGTCTGCTTGAGCAGTTGGCTGGTGACCACGCCCGCGGTCATCGAGCCATTCACGTTCAAGGCCGTGCGGCCCATGTCGATCAACGGCTCCACCGAAATCAGCAGTGCCACCAGTTCAACCGGCAGGCCCATGGCCGGCAGCACGATCAGCGCGGCGAAGGTGGCGCCGCCACCCACGCCGGCGACACCGGCCGAGCTCAGGGTGACGATGGCCACCAGGGTGGCGATCCACAGCGGGTCGAAGGTATCGATGCCCACCGCTGGGGCGACCATCACCGCCAACATGGCTGGGTACAGCCCGGCGCAGCCGTTCTGGCCGATGGTGGCGCCGAACGAGGCGCTGAAGCTGGCGATCGACTGCGGCACGCCCAGGCGCTGGGTCTGCGCCTCGATGTTCAGCGGGATGCTGGCGGCGCTGGAGCGGCTGGTGAAGGCGAAGGTCAGCACCGGCCATACCTTGCGGAAGAAGCGCAGCGGGCTGACGCCGGTCAGCGCCAGGATCAGCCCATGGACCACGAACATCAGGCCCAGGCCGATGTACGAGACCACCACGAAGCTGCCCAGCTTGAGGATGTCTTCCAGGTTGGAGCTGGCCACCACCTTGGTCATCAGCGCCAGCACGCCGTAGGGCGTGAGCTTCATCACCAGGCGCACCAGGCGCATCACCCAGGCCTGCAGCACGTCGATGGCCGACAGCGCGCGTTCACCCTTGTCCTTGTCGTCCTTGATCAACTGCAAGGCGGCAAGGCCGAGGAACACGGCGAAGATCACCACGCTGATGATCGAGGTCGGCTTGGCCCGGGCCAGGTCGCCCACGGGGTTGCTGGGGATGAACGACAGCAGCAGCTGTGGGATGTTGAGGTCGGCGACCTTGCCCGCGTAGTCGCTGTGGATGGCTTGCAGGCGCGCGCTTTCCTGGACGCCGGCCACCAGGCCCTCGGCGCTGAGGCCGAACAGGTTGGTCAGGGCGATGCCGATCAATGCGGCGATGGCGGTGGTCAGCAGCAGTGTGCCGATGCTCAGCACGCTGATCCGGCCCAGGGACGAGGCATTGTGCAAGCGGGCCACGGCGCTGAGGATCGAGGCGAAGATCAGCGGCATGACGATCATCTGCAGCAGGCCGACGTAGCCGTTGCCGACCAGGTCGAGCCAGGCCAGGGTGGCCTTGAGCACCGGATGGCCGGCGCCATAGAGCGTATGCAGGGCCAGGCCGAAGAGCACGCCCAGCACCAGGCCGAGCAGGACCTTCTTGGCCAGGCTCCAGTCGGTGCGGCGGGTTTGCGCCAGGCCCAGCAGCAGGGCCAGGAACGCCAGCAGGTTGAGTGACAGGGGCAGGTTCATTGAAGCTCCAGTTGAAGGCGGAAGAGGCATCGCCTCTGTGAGCGATTACGAACGGAAATGCTAACAGCCTGAAAACAAACGAATTTATACCCAAAAGGAATTTGCATAGTCGTTTATGGAATAACGGCGTGTCGCTATTGGCAATCAACATGGCGTTTGCGGGTGCGTCGGGGTCGGTAACGAACGCCTGGTTGTCACAAATCGGGTCTAGGGTTGAGCGGCCACGTCTTTGGGAGAACTGCACATGATGTCTGCCCCACGAATCCTCGCCGGCGGCCTGGCCCTGTTGCTGAGTGCCAGCAGCTGGGCGGCCACCGAGCTCAAGCATTGGCCCGCCGAAGCGGCGAAACAGCTGGACGCGATGATTGCCGCCAATGCCAACAAGGGCAACTACGCGGTGTTCGACATGGACAACACCAGCTATCGCTTCGACCTCGAGGAAGCACTGCTGCCGTTCATGGAGAACAAGGGCCTGCTGAGCCGCGACAAACTCGACCCTTCGCTCAAGCTGATGCCGTTCAAGGACACTGCCGAGCACAAGGAGAGCCTGTTCAGCTATTACTACCGGCTGTGCGAAGTCGACGATATGGTCTGCTACCCCTGGGTGGCCCAGGTGTTCTCCGGTTTCACCCTGAAGGAACTGAAGCAGCAGGTGGATGAGCTGATGGCCTCGGGCAAGCCGGTTCCGGCGAGCTATTTCGAGGGTGACCAGGTCAAGCGCATCGAAGTGCAGCCGCCCAAGGTCTTCACTGGCCAGGCCGAGTTGTACAACAAGCTGATGGAGAACGGCATCGAGGTCTATGTGATCTCGGCGGCGTCCGAAGAGTTGGTACGCATGGTCGCCGCCGATCCGAAGTACGGCTACAACGTCAAACCTGAGAATGTGATCGGCGTCAGCCTGTTGCTCAAGGACCGCGCCACTGGTCAGCTGACCACCGCACGCAAGCAGATCAGCGCTGGGCACTACGACCCCAAGGCCAACGAAGGCCTGGAACTGACCCCTTACCTGTGGACCCCGGCGACCTGGATGGCCGGCAAGCAGGCGGCCATCCTCACCTATATCGATGAGTGGAAGAAGCCGGTGTTGGTGGGGGGCGATACGCCAACCAGCGATGGCTACATGCAGTTCCATGGCGTCGATGTGAGCAAGGGCGGCATCCACCTGTGGATAAACCGCAAGGCCAAGTACATGGACCAGTTGAACGGGATGATCGCGAAGACCGCGGCGGCCCAGGCCAAGGAAGGGTTGCCGGTGACAGCGGATAAGAACTGGGTGATCGTCACGCCGGAGCAGATCCAGTAGGTCTTGTGCCAAGTGTGCCGGCCTCTTCGCGGGTAAACCCGCTCCCACAGGATGTTCACTGCCCAGTGGGAGCAACTGTCTTGCTCAACTGCTAAAGCTAGCGCGGTCGCTGTGGGAGCGGGTTTACCCGCGAAAGGGCCGGCACAGGCATAAAAAAACCGGCGCACCAGGCGCCGGTTTTTTATTGCCTTCGGCGCCTCACAGCCCGTCGAGCATCGCCTTGTTGCGCACCGCGCCCTTGTCGGCGCTGGTGGCCAGCAGGGCGTAGGCCTTCAGCGCGGTGGTCACCTTGCGTGGGCGCACTTCGGCCGGTTTCCAGCCCTTCTTGTCCTGCTCGACCCGGCGTGCGGCCAGCTCGTCGTCGCTGACCAGCAGGTTGATCGAGCGGTTGGGGATGTCGATCAGCACCTTGTCGCCGTCCTGCACCAGGCCGATGGCGCCGCCTGCGGCGGCTTCCGGCGAAGCATGGCCGATGGACAGGCCCGAGGTGCCGCCGGAGAAGCGGCCGTCGGTGAGCAAGGCGCAGGCCTTGCCCAGGCCCTTGGACTTCAGGTACGAGGTCGGGTAGAGCATCTCTTGCATGCCCGGGCCGCCTTTCGGGCCTTCGTAGCGGATGATCACGATGTCGCCGGCCTTCACCTCGTCGGCGAGGATGCCGCGCACGGCGCTGTCCTGGCTCTCGAAGATCTTCGCGGTGCCTTCGAACACGTGGATCGACTCGTCGACGCCGGCGGTTTTCACCACGCAGCCGTCCAGGGCGATGTTGCCGTACAGCACGGCCAGGCCGCCTTCTTGCGAATAGGCGTGCTCGAAGCTGCGGATGCAGCCGTTCTCGCGGTCGTCGTCGAGGGTTTCCCAGCGGGTAGACTGGCTGAAGGCGGTTTGCGTCGGGATGCCGGCCGGGCCTGCCTTGAAGAAGGTGTGCACGGCTTCGTCATCGGTCTGGGTGATGTCCCACTTGGCGATGGCTTCCTCCATGCTGCGGCTGTGCACGGTGGGCAGGTCGGTGTGCAGCAGGCCACCACGGGCCAGCGAGCCGAGGATGCTGAAGATGCCGCCGGCGCGGTGTACGTCTTCCATGTGGTACTTCTGGATGTTCGGCGCCACCTTGCACAGCTGCGGCACTTTGCGCGACAGGCGATCGATGTCGCGCAGGTCGAAGTCCACTTCCGCTTCCTGGGCCGCGGCCAGCAGGTGCAGGATGGTGTTGGTCGAGCCGCCCATGGCGATGTCGAGCATCATGGCGTTCTCGAACGCCTTGAAGTTGGCGATGCTGCGCGGCAGTACCGACTCGTCGTTTTCGCCGTAGTAGCGCTTGCACAGCTCGACGATGGTGCGTCCGGCAGTGAGGAACAGCTGCTCGCGGTCCGAGTGGGTGGCCAGGGTCGAACCGTTGCCCGGCAGGGCGAGGCCCAGGGCCTCGGTCAGGCAGTTCATCGAGTTGGCGGTGAACATGCCGGAGCACGAACCGCAGGTCGGACAGGCGCTGCGCTCATACTCGGCGACTTTCTCGTCGCTGGCGCTGGAGTCGGCGGCGATGACCATGGCGTCGACCAGGTCCAGGCCATGGCTGGCCAGCTTGGTCTTGCCGGCTTCCATCGGGCCGCCGGAAACGAAGATCACCGGGATGTTCAGGCGCAGGGCGGCCATCAGCATGCCAGGGGTGATCTTGTCGCAGTTGGAAATGCAGACGATGGCGTCGGCGCAGTGGGCGTTGACCATGTACTCGACGGCGTCAGCTATGATTTCGCGGCTCGGCAGCGAATAGAGCATGCCGTCGTGGCCCATGGCGATGCCGTCGTCCACGGCGATGGTGTTGAACTCTTTCGCCACGCCACCGGCGCGTTCGATCTCGCGGGCGACCAGTTGGCCCAGGTCCTTCAGGTGCACATGCCCCGGGACGAACTGGGTGAACGAGTTGGCGATGGCGATGATCGGCTTCTTGAAGTCTTCGTCCTTCATCCCGGTGGCGCGCCACAGGGCACGGGCGCCGGCCATGTTGCGGCCCTGGGTGGAAGTCTTGGAACGATAATCAGGCATGGAGCGCTCCTGGCGGCATAATCAGGTCACTAATAGGGGAGTGAGCTTCTCTTGTCCTAATACGCCGAAGGCCGGTTGCCACAGGCAAGGATGGGAGTCGAAGGACCGCGCGGGATCGCCGCAGGCTCGACCAGAGCTCATAAACCCGCCGGGGATGACTGGCGATGAATAGGCCGATTCTACACCGCTGGCGCGGCGAGGGAATGCAGATGTGGAGGCTTGGCGAGGGGATTGCAGCAGGAAAGGGCCGCTTGGCGGCCCTTTTTGGCAGCGATCAGCTGTTTGGCAGCAAGCGGCAGGTGATGCTCTTGATGTAGCGGGTCTCGGCGATGGCCGGGTGCACCGGGTGGTCCGGCCCCTGGCCGCCGCGCTCGAGCAGCTGCAGGTTGCGGTCCAGGTGACGGGCGCTGGTCAGCAGGATGTTATGCAGGTCGTCCTCGGGCAGGTGCATCGAGCACGAGGCGCTGACCAGGATGCCGTCCTTGGTAAGCATGCGCATGGCCTGTTCGTTGAGGCGGCGGTAGGCTGCTTCGCCGTTTTTCAGGTCTTTCTTGCGCTTGATGAAGGCGGGCGGGTCGGCAATGATCACGTCGAAGCGTTCTTCGGCGGCCTTCAGCTCGCGCAGGGCCTCGAACACGTCGCCTTCGATGCAGGTCAGCTTCTCGCTGATGCCGTTCAGCGCGGCGTTGCGCTCGACGCCGTCCAGGGCGAAGCCCGAGGCATCCACGCAGAACACCTCGCTGGCGCCGAACGCGCCGGCCTGCACACCCCAGCCGCCGATGTAGCTGAACAGGTCGAGCACACGCTTGCCCTTGACGTAGGGGGCCAGGCGCGCGCGATTCATGCGGTGGTCATAGAACCAACCGGTCTTCTGGCCTTCGCGTACCGGGGCTTCGAACTTGACGCCGTTTTCTTCCAGCGCGACCCAGTCTGGCACTTCGCCATAGACGGTCTCGACATAGCGCTCGAGGCCTTCGGCGTCACGGGCGGCGGAATCGTTCTTGAACAGGATGCCGCTGGGCTTGAGCACCTGGACCAGGGCGGCGATGACGTCGTCCTTGTGCGCTTCCATGGTGGCCGAGGCCAGTTGCACCACGAGGATGTCGAAGAAGCGATCGACCACCAGGCCCGGGAGCAGGTCGGAGTCGCCGTAGACCAGGCGGTAGCACGGCTTGTCGAACAGCCGCTCGCGCAGCGACAGGGCCACGTTCAGGCGGTGCACCAGCAGCGACTTGTCCAGCGGCAGCTTGATGTCGCGCGACAGCAGGCGGGCGCAGATCAGGTTGTTCGGGCTCATGGCCACCACGCCCAGGGGCTTGCCGTTGGCCGCTTCGAGAATGGCCTGCTGGCCGGCCTTCAGGCCTTGTAGCGGGGTCGCGGCAACGTCGACTTCATTGCTGTAGACCCACAGGTGGCCGGCGCGCAGGCGGCGGTCGGCGTTGGCTTTGAGACGAAGGCTGGGCAGGGACATGACGTCGCTCCGGGAAAAAGAGCGGGAGTATACCCTGTCGCCTGTTGGCGCGTCCCTTGTGGGAGCGGCCTTGCGTCGCGAAAGGGGCGCGCAGCGGCCCCAGGTTTTCAGCTGCGCAGCAGCCATTGTCGGGGCCGCCTCGCGGCCCTTGCGCGACACAAGGCCGCTCCCACAACAACTCAGTGGTTGGTCGCTTGGCGCGTCAGGAGGTTAGAATCCCCCGGTCCCCCCAGAGTAAGCACGCATGTCCCAGGAACTTACCGCCGAACAGATCCAGCAAGCCCTGCAAGGCATCACCATCCCGCCGCAACCGCAGATCATGGTCGACCTGCAGTTCGAGCAGTACATGCCCGACCCGGACCTGGAGACCATCGCCAAGCTGATAGCGCAGGACCCAGGGCTCTCCGGCGCCTTGCTCAAGCTGGTCAATTCGGCGCAGTTCGGCCTGGCGAACAAGATCGGTTCGATCCAACGCGCGGTGAACCTGCTGGGCAGCCGCTCGATCATCAACCTGATCAATGCGCAATCGATCAAGGGCGAGATGAGCGACGAGACCATTGTCACCCTCAACCCGTTCTGGGACACCGCCCAGGACGTGGCCATGACCTGCCTGACCCTGGCCAAGCGCACTGGCATCCAGGCGGTGGACGAAGCCTACACCCTGGGCCTGTTCCACGATTGCGGCGTGCCATTGATGCACAAGCGCTTCCCCAACTACATGGAAGTGCTGGAAGAGTCCTATGCCAAGGCCAATGACGAAGTCCGCGTGGTGGACACCGAGAACCGCGTGTTCAACACCAACCATTCGGTGGTCGGCTATTTCACCGCCAAGTCCTGGCGCCTGCCCGAGCACATCAGCGCGGCCATCGCCAACCACCACAACGCCCTGGCGGTGTTCCGCGACGACTCCTCGCGCAACACCCAGACCCAGCTGAAGAACCTGCTGGCGGTGCTGAAAATGGCCGAGCACATTTGCGCTTCGTACCGTGTCCTGGGCAACCAGAGCGTCGACCACGAATGGAACATGGTCGGCCCGCTGGTGCTGGACTACATCGGCCTGACTGATTACGACTTCGAGCAGCTCAAGCAGAACATCCGCGAAATGGGCGGGCACTGAACCATGCCGGAATTACCAGAGGTCGAGACCACCCGCCGTGGTATCGCGCCGCACCTCGAAGGCCAGCGGGTCAGCCGTGTGGTGGTGCGCGACCGGCGCCTGCGCTGGCCGATTCCAGAAGACCTCGACGTGCGCCTGTCGGGGCAGCGCATCGTCAGCGTCGAGCGCCGCGCCAAGTACCTGCTGATCAATGCCGAGGTCGGCACGTTGATCAGCCACCTGGGCATGTCGGGCAACCTGCGTCTGGTCGAGCTCGGGCTGCCGGCGGCCAAGCACGAACATGTGGATATCGAGCTGGAGTCGGGGCTGATGCTGCGCTACACCGACCCGCGTCGGTTTGGCGCCATGCTCTGGAGCCTCGATCCGCTCAATCATGAACTGCTGATCCGCCTCGGGCCGGAGCCGTTGACCGAGCTGTTCGACGGCGAGCGGCTGTTCCAGCTGTCGCGCGGGCGCTCGATGGCGGTCAAACCGTTCATCATGGACAACGCCGTGGTGGTGGGAGTGGGCAACATCTACGCCACCGAAGCGTTGTTCGCTGCCGGAATCGACCCGCGCCGCGAGGCGGGCGGGATCTCCCGGGCGCGCTACCTGAAGCTGGCGATCGAGATCAAACGGGTGCTGGCGGCGGCCATCGAGCAGGGCGGGACCACCTTGCGCGATTTCATCGGTGGCGATGGGCAGCCGGGGTACTTCCAGCAGGAGTTGTTCGTGTACGGGCGCGGCGGGCAGCCGTGCAAGCTGTGCGGTACCGAACTGCGCGAGGTGAAGCTGGGGCAGCGGGCGAGCGTGTTCTGCCCGAAATGCCAGCGTTGAGTCAATACGTGCAGCGATCCCAGTGGGAGCGGGCTTGCCCGCGAACACCGGCGTAGCCGGTGCCAGGCATCGCGTTGCCTGATTCGCCAGCAAGGCTGGCTCCTACAGGAGTTTGAATCGGATCAGTCGACGACTGTCGCCTGCCCCACACCCCTGGGATCACTGGCCGCTTCCATGGTCCCACCAGCCTTGTCCCAGTACAGTACCTGCTGATTGCCGTACTGGCGCCCGACATCCCTCAACCGATACCCACGTTCTTCAAGCTCGGTCTTTTGTCTTGCGCTGAACGTCCCCGGCTCATGCTCCACCACATCCGGCAGGTACTGATGGTGATAGCGCGGCGTCGCTGGCCACTCGGCCACCGGTCGTCCTTCGAGGAAGCCCATTACCGACAGCAGCACCATGCTCGGGATCCGGCTGCCACCCGGCGTGCCGAAGCTGGCGAACTGGCCGGGGCTTTCGATGAAGGTCGGGCTCATGCTCGACAGCGGCCGCTTGCCCGCCGCCACCGCGTTGGCCTGGCTGCCGGCCAGGCCGTAGCTGTTGCTGCCCCCGGGATCGGCGGCGAAATCATCCATCTCGTTGTTCAGCACCAGGCCCGTGCCGGGCACGCTGAACGCCGCGCCGAATGGCAGGTTGACCGACAGGGTGGCGGAAACGGCGTTGCCCTGGGCGTCGATCACCGAGAAGTGCGTGGTGTGGTCACCTTCGCGCCAGGCGGGTGAAGGTGGCAGGGCGCTGCTCGGGGTGGCTTGGCGCACATCGATGCTGTCGGCCAGCCCCGTCAGGTAGTGCCGCGCCAACAGGCGATTGATCGGGTTGCCGACGTAGTCCGGATCACCCAGCAGGCCGCGGTCGCGGTAGGCCCGGCGCAGCACTTCGATCACATAGTGGCTGCGCTGCACCGGCTCGGCGCTCTGCCAGGGCAGGCGCTGGAGCATGGCCAGGCTCTGGGCCAGGGCGATGCCGCCGGCCGAGGGCGGCGGGCTGCTGATCAGCTCGCGCTGTTCGGCCAACGGGTAGCGCAATGGTTCGCGCCAGGCTGTGCGGTAGCCGGCCAGGTCGTCCAGGGTCCAGATGCCGCCAGCCTGGCGCACGCCATCGACCAGGCGCCGAGCCAGCGGGCCGCGATAGAAACCGTCGCGGCCATGCACGGCCAGGCCTTGCAGGGTGACGGCCAGTTCAGGCTGGCGGATTACCGTGCCCAGCGCCGGCACCTCATTGGCGGCAAGGAACAGCCGGGCGCTCTCGGCGTCGTCGCGCAGGGCGTTCAGGCGCATGGTCGCGCGGTCGCGGTAGATGCGGTCGACGGCGAAGCCCTGGTTGGCCAGGCGAATGGCCGGGGCCAGGCTGTCCTTGAGCGGCAGCCTGCCGTGGCTGGCGGCGAGGTCGGCCAGGGCCTGGGGCAGGCCGGGGATGGCGGCGGCCAGCGGGCCGTTGATCGACAGGCCGGGCTGCACCTTGCCGTCTTTCAGGTACATGTCGGCCCGAGCGGCGGCGGGCGCGCGCTCACGGGCGTCGAGGAAGGCATAGCGGGGCGTGTCGCCGCTTTCACGCAGGAGGAAGAAGCCGCCACCGCCCAGGCCGGAGCCATAGGGCTCGACCACGGCCAGCGCGGCGCTGATGGCCACGGCGGCATCGAAGGCGTTACCGCCCTGCTGCAGAACCTGTTGCGCCGCCGCGGTGGCCGCCTGGTGCGGGCTGGCGATCGCGGCGCGGCCCGGGTCATCGGCCAGGGCACTGGTGGCCAGCAGCGCCAGGATGGCGCCGATGGCTGCGCGGCGTATCGCGGCGACGAACGGCATCAGGCCTTGCCGGTGATCCGGCGGTACTTGGCCATCAGCTCGTCTTCGGTTTCCGGGTGGGCTTCATCCAGCGGGATGCAGTCGACCGGGCAGACCTGCTGGCACTGCGGCTCGTCGTAATGGCCCACGCACTGGGTGCACAGGTTGGGGTCGATCACGTAGATCTCTTCGCCTTGCGAGATGGCGGCGTTCGGGCACTCGGGTTCGCAGACGTCGCAGTTGATGCAATCGTCGGTGATGATCAGGGACATGGGGACTCCGGCCTGGGCATCGGGCCCGGGCATGTTTCAAAGCGATGGGCGCAATTGTGCCGGATTCGCGCCCGCAGTGCACGCGGGCGCGACATCCTGCCCCGCGCCTTACTTGCGGAAACGCTCGGTCAGCGCGTCGGCCACCGCCGGGTGGACGAACTTGGTGATATCCCCCCCCAGCGCAGCGATTTCCCGGACCAGGGTCGAGGAAATGAACGAGTAGCGCTCGGACGGGGTCAGGAACAGGCTCTCGACGTCCGGTGCAAGCTGGCGGTTCATGTTGGCCAGTTGGAACTCGTACTCGAAGTCGGAGACCGCGCGCAGGCCACGCAGGAACACATTGGCACCCTGCTCCTTGGCAAAATGCGCCAGCAGCGTGGAGAAGCCGATGACTTCGACATTGGGCAGGTGCTTGGTGACCTCGCGGGCCAGCTCGACCCGTTGTTCCAGCGGGAACAGGGGGTTTTTCTTGGGGCTGGCGGCCACGGCGATGATCACGTGGTCGAACAGGCGCGAGGCGCGCTCGACCAGGTCACCATGGCCTTTGGTAATGGGGTCGAAAGTACCCGGGTACAACACTCGGTTCATCGCGTCATCCTGGCTGGAGTGCGTTGGGGAGTCGGATGGTAGCGCAGCGATTGCGCTCGGCCAAGTCGCGTGGCCGGCCGATGGCACTATAGACAGTACGGCCATTGGCTGTCATGCGCGCGGTGCCAGGCGGCCGATCAATGCGTCGCTGAGCCGCGCGGCCAGGGCATATACCGATAATTGCGGGTTGGCGCCGATGCTGGTGGGGAACAGCGAACCGTCGTGAATCGACAGGTTTTCCAGCTGGTGGTGCCGGCCGAGGCTGTCGCAGACCGCCTGGCGCGGGTCTTCGCCGAGGGCGCAGCCGCCCATCACATGGGCGCTGCCCAAGCGCATGCGCAGCAGTTGCAGGGGGAGTCGGTCGATCATCGCCTGGGCCTGGTCGGCCGTGTCGACATAGCGCGCATCGCCGTGCACCGGCAACACCCGGCGCGCGCCGGCGGCGAACTGGATCTGCGCCATGCTGTGCCAGGCGCGACGCAAGCCGTCGCGCAGGTAGTCGGTGACGGGGTAGTCGAGCACCGGCGAGCCGTCGCCGCGCAGCTCCACCTGGCCGCCCGGGCTGTCGGGGTGGAAGCCATCGCGCAGCAGCGCCAGCATCACGTGGGTATGGGGCAGCTCGGCCATGCGCAGGGCATTGTCCTGGCCATGGCCGCCGAGCAGGGTGCTAGCCAGCGCCGGGTGTAGTGGCGGGACTTCGAGTTTGTAGCCGACCGGCCCGGTGACACCAGCCTGCCATTGGAACTGGTCGCTGTAGATTGACTGCGGGGCGCCGTAGTAGGGGTCGATGGGTGCGTCGAACTGTGCGGCGCTGAAGTTGACTAGGTGCAGGAAGGTGCGTTTGCCCAGGCGCTGGTGGGGGTCCGGCGCCTGTGAGCGCAGCAGCAGGGCCGGGCTGTTGATGCCGCCGCCGGCCAGCACGTAGTGGCGGGCACGGACGCGCACCTGGCGACCGGTGGGCTGGATGCCTTGGGCGTCGAGGGCCTGGCATTGCAGGTGGTCGATGCGCTGGCCGTCGTGGCTGAAGCGTGCGGCGCGGGCCAGGTAGAGCAGTTCGCCGCCCTTGTCCAACGTGGCGGGGATGCTGGTCACCAGCATCGACTGCTTGGCGTTGACCGGGCACCCCATGCCGCAATAGCCCAGGTTCCAGCAGCCGCGCACATTGCGCGGGATCACCGCCCAGCGATGGCCGAGGGCTTCGCAGCCGCGGCGCAGCACATCGTTGTTGGCATTCGGCGGCAGCGCCCAGGGGCTGATGCCCAGGCGCTGCTCCATACGCGCGAACCAGGGCGCCATGGCGGCGCTGTCGAGGCCTTTGACCGCGTGTTCCCGGGCCCAGTGTTCCAGGGTCTGGGGTGGCGTGCGGAAGCTCGAGGTCCAGTTGACCAGGGTGGTGCCGCCCACCGCGCGGCCCTGGAGAATGGTGATGGCGCCATCCTTGCTCAGGCGCCCCAGGCCTTCCTGATAGAGGTCGGCATAGGCCTCGTTTTCCAGCAGATGGAAGTCGCTGCTGGTCTTCAGCGGGCCTTCCTCGATCAGCAGTACCTTCAACCCGGTGGCGCTGAGCGACTCAGCGGTGGTGGCGCCGCCTGCGCCACTGCCGATCACGGCGACGTCGGCTTCGAGGGTCAGGTCCTGTTCCAGGCGTGAACCGTCATGGGTGGTCCAGCCTCGTTCGAGGCCTTGGCGAAACGGGTCGGGCACGGGCATGGGCTTTTCTCTGGCGACTACCGGGTGGTTGAAATCCTGGGGGCGATGAGTCAGATCCTGGGTGGGCCGGGGTAGCCGCAGGCGGCCCAGGCTTCGGGGCGTTCGTACCAGGCCATCAACAGCAATTGCAGCAATGACGCGTGGCCTTGGCGCAGCAGGTCCAGTGAGCTGTCGCGCCAACGTTGCAGAAACGCCTCTATCTGCGCGTCTCCAGCGTTCGCCCAGTTGCCCCAGACTCCGGTCAACGGCCCGCGGGTCAGGGGCAGGCTGAGCACATCGAACAACTGCCGGCTGAGCTTGAGCATGGCCGGCGACAGCGCTGCCAGCTTGTGGTCGAGGCTGTGCAGCACCTGTTCCGGCGTCGCCTGGGTGCCGGCAAGCACCACGGGGATCAAGGCCCGCAGCAGCGGCAGGTCGTCCTCGCGCAGTGCCTGGTAGCCGGCCGAGGGCGCCTGCTGGGTGCAGCCGACCAGGCTGGTCGCGCCCAGGAACAGCGTGGCGCCCACGCCGAAGCGCAGCAGCTCGCGCCGCTGCATCAACGGATGAACAGCTTGTAGACCAGGCGCTGCAAGGCCTTGCCATAGGGCGGGTAGATCAACCGGGCGGCATTGATGCGCTGCTTGGTCAGCACCGCCTTGGCCTTGCTGAAGGTCAGGAAGCCCTCGTGGCCGTGGTAGTGGCCCATGCCAGAGGGGCCGATACCGCCGAATGGCAGGTCGTCCTGGGCCACGTGCAGCAGGGTGTCGTTGAGGCAGACCCCGCCGGAATGGCTGTCGCGCAACAACCGGGCCTGCTCGTCGCGGTCGTAGCCGAAGTAGTACAGGGCCAGCGGGCGCGGGCGCTCTTTGATGTAGGCCAGGGCGTCGTCGAGGCTGTCGTAGGGCACCAGCGGCAGCAACGGGCCGAAGATCTCCTCGTGCATCACCTGCATGCCGTCGTTCACCTCCAGCAGCAGGTGCGGCGGCAGGCAGCGGCCCTGGCGCGGTTCGTCGGGGTACAGGTCGAGCACCCTGGCGCCGCGTTCGCGGGCATCGGCCAGCAAGTGCTCCAGGCGCTGCAACTGACGCGGGTTGATGATCCGGGTGTAGTCCGGGTTGTCGGTGACGCGCGGGAATTGTCGGCGCACGGCGCGTTGGTAGGCGTCGGCGAAGGCGTCCAGCCGAGGGCGTGGCACCAGCACGTAGTCGGGGGCGACGCAGGTCTGGCCGGCATTGAGGAGCTTGCCGAAGGCGATGCGTTCGGCGGCGGTGTCCAGGGGCACGTCAGCCGACACGATGGCCGGCGACTTGCCGCCCAGTTCGAGGGTCACCGGGGTGAGGTTGTGCGCGGCCGCCTGCATGACATGACGGCCCACGCTGGTGGCGCCAGTGAACAGCAGGTGGTCGAAGGGCAGGCGTGAGAAGGCCTGGCCCACTTCCACCTCGCCCAGCACCACGCTGACCAGGTCGCTGGGGAACACCCGCTCCAGCAATGCCTTGAGCAACAGGCCGGTGGCCGGGGTGGCCTCGCTGAGCTTGAGCATCACCCGGTTGCCGGCGGCCAGGGCGCCGGCCAGCGGGCCGATGGCGAGGAACAGCGGGTAGTTCCACGGCACGATCACCCCCACCACCCCCAGTGGCTGGTACAGCACCTTGGCGCTGGCCGGCTGGAACGCCAGGCCCACGCGTCGGCGCGAAGGCCGCATCCAGCGCTGCAGATGGCGCTCGGCGTGGCGCAGGCCCTGCACCGAAGGCAGCAGTTCGGCGATCAGGGTCTCGTCGCGGCTGCGCCCGGAAAAGTCGCTGTCGATGGCCGCGATCAGTGCCTCCTGCTCATTGACCAGCGCTTCGCGCAGGCTTTTCAGCCACTGCCGGCGTTGCGCCGCCGGGGGCATGGGATTGCCGACGAATGCCTGGCGCTGGGCGGCGAACATCGCCTCCAGGCCGAGGTCGGATGCAGCAGGAGGCGGAGTGATGATCGAGGTCATGGCACGGGCACCCGTGGTTGAGGATTAATAGAGCCTATACTCTAATTCGTTCCAGGGTGAGTGTTGCTTCGGCCAGATCAACGGACATTTACGCAACCTGGCGCTGACGTTGCCGGCCAATAGCCCGTAAGATGCCCCATCACTTGAACGCCCGGAGACTGGAGCTGAGCATGGCCCCGCGCATGAAGACCCGAGAGCGCATCGTGCAGAACAGCCTGGAGCTGTTCAACCAGCAGGGCGAGCGCTGTGTCAGTACCAATCACATTGCCGCGCACATGGAAATCTCGCCCGGCAACCTGTACTACCACTTCCCCAACAAGCAGGCGATCATCGCCGTGCTGTTCAATCAGTACGAAGAACTGGTCGACAGCTTCCTGCGCCCGCCCCAGGGCCGCGTCGCCACCGTTGAGGACAAGCGCTTTTACCTCAAGGCGCTGCTGGCGGCGATGTGGAACTACCGTTTCCTGCACCGCGACCTCGAGCACCTGCTCGACAGCGATCCGGAGCTGGCCGCCCGCTACCGGCGCTTTTCGCGGCGTTGCCTGCAGCAGGGCCAGGCGATCTACCGCGGCTTCGTCGAAGCCGGGATCCTGGCCATGGATGCGGCGCAGATCGAATCGCTGACCATCAATGCCTGGATCGTGCTGACCTCCTGGGTGCGTTTTCTCAGCACCACCCGCGAGCATAGCGCGCACCTGGGTGAAGAAGCGTTCATGCGCGGCGTCTACCAGGTACTGGTGCTGGAGCTGGGCTTCGTCACGCCCGCCGCGCGCAGTGCCGTGGACACCCTCTGCGAAGAATTCCACGTACCTTTCAACCAGGCCCTGGAGCACTGAGCCAAGGCCTTCGAGTCACTTGTCAGGAGATTGTCATGCCCCTTGCGCAACTGATCACCCCGCAACAACTGGCCGAACGCCTGGACGCCCCCGGCCTGGTGATCCTCGACTGTCGCTTTGCCCTGGAAGATGTCGACTATGGCCAACGCAGCTATGCCGAGGGGCATATCGCCGGCGCGCATTTCGCCGACCTTGAGCGCGACCTGAGCGGGCCGGTGATCAAGGGCCGTACTGGGCGACACCCGTTGCCGGACCCGCAGCGGCTGGTCGAGCGCCTGCGTGAGTGGGGTGTGGACAATGACAGCGAGGTAGTGCTCTACGACGATGGCCCGGGTGCTTATGCCGCCCGCGCCTGGTGGCTGCTGGCCTGGCTGGGCAAGCGCGACGGGGTGTTCATCCTCGATGGCGGCCTCAAGGCCTGGCATGCCGCGCATTTGCCGCTGAGCCTCGATCCACCGTTGCGGCGCGAGGGCAGCTTCAGCGGCGAGCCGGACATGAAGTTGCTGATTGACGCCGAGCACCTGGTCAAGCATCTGGGCGAAGCAGACCTGACCCTGATCGACGCCCGTGCGTTGCCGCGTTTCCGAGGCGAGGTCGAGCCGATCGACCCGGTGGCCGGGCATATTCCAGGGGCGCAATGCGCGGCGTTCACCGACAACCTCGGTGGCGACGGACGATTCCTGCCTGCCGCGCAGCTCAAGCAGCGTTTTGCCGAAAAACTGGGCGATCGTTCGCCAGGGCAGCTGGTGTCCTACTGCGGCTCGGGGGTGACGGCTTGCCACAACCTGTTTGCCCTGGCGCTGGCGGGATACCCGCTGGGACGGCTGTACGCAGGTTCCTGGAGCGAGTGGATCAATGCTCCGCAGCACCCAGTGGCGACCGGCGACTGACCCAGATTCGGAGCCATGATCGAAATTGCTGGGGCTGCTGCGCAGCCCTTTCGCGACGCAAGGCCGCTCCTTGTATCTCGACTTTCGCCTCCCTAGAGGCGAAAGTTCTCGACTGATCATCGAGGGAAGGCCTTGAAGCAGAGCCGCTCCAAGGGCATCAAGCCCGCACTGTAGATAACGCTCTGGTCTTCCAACCCCACTCGACGAGTTCGAACGGTATCTAGTGCCCGCCCCCGGCGTGAGCACGCATTAACAAGGTTGAACTGAGTGTAGGGTGATCGACTTTCGTAGTTTGAAGGAGGAGATCATGTCCGTCTTTGTTGGCGTTGATGTCGCCAAAAAATCTTTCGACATTGCCATCCCGCTCCCCAATGGCAAGATGCGCACCAAAGCCAAGCTGTCCAATGATCCTGGAGGGTTCAGGCAGTTTAGCGACTGGCTTGAGCGCCATGCTGAACCAGGCGCCTGGATTGTTATGGAGGCTACAGGCATCTATCACGAAGCGCTGGCCGAGCACTGTCACAACCAAGGTTATCGGGTGTGCATTCTGAACCCGGCGGTGATTGCGAAATTCGCTGACGTGGAGCTTCGGCGCGTCAAAACAGATAAGGCTGACGCCAAAGTCATTGCTGCCTATGGCCAACAAAAGGCTGTCTCGCTTCGCCAGTGGGAGCCTGAGCCCCCTGCGCAGCGCCGCTTGCGTGCTCTGGTGCGGCGACTGGACGACCTCAAGGAAATGCGCCAGATGGAGCAGAATCGTTTGGATGTCGCACTAGATGCGGTACAGCAGTCGATTCAAGACGTAATCGGGCACATCAACGAAGAGCTGGAAAAGACCAGGAAGGCCATCGAGCAGACGATCGATGATGATCCAGACCTGCGCAAGCGACGTGAGCTGATTACCTCGATTGATGGTTTGGGTGACACCACTGCTACGTTGCTGCTCGCCGAACTGGGCGATCCACTGAAATACCAAAGCCCTTCTGCGATTGTCGCGTTTTCAGGCTTAAACCCAGTGGTGCAGCAATCGGGAGAGTTCATAGGTAAGAGCACTATTTCGCGTACAGGCGCCTCAAGGCTGCGTGCAGGCTTGTGGATGTCAGGCACTGTCTCAATCAGACATAACCCTGTTGTGAAGGAACTGGCAGAGCGGTTGAGCAGCCGGCACAAAGCTTACAAACAGATCGTCTGCGCGGCGATGCGCAAGCTGCTGCACCTGGTTTACGGGGTGGTGAAGTCGGGGATACCGTTTGACCCCAAAATCCCTCTTGCGGGGTGAGAGTCAAGACGGTATCTACAGGGACCGCGCCGACCTCATGCCATGCGCTACGCCTGTGGGAGCGGGTTTATCGGGGCGCCGAACCGCCGTGAAGCAAGCGACGCGGTGCCTGCACCGGCTGTGCCGGTGTTCGCGGCTGAAGCCGCTCCCACAGGGGAGGGTTGCCTGAGCGATCTCCTGCAGAATTACCGTTATCGACCTTCCAGAAGCCACTGCGGAATCCGCCGCTCCAGGTAATACCCCGGATTGCGCAGGCTGCCGTCGACAAAACCGACATGGCCGCCTCGGCTGTGCAATTCGAACTGTGTCCCTGCCGCCAGCTCATGGGCGTTTGGCAGGCTATGGTCGAACACGAATGGATCGTCGCTGGACTGGATGATCAGCGTCGGCGTGCGGTTCTCGCCCAGGTAATAGCGGCTCGAGGCGCGCCGATAGTAATCGTGGGCATCGCTGAAACCGTTGAGCGGCGCGGTTACCCGTCCATCGAAGTCCCAGAAGGTCCGCAGGTTGCGCAAAGGCCCCAGGCGTTCGATCTCGGCCAGCCCTTGATGGTGGCCCTGGTCGCGAAAATGCCGCTGCTTGTCCTGCACGTAGGCCAGCATCTCGCGCATGAAGTGCGCCTGGTAGATCTTGGAAAACCCTTGGCCGATGCGGTCGGCGCATTGGTCCAGGCGAAAAGGTACCGACACCGCCACCGCCGCTTCCAATTGGCTGGCCGAACCACTTTCGCCCAGATACTTGAGCAGCACGTTGCCACCGAGCGAATAGCCCACGGCGTACAGCGGTGCCAGCGGTCGTTGGGCGCGCAAGTGGCGGATGGTTTCGGCCAGGTCCTCGCTCGCCCCAGAGTGGTAACTACGCGCCAGCAGGTTGGGTTCGCCCGAGCAACCACGCCAGTTCACCGCGACGCTGGCCCAGCCTTGCGCCTGCAGTGCTTGCTGCAAACCTTTGACGTATGGGGAGTGGGATGAACCGGTCAGACCGTGCAGCACCAGCACCAGCGGTGCGTCGGGCTGGTGCGGGCCGTGCCAGTCGAGGTCGAGGAAGTCGCCGTCGGCCAGCCACAGCCGTTCGCGCTGGCGTGACAGGTCGGGAAGCTTGCGCCACAGCGGCCCCCACAAGGTTTGCAGGTGGGGGTTGGACAGGCCGGTGGCCGGGCGGAAGGTGGCGGTGAGGCTGGGCATGCGGCGGGGCTCGTGTTGTGCCCGCCTAGAGTGCCATGAAACACCGCCACTGTACCTGCGCTATTGGTCGGTTGCCGTCCGCTGCCACAGGGCGTAGTGCACCTGGCCGGTCTTTTTCTCGCGGTGCAGGCGCCAGTTGCCCGGCATCGGCAGTGAGGAAGGGGCGGCTTCGCTTTCGGTGTAGATCCACGCCTGTTCGCGCAGCCACTGGCCCTGTTCCAGCAGGTTGCAGGTATTGGCCAGCAGGTCCTGGTGGAACGGCGGGTCGAGGAACACCACGTCGAATTGCTGCTTGGTCGGACCTTGCAGGTAGCGCAGGGCGTCGGTCTGCAGGATCTGTCCGCGCGGGCAGCGCAACAGCTCGAGGTTGTGCTTGAGGTTGGCGATGGCCGCCGGGTTGCTGTCCAGCGCCACGGCATCCTCGGCGCCACGCGACAGCGCCTCGAGCACCAGCGCGCCGCTGCCGGTGAAGGCGTCGAGCACCTGGGCGCCCTCGATGTAGGGTGCCAGCCAGTTGAACAAGGTCTCGCGTACACGATCGGGGGTCGGACGCAGGCCGTCGCCTTCCGGCACGGCCAGGCGGCGGCTGCGCCACTCGCCGGCGATGATGCGCAGCTGGCCGGGGCCCTTGCTGGCGCCCGGGGCCGGGCGCGCGGGGGTGTTGGGTCTTGCCATTAGTGCTCCGGTACACCGAGCGGTTGCTCGGCGGGTTTGTCAGTGGGGGCCGGCAGCGGCTGTTGCGCCACTTTCGGGCCGACGGTGACGATCACCAGCTGGTCCGCCGCGAGGTGCTTGTTCATCGCGGTCTTGACCTGCTCGACAGTCAGCGCCTGGGATTGCTGCATGAAATCTTCCAGCCAGCTCAGTGGCAGGTCGTAGAAGCCGATCGCGCCCAGTTGGCCGACGATGCTGGCATTGCTGGCATTGGACAGCGGGAAGCTGCCGGCCAGTTCACGCTTGGCGTCGTCCAGCTCTTGCTGGGTGGGGCCATTCTTCAGGTACTCGGCGAGGATGTCCTGGACCAGCTTGAGCGTGCCTTCGCTGAGTTCGGCGCGGGTCTGCAGGTTGATCATGAACGGGCCGCGCACCTGCATCGGGCTGAACACCGAGTACACGCCGTAGGTCAGGCCGCGCTTCTCGCGCACTTCGCTCATCAAGCGGGTGCCGAAGGCGCCACCGCCGAGGATCTGGTTGCCCAGCGACAGGGCGGCCCAGTCCGGATCGTTACGGTCGATGCCAAGCTCGGCCAGCATCAGGTGGGTCTGCTTGGACGGGAAGTCGACATGGGTCACGCCCGGCTTGGGCGCCACTGGTTGCCCGGGCTTGGCCAGGGCCGGGCCTTTGGGCAGCCCGGCGGAGACCTGGGCGGCAATGGCCTCGGCCTCGCCGCGGCTGAGGTCGCCGACCAGGGCGATCACCGCGTTGCCGGCGCTGTAGGCCTTGGCGTGGAACGCGCGCAGTTGCGCCAGGGTGATGCCGGGGATGGTCTGCGCGGTGCCATCGCTGGGGTGGGCGTAGGGGTGATTGCCGTAGAGGTTGGCGAACAGCGTCTTGCCGGCGATCTTGCCCGGGTTCTGCTTCTCGTATTCGAAACCGGCGAGCATCTGGTTCTTGATGCGCGTGAGGGCATCTTCGGGGAAGGTCGGCTTGCCCACCACCTCGGTGAACAGCTTGAGCGCCGGCTCGCGCTTGTCGACGGCGCTGAGGCTGCGCAGCGAGGCCACCGCCATGTCGCGGTAGGAACCGTTGCCGAAGTCGGCGCCCAGGCCTTCGAAGCCTTCGGCGATGGCGGTCACGTCCTTGCCGGCAACGCCCTCGTTGAGCATGGCGTTGGTCAAGGTGGCCAGGCCCGGGACGCTGCCGTCCTGGCTGCTGCCGGCGGCGAAGGTCAGGCGCAGGTCGAACATCGGCAGCTCGCGGGCTTCGACGAACAACACGCGGGCGCCTTCGGCGGTGGTCCAGTGCTGGATGTCCAACTGGCGCCGGCTCGGCGCCTTGCCATCGAGCTCGGCCAGCGACTGCAGGGTGTTGGCCGGGCGGGCCGCGGTGTCTGGCGTGGCCTGGTTGTCGGACTGGGCCGGGCGGGCCAGCAGCACCGCGAGGGCCACCACCAGCACGATGATCGCCAGGCCGAACAAGGTGTAGCGCGGTGCGCTGCGATCACTCATGAGCGGACTCCTCGGGCAGTACATGGGCAACGCTCAGGCGTTCGCGGGTGAAATAGGTGCGGGCGGCGTCCTGGATGTCCTGCGGGGTGACGCGCTTGAGGTCGTCGAGCTCGCTGTCGATCAGTTTCCAGGACAGGCCGACGGTTTCCAGCTGGCCAATGGTGGTGGCCTGGCTGCTGATGGAGTCGCGGTCGTAGACCAGGCCGGCGATGACCTGGGCGCGCACGCGTTCCAGTTCTTCGGCGCTGGGCGGGGTGGTCTTGAGTTCGTCGAGCAGTTGCCAGACGCCTTTCTCGACCTCGGCCAGGGTCTTGTGCTTTTGCACGTTGGGCGTGGCCGAGATCATGAACAGGCTGTCGCCGCGGGTGAAGGCGTTGTAGCTGGACGAAGCGCCCGCCACCAGCTCTTGGCCGCGCTCCAGCCGTGCCGGCATGCGCGCGCTGTAGCCGCCGTCGAGCAACGCCGAGATCAGGCGCAGGGCGTTGACGCTGCGCGGGTCCTTGGCGGTGGCCAGGGCCGGGACGTTGAAACCGTAGATCAGGCTGGGAAGTTGCGTGCGCAGATGCAGGGTCAACAGGCGCTGGCCGGGTTCGGCCAACTCCAGCGGCAGCTTGCTCGGCGGCACGGCGCGTTTGGGGATAGGGCCAAAGTACTTCTGCGCCAGGGCCTTCACTTCGTCGGGCTTGACGTCGCCGACCACCACCAGGGTGGCGTTGTTCGGCGCGTACCAGGATTCGTACCAGTGTCGCAGCTCCTCGACCTTCATGCGCTCGAGGTCGGCCATCCAGCCGATGGTCGGGGTGTGGTAGCCGCTGGCCGGGTAGGCCATGGCGCGGAACAGCTCGAAGGCCTTGGCGTTGGGCTGGTCGTCGGTGCGCAGGCGGCGCTCTTCCTTGATTACCTCGATTTCCCGGCTGAACTCGTCGGCGGGCAGGCGCAGGCTGGCCAGGCGGTCGGCCTCGAGTTCGAAGGCCACCGGCAGGCGGTCGCGGGCCAGCACTTGGTAATAGGCGGTGTAGTCGTCGCTGGTGAAGGCGTTTTCCTCGGCGCCGAGGTCGCGCAGGATGCGCGAGGCCTCGCCGGGACCAACCTTGGCGCTGCCCTTGAACATCATGTGTTCCAGGGCATGGGACAGGCCGGTCTGGCCCGGAGTCTCGTAGCTGGAGCCGACCTTGTACCAGATCTGCGAGACCACCACCGGGGCGCGGTGATCCTCGCGCACGACCACTTTCAGGCCGTTGTCGAGGATGAATTCATGGGTGGGCTGCACATCGGCGGCAAAAGTCGCAAGCGGCAGGCACAAGGTGCCGAGCAACAGGCCTGCGGCGCGGCGGGCTAGAGCATTCATACGGTGTTTAACCTGTTCGGCGGCCCGCTTGGGTTTAGCGTCGGCGGGCCAGGAGGTGCTAGGATACTGATCCGGTTGCCTGGCGACCATGCCTGTCGCCGTTCTGGCCCGCAGGCCCTTACGACAAAACGTTGCGCATGAACCCGATGGCCCTACGGTAGTCTGTTCTGCGTGACACGAGAATTTCCGATGCGCCGCTGCTGGCCCATCGCTACCCTGAGATAGCCGTCTTCCATGTTTGGTTCCAACGACGACAAAAAAGCGCCGGCCGCGGCTGGCGAGAAGAAAGGCCTGTTCAGCTGGTTCCGCAAGAAGCCGGAGCAACCTGTCGCCGAACAGCCGCAAAGCCCACAACCGCCGGTCGAGGCACCGGTGGTGCCGCAACCCGCCGTCGAGCAGCCCGCTCCGGTGGCCGAGGCGCCACAGCCGGCACCGGTAATCGCGCCGGTCGAACCTGAGCCTGCCGTTGCGCCTCAGCCTGCCCCGGTGGTCGAAGCACCCCAGCCTGTGCCAGTAGAGGCCCCAGCCGAGCCTGAGCCATTCGCTCTGCCGCAAGCGCCGCAGCCCCCTGTGGCAGCGGGCTTGCCCGCGAATGCTGCGGACCTGCAAACGCTGGTGGCCGAGCCAACACCCGCCGCGCCAGTGAGCAACTTGGTGCTGCCGGTCGCGGAAGAGCCGGTGGCACTGGTGCCTGACCTTGAGCCCAAGACCCCGCCCGCTATCCCCGAACGACCGGTCCCCGAAGCGGTGGCGGCTGAACCCGCCCCTGTGCTCGAGTCACAAGCGCCTGTCGCTCCCGCTCCGGCTGCCGTGGAACCGGCTCCAGTCGCTGCCGAGCCCGCCAAGCCAGGCTTCTTCGCCCGCCTCAAGCAAGGCCTGTCGAAGACCAGCGCCAGCATCGGCGAGGGCATGGCCAGCCTGTTCCTGGGCAAGAAAGTCATCGATGACGACCTGCTCGACGAGATCGAAACCCGCCTGCTGACCGCCGACGTTGGCGTCGAGGCCACCTCGACCATCGTCCAGAACCTCACGCAAAAGGTCGCCCGCAAGCAATTGGCCGACGCCGACGCGTTGTACAAGTCGCTGCAGGACGAGCTGGCCGCGCTGCTGCGCCCGGTTGAGCAACCGCTGAAGATCGAGGCGCAGAACAAGCCGTACGTGATCCTCGTGGTTGGCGTGAACGGCGCCGGCAAGACCACCACCATCGGCAAGCTGGCCAAGAAGCTGCAGCTCGAAGGCAAGAAGGTCATGCTCGCCGCTGGCGACACCTTCCGCGCCGCCGCGGTGGAACAGCTGCAAGTGTGGGGCGAGCGCAACCAGATCCCGGTGATCGCCCAGCACACCGGCGCCGACTCGGCCTCGGTGATCTTCGACGCCGTGCAGGCCGCCAAGGCCCGTAACGTCGATGTGCTGATCGCCGACACCGCCGGTCGCCTGCACACCAAGGACAACCTGATGGAGGAGCTGAAGAAGGTCCGTCGGGTCATGGGCAAGCTCGATGCCGAGGCGCCGCACGAGGTGCTGCTGGTGCTCGATGCCGGTACCGGGCAGAACGCCATCAGCCAGGCCAAGTACTTCAACCAGAGCGTCGAGTTGACCGGCCTGGCCCTGACCAAGCTGGACGGCACCGCCAAGGGCGGGGTGATCTTCGCCCTGGCCAAGCAGTTCAACATCCCGATTCGCTTCATCGGCGTGGGCGAAGGCATCGACGACCTGCGCACCTTCGAGGCCGAACCTTTCGTCAAGGCGCTGTTCGCCGAGCGGGAACCTTCATGATCCGATTCGAACAGGTAGCCAAGCGCTATCCCAACGGCCATGTCGGCCTGCACGAACTGAGCTTCCGGGCGCGTCGTGGCGAGTTCCTGTTCGTCACCGGCCACTCCGGCGCCGGCAAGAGCACCCTGCTGCGCCTGCTGCTGGCCATGGAACGTCCGACCAGCGGCAAGCTGCTGCTGGCCGGCCAGGACCTGGGCCAGATCAGCAACGCGCAGATTCCGTTCCTGCGCCGGCAGATCGGCGTGGTGTTCCAGAACCACCAGCTGTTGTTCGACCGCACGGTGTTCAACAACATCGCCCTGCCGCTGCAAATCCTCGGGTTGTCCAAGGCCGAGATCGCCAAACGCGTGGACTCGGCGTTGGAGCGCGTGTCGTTGACCGACAAGGGCGAATTGTTCCCGGCCGACCTGTCCACCGGCCAGCAGCAGCGCGTCGGCATTGCCCGCGCCATCGTCCACCAGCCGGCATTGCTGCTGGCGGACGAACCCACCGGTAACCTCGACCCGCGCCTGGCCGCCGAGATCATGGGCGTGTTCGAAGACATCAACCGCCTGGGCACCACTGTCTTGATCGCCAGTCACGACCTGGCGCTGATCGCGCGCATGCGCCACCGCATGCTGACGCTGCAACGCGGCCGCTTGATCGGCGATGGGGAGGCCGGGCAATGAGCACCACACGTACACCCAAGGTTTCCGAGCGCGTCGCGCCGAAGGCCGCCGACCCGCAACCGGGCAAGAGCAAGCGCGGCGATCATGACGACGATGGCCCGGACTTCCGTACCCTGCTGCACGCCTGGCTGGAAAGCCACCGTGCGAGCCTGGCCGACAGCCTGCGCCGCCTGGGTAAGCAGCCGATCGGCAGCTTCTTCACCTGCCTGGTAATGGCGGTGGCCCTGAGCATGCCCATGGGCTTGTCGCTGCTGCTGAAGAACGTCGAGAAACTCGGCGGTTCGTGGCAGCGCGCGGCGCAGATTTCGCTGTACCTCAAGCTCGATGCCAGCAGCCGCGATGGCGAGGCCCTGCGCGACGAGATCAAGGGCATGCCGGGCGTTGCCGAGGCCCAGTACGTCAGCCGCGAACAGGCGCTGGAAGAGTTCCAGCAGCAGTCCGGGCTGGGCGAGGCCCTGCGCGAACTGCCGGACAACCCGCTGCCTGGCGTGGTGGTGGTGACCCCGACCGAGGTCGACAAGCCCGCCTTGGAGGCCCTGCGTCAGCGCCTGTCGGAGCTGCCGCGGGTCGAGGCGGCCCAGTTGGACCTGGTGTGGGTCGAGCGTCTGGCCGCGATCCTCAAGCTCGGTGACCGGTTTGTCTTTGGCTTGGCGGTGATGTTGATTTCCGCGCTGCTGTTAGTAATTGGTAACACCATTCGTCTACATATTGAAAACCGCCGTGTCGAGATCGAAGTGATCAAGCTGGTGGGCGGCACCGACAGCTACGTGCGCCGGCCGTTCCTCTACATGGGTGCGCTGTACGGCCTGGGTGCCGGCGTGCTGGCCTGGGGCATCCTGGCGTTCGGCCTGAACTGGCTCAACGACGCGGTGGTCGGGCTGTCCGGCTTGTACGGCAGTGATTTCGCCCTGGGTGGCGTTCCCGCTGCGGACGGTCTTTCACTCTTGATCGGCGCGGTGCTGTTGGGGTATATCGGTGCATGGATCGCGGTGGCTCGCCACCTGAACGAGCTGGCGCCGCGATAATGTTTTGTGGCCAGTATTGACAAATTTTTCATAATGGAACTTGTACAACGGTTCCTTGTCTATGCTGGCAGTGCCCAAAAGGCATGAGTCTGTAAGCCGGAGGTACTTGAATGACCAATTCGTTGCAACCTGCCTATGCCCTGGTTCCCGGTGCAAACCTGGAAGCCTATGTGCACACGGTGAACAGCATCCCCTTGCTGACACCGGAGCAGGAGCGTGAACTGGCCGAGCGTCTCTTCTACGAGCAGGATCTCGAGGCCGCTCGGCAAATGGTGATGGCCCACCTGCGTTTCGTTGTCCACATCGCCCGTAGCTACGCAGGCTACGGGCTGGCCCAGGCCGACCTGATCCAGGAAGGCAACGTCGGCCTGATGAAAGCGGTAAAGCGCTTCAACCCGGAGATGGGCGTGCGTCTGGTGTCCTTCGCGGTGCACTGGATCAAGGCTGAGATCCACGAGTTCATCCTGCGCAACTGGCGCATCGTCAAGGTGGCCACCACCAAGGCCCAGCGCAAGCTGTTCTTCAACCTGCGCAGCCAGAAGAAGCGCCTGGCCTGGTTGAACAACGACGAAGTGCATCGCGTGGCCGAGAGCCTCGGCGTCGAGCCCCGTGAAGTGCGCGAGATGGAAAGCCGTCTGAGCGGCCAGGACATGGCGTTCGATCCGGCGGCCGAAGCCGACGACGACAGTGCCTTCCAGTCGCCGGCGCATTACCTGGAAGACCACCGTTACGACCCGGCCGTGCAGCTGGAAGACGCTGACTGGAGCGACAACTCCACCAGCAACCTGCATGAGGCCCTGCAGGGCCTGGATGACCGCAGTCGCGACATCCTCTACCAGCGTTGGCTGGCCGAGGAGAAAGCCACCTTGCATGAGCTGGCCGAGAAGTACAGCGTGTCGGCCGAGCGGATTCGTCAGCTTGAAAAGAACGCGATGAACAAGGTCAAGGCATTGATTACTATCTGATCGGCGCCCTGGCTGGATTGAAAAGGCCGCTTGCCTCCTGGGCAAGCGGCCTTTTCATTTGTGTTGTCTGCTCGGGCCACTTCGCCGGCAAGGCCGGCATTGCAATCACGAAACTCAAAGCTTGCGCGAAGCATCCAGCTGCATCAGGTAGCTCGGCCCACCCAGCTGACTCATCTGCCGACGGATCCATCCCGCCCGGCTGGCTACATAGGCACTCGGCTTGCCAGCACTCCACTTGATCGGGCTCGGCAGCACCGCCGCCAACTGTGCGGCCTGTTGCCGCGTCAGTCGGCTGGCATCCACACCGAAGTGATAACGCGCCGCCGCCTGGGCACCGAACACGCCCTTGCCCCACTCGGCGCTGTTCAGGTACACCTCGAGGATCCGCTCTTTCGACCAGAACAACTCGATCAGCGCGGTGAACCAGGCTTCCAGGCCCTTGCGCAACCAGCTACGCCCGGACCACAGGAACAGGTTCTTGGCGACTTGCTGGGTAAGGGTGCTGGCGCCGCGCACCTTGCCGCCACGCTCGTTGTAGGCCAGCGCGGCCTGGATCGCCGGGATATCGAAGCCCCAGTGGCTGGCGAACTTCTGATCTTCGCCGGCGATCACTGCCACTTTCAGCTCATCGGAGATATCTGCCCAGGGCGTCCAGTCGCGCTGCAGGTCGATCGGCTCGCCGCTGACCCACGACTCCACCTTGCGCTCGACCATCAGCGCCGTGCCCGGCGGCGGGACCCAGCGCAGAACCAGGACCACGGCAATACTGCCGGCGGCGAACCAGAGCAAGGCGCGGTAGAGACGGCGGAGTAGGGATGACAGCATGCTGATGGCTTGGCCGGACCGTAGGAACGGGCCATTATACAGACCCCTTTCGAGGAGTCGTCCCATGCTTCGCAGCTTCCTGATGCTCGCCGCGTTCTTCGGCTTTACCGGCGTCGCGCTCGGTGCCTTCGCCGCCCATGGCCTGAAAAGCCGGCTCAGTGCCGACTACCTGGCGATCTTCCATACCGGCGTCACCTACCAGCTGGTGCACGCCCTGGCGATCTTCGGCGTGGCGCTGCTGTCGGCGCACCTGCCCGGGCGCCTGGTTGGTTGGGCCGGCGGTCTGTTCGCGCTGGGCATCCTGCTGTTCTCCGGTAGCCTCTACGTCCTGACCCTGAGCGGCCTCGGCAAGCTCGGCATGATCACACCACTGGGCGGCCTGTGCTTCCTCGCCGGCTGGTTGTGCCTGGGCCTGGCCGCCTGGCGCCTGGGCTGACCGAACGGTCCACAATCGCGACTAATGGCGCGCGCCGCCCTTGGGTTGCGGGGTGGATCGGGGCTAGAATGCGGGCCCCAAAGAACAATGGTGGCCGTGCGCATGCGCATTCAACTGAACGGTGAACCTTACGAACTGCCCGAGGGCGAAAGCGTCGCGGCGCTGCTGGGCCGGCTTGAGCTGGCCGGTCGCCGGGTGGCGGTGGAACTGAACCTGGACATCGTGCCGCGCAGCCAGCACGAGAGCACGCCATTGAGCGAAGGCGACCAGGTCGAAGTGGTTCATGCCATTGGCGGTGGTTGAGCGCGCCCCGCCGATTCATCCAGAAGCCCGTAACCTTTCCAGAGGAACATCGATGAGCAACGTTCGCAGCGACAAGCCTTTCATCCTGGCCGGGCGCACTTTCCAGTCGCGCCTGCTGGTCGGCACCGGCAAGTACCGTGACATGGAAGAAACCCGTCTGGCCACCGAGGCCTCGGGTGCCGAGATCGTCACCGTGGCCGTGCGTCGTACCAACCTTGGTCAGAATGCGGGCGAGCCGAACCTGCTCGATGTGTTGTCGCCCGACAAGTACACCATCCTGCCGAACACCGCGGGTTGCTTCGATGCGGTCGAGGCGGTGCGTACCTGCCGCCTGGCCCGTGAGCTGCTGGATGGCCACAAGTCCCACGAGAAACGGACGCTGGTGAAGCTGGAAGTGCTGGCCGACCAGAAAACCCTGTTCCCCAACGTGATCGAAACCCTCAAGGCCGCCGAAGTGCTGGTCAAGGATGGTTTTGACGTGATGGTCTATACCAGCGACGACCCGATCATCGCCCGCCAGCTGGCCGAAGCCGGCTGCATCGCTGTCATGCCGCTGGCCGGGTTGATCGGCACCGGCCTGGGCATCTGCAACCCCTACAACCTGCAGATCATCCTCGAAGAATCCAGGGTGCCGGTGCTGGTCGATGCCGGCGTGGGTACCGCCTCCGATGCCACCATCGCCATGGAAATGGGCTGCGAGGCCGTACTGATGAACTCGGCCATCGCCCACGCGCAACAACCAGTGTTGATGGCCGAAGCCATGAAGCACGCGATCCTTGCCGGCCGCATGGCGTATCTCGCCGGGCGCATGCCGAAGAAACTCTATGCCAGCGCGTCCTCGCCGCTGGAAGGTCTGATCAAGTAAGAGCCCCCGATGACTGAATCGCAAGAAACGCCGATCACCGAAGACGGCGAAGCCCGCCCGCACCGCCGCATCAAGAGCTTCGTGATGCGCGCTGGGCGCATGACCGAAGGCCAGCAACGCGGCCTGGACCAGGGCGGCCCGCTGTTCATCCTGCCGTTGGCTGACAGCCCGGTGGACTACGACCAGGTGTTCGGCCGTTCGGCGCCGCGCACCCTGGAGATCGGCTTTGGCATGGGCCACTCGCTGCTGGAAATGGCCGCGGCCTCGCCCGAGTTGGACTTCATTGGTGTCGAAGTACACCGTCCAGGCGTCGGTGCGCTGCTCAACGGCGTGCTGACCCAGGGGCTGAAGAACCTGCGGGTGTACGACTGTGATGCCATCGAGGTGCTCAACCGCTGCGTGGCCGACAACAGCCTCGATCGCCTGATGCTGTTCTTCCCCGACCCGTGGCACAAGGCCCGTCACCACAAGCGCCGTATCGTCCAGCTGGAGTTTGCCGAGCTGGTGCGTCGCAAACTCAAGCCCGGTGGTGTATTCCACATGGCGACCGACTGGGAGCCCTATGCCGAATACATGCTGGAAGTGATGAGCGCAGCGCCCGGCTATCGTAACCAGGCGGCTGATGGCGCCTACGTGCCACGCCCCGAAGAGCGCCCGATCACCAAGTTCGAGCGCCGCGGCGAGCGCCTTGGGCATGGGGTGTGGGACTTGAAATTCGAGAAGGTGGGCTGAGCCGGGTTCGTTCGGAGCAGCCCTTCAAACCTGCGAAACTGCAGGTACAAAAAACCGCCTTGAGAAAGGCGGTTTTTTTATGCGGGCTTTGGGTTACGAGCCCTAGGCCTGCCTACTTCAGTATCACTGGAGAGACTTCACAAGCGCGATACTAGGGCTGCCTTGATACTACGTCAATGCTGGAAATATCCAGCATTAACTGTGAACGTGCCAGTAACAACATTGAGTTTTCTACTGGCGTAAAGTGGCGCCGCTCTCATGTGGATTAGTCCAGTGATGGGCCGGGAAACGAACTCATTCTCGGCCCCTTCGACGCGGCCCACGAACCGCGCCGGTAGTTTCTCGAAGGGCCACCCACCTGGCCACTTCACTGGAGAGACTTCACATGATCTCCGAAGGCGCCGAAGTGCCGGTCAAGCGCTGGAAGATTGGCCCAGCCAACACGGAGGCCAAGGCATATGAAGCGTTTGCTGAATAAGCTGAGCCGTGTCTGGAAGCTCATCCGTATCCTGGTCGTATTCAGGACCGCAAGAGACTTCCTGCGCGATCACTTCGACGATGCCCATTAAGGGCTAGTTGGGTGAGAGGCCGCCCTGGCAAGCCAGGGCGGCTTTTAGCAAGCGCTCAACCCCGCCGATCAGCCACCACGCCAATCAACACCAGCACCACCAGCAGCACCGGTGCCAGCGCATAGTTGTTGAACTGCCCCAGCCCCTTCACGACCCACGGCGTTGCGTAGATCAGTGCCGCGCCGCTGCCGATCATCACCAGCAGGGCCATGAACGGCACCCGCAGGGCGCCAGCCAAGCCGCCCAGGCGGCCTTCCACCCAGCCTTTGATATCGGTGCCGAACAGCACCAGCAGGCAGCCCACCAGGGCCAGCGAGATCTCCGACAGGTTGCTGCGGCTCCAGCGGGAAACGGTCGAGAGCAGGTCAAGTACCAGGTCCATGGGTCATCCTTAATTCAAGAAGTACTGCAGCAGGTCGTTGAGGAACAGTTGGCCACGCGGCGTGGCTGCCAACCGATCCGGTTCGACCCGCAAAAGGCCTTTTTGTTCGGCTTCGCGACGGGCTTCGGCCAGTTGTGCCAGAGGCAGAGCGGTGCGCCGGCTGAACAGTTCGGCTTCCACGCCATCGGTGAGGCGCAGTGCGTTCATCAGGAACTCGAAGGGTAGCTCATCGACCGGCAACAGCTTTTCGCCTGCCTTGAACGGCTTGGCGGGGTTTAGGTAGTCCTTGGGCAGGCGGGTCTTCCAGGTGCGCAGGATGCGACCATCCGGGAACGACAGCTTGCCATGGGCACCTGCGCCGATGCCGATGAAGTCACCGAAGCGCCAGTAGTTCAGGTTGTGCCGTGCGGCGCGACCGGCCTGGGCATAGGCCGAGACTTCGTACTGCCGGTAGCCATGCTCGGCCATCAGCGCTTGGCCGGCCTCCTGGATATCCCAAAGAATGTCGTCCTCGGGCAGCTCGGGCGGCTGGTTCCAGAACACCGTGTTCGGCTCTACCGTCAGCTGGTACCAGGACAGGTGCGTCGGCGCCAGTTCGATGGCCTGGCGCAGGTCGCCCAGTGCGTCGTCGAGCGACTGGTCCGGCAAGCCGTGCATCAGGTCCATGTTGAAGTTGTCGAAGCCTGCCGCACGGGCCATGTCAGCGGCGCGCACCGCTTCGGCACCATTGTGGATGCGCCCGAGCTTTTCGAGTTTGGCGGGCTGGAAACTCTGCACGCCGATGGACAGGCGGTTGATGCCGGTCTGCCGGTAGGCCTTGAACTTCTCCTGCTCGAAGGTGCCCGGGTTGGCCTCGAGAGTGATCTCGATGTCCGGGGCGAACGGGATGCGTTGCTCGACACCGCGCAGCAGGCGGCCCAGCGCATTGGCACTGAACAGGCTCGGCGTGCCACCACCGAAGAAGATCGTGCTGATGGGGCGTCCCTGGACGGCAGGCAGTTCCTGGTCCAGGTCGGCGAGCAAGGCGTCGATGTACTGGTCTTCCGGCAGCGATGGCCTGGCCTGGTGCGAGTTGAAGTCGCAATACGGGCATTTGCGCACGCACCAGGGAATGTGGATGTACAGCGACAGCGGCGGGAGCTCGGGAAGGATCAACCCCGCCGGCTGCAAGGACAGCTTTTCGGTCATGCCAGGCCCAGACGTTGACGCAAAAGGGCCATGGCGCGGGCGCGGTGGCTGAGCAGGTTTTTGTCGGCCGGGGCGAGGTCGGCGCTGGAGCAGTTGCGCTCAGGGACCCAGAACAGCGGGTCATAGCCGAACCCATGCTCACCGCTGGCCTCGAACAGGATGCTGCCGTGCCACAGGCCTTCGCAGAGGATTGGCAGCGGGTCGTCGGCATGGCGCACCAGGGCCAGGACACAGACGAACTGCGCGCCGCGTTGTTCCGGTGGCAGGTCTTTCAGGGCTTCGAGCAACTTGGCGTTGTTCGCCGCGTCGCCCTTGCCGTCGGCATAGCGCGCCGAGTAGATGCCCGGCGCGCCGCCGAGGAAGTCCACCGCCAGGCCCGAATCGTCGGCCAGGGCCGGCAGGCCGGAGATGCGTGCGGCGTTGCGCGCCTTGAGGATGGCGTTCTCGACGAACGACAGGCCGGTCTCTTCCGGCTCTACCTGGCTGAATTCGCCGATCGAACGCAGCTGCACGGAGTCACCGAGCATGGCCTGCAGTTCCTTGAGTTTGCCGGCGTTGTGGCTGGCCAATACGAGTTGCTGGAAATTCATCATTCGCCTGGGAACACTTCCTGGTTGAAGCTGAGAGTGTGGCTGACGCCGCCGGACTCGATGTTGAGGTCGAAGGTGACGGTCTCGGCCTGTTCGATCTTGAACTGGGCGATATAGTAAACCGCGCCCTGGTCGGTGATCTGTTTGAACGACAGGGGGTTGCCGCGCCCGGTCAGGTCTTTCACGGTGCCGCTGACCACCGCCATGGCCGGCTTGCCGGCCTTGAGCACGGCGATGTTGAGTACGCCCTGGTTCTTGCTGCGGGTCAGGCCCGTGGCGGCGGCGATGTCGGGCTGCAGCATGCTCGAGGTGAAGGCGCTGTAGTGCACCGTCACGTCGCCGAAGTCCTGCTTGCGTTCGGGCCTGGCGGCATCGGCGGCCAGTACCGGCCAGGCCAGGCACAGGCTGATCAGAAACAGTGCTAGTCGACGCATGATCGCATTCCTCCGTTCGCGAGGGTCAGACCGCGAGCTGGTGCTCCTGCAGGCCCGGGCTGCTGACCCGATAGATACCGATTTCACCTAGAAGATTAGGCCAAAGCCGGCCACCCAACCCATTACGGTGCAGGCGGTCGACGGCCAGGCGATCGAGGACCTTGGCACTGCGTTCGTGGCACAGGTTCTCGAAGTCTTCGAAGGTGCAGAAGTGGATGTTCGGCGTGTTGTACCAGGTATACGGCATGAAGTCCGATACCGGCATGCGGCCTTTGGTCGCCAGGTACCAGCGGCAGCGCCAGTGGCCGAAGTTGGGGAAGGTGATGATGCACTGGCGGCCCACCCGCAGCATCTCGTCGAGGATCCGGTCGGGGTATTCCACGGCCTGCAAGGCCTGGGTCATGACCACCACGTCGAAACTGTTGCTGGCGAAGTTGCCCAGGCCCTTGTCGAGGTCCTGCTCGATGACGTTGACGCCCTTGGCCACGCAGGCGGCGATGTTGTCGGCGTCGATCTCCAGGCCATAGCCGGTGACGTTCTTGCGCTCGCGCAGCGAGGCCAGCAGTTCGCCGTTGCCGCAACCGAGGTCGAGTACCCGGCTGCCGGCGGGGATCCAGTCTTGGATGATTTCCAGGTCGGCTCTCATGGGGTCCTCAGACAGCGATGCGGTTCATGTAGTTGGCGAAGCCCTGCATGTAGCGGGGTGTCGGGATGAGGAAGGCGTCGTGGCCGTAGGGCGAGTCGATGTCCAGGTAGCAGACGTTCTTGCGCGCCGCCATCAGCGCATCGACGATCTCCCGCGAGCGGGCCGGCGAGAAGCGCCAGTCGGTGGTGAACGACATGATGCAGTAGTCCGCCGTGACATGCGCCAGGGTCGCCGCCAGGTCGCCAGCGTGGGCCGCGGCCGGGTCGAAGTAGTCCAGCGCCTTGGTCATCAGCAGGTAGGTGTTGGCGTCGAAACGCCCGGAGAACTCCTCGCCCTGGTAGCGCAGGTAGCTCTCGACCTGGAACTCGACGCTGTGGAAGTCGTAGTTGAGCTTGTCACTCTTGAGTTCGCGGCCGAATTTTTCGCCCATCGAGTCGTCGGACAGGTAGGTGATGTGACCGACCATACGTGCCAGCATCAGGCCGCGCTTAGGGATCACGCCCTGGTCCTGGAACGAGCCGCCATGGAATTCGGGGTCAGTGAGGATTGCCTGGCGCGCCACTTCGTTGAAGGCGATGTTCTGCGCCGACAGCTTGGGCGCCGAGGCGATGTCCACGCAGTGGCGCACACGGTCCGGGTAGGTGATGGTCCATTGCAGCGCCTGCATGCCGCCGAGGCTGCCGCCGACGATGGCGGCCCAGGTCTGGACGCCCAGGCGATCGGCCAGGCGCGCCTGGCTGTGCACCCAGTCTTCCACGGTCAGTACCGGGAAATCGGCGCCGTAGGGCTTGCCGGTGGCCGGGTTGATGCTGCTGGGCCCGGTGCTGCCGTTGCAACCGCCGAGGTTGTTCAGGCTGACCACGAAGAAACGGTTGGTATCGATGGGCTTGCCGGGGCCGATGCAGCTGTCCCACCAGCCCGGCTTGCGGTCGGTGGCGGCATGGTAGCCAGCGGCATGGTGGTGGCCGGACAACGCATGGCAGATCAGCACGGCGTTGCTGGCGCTGGCGTTGAGCTGGCCGTAGGTTTCGTAGATGAGTTCGTACGAGGCCAGGGAGCGGCCGCAGGCCAGGGCCAGCGGTTCATCGAACCGGGCGATTTGCGGTGTTACCAGACCGACGGAATCTTCGGGAAGGACAGTGGACATCGACCCTGCTCACGCTTGACGGAGGCGTAAGTCTAAAGAGCGCTATCCCCAGCGGCAAGCAAAGGCTTGCCGCTGGACGCGCACGGGGTCAGATCATCCGCCACAGCTCTTGCGGCATGCCGGCGTAGGCCGCCAGCTGGGGCATCAGGAACGACTGGATCACCTGGATGGCGATGAAGGCGAAGATCGGCGAGATGTCCATGCCACCGAGGTTCGGCACCAGGCGGCGGAACGGCGCCAGCACTGGCTCGCTGATCTGGTAGGCCAGTTCGGCGGCCGGGTTGTGGCTGTTCGGCGCGACCCACGAAACGATGACCATGACGATCATCGCTACCCAGAAGATCTTCAGGAACAGCGAGGTGATGCCCAGGATCGCCCACATCAGCAGGTGCAGGATGTCACCGAAGGTGCCGTAGGTGACCATCAGCACGAAGGCCATCAGCAGCGCCTGGATGATGATCGACAGCAGCAGCGACGAAGTGTCCAGGCCGGCGATGCTGGGGATCACCCGGCGCAGGGGCTTGAGCAGTGGCTGGGTGGCCCGCACGGCAAACTGGCTGAGCGGGTTGTAGAAGTCGGCCTTGACCAGCTGCAGAACGAAGCGCAGCAGGACGATCACCAGGTACAGGCTGACCAGGGTTTGCACCACGAAGATCGCGGCGCCGGACAGTGCATTCATCAAAGGCTCCTTATTTGCCCAGTTGTTCGGCCAGTTCGGCGGAGCGGGTCGCCGCGGCTTGCAGTGCCTGCTCGACGATCGCCTCGAAAGCGTTGGCCTGGAACGATTTGATCGCCGCTTCCGTGGTGCCGGCCGGCGACGTGACGCGACGGCGCAGCTCAGCGGCGTCGACATCGCTGGCAACCGCCATGCGCGCGGCGCCCAGGGCGGTCTGCAGGGTGAGTTGCGAGGCGGTTTCACGCGGCAGGCCGAGTTTTTCGCCGGCGGCGGTCATGGCCTCGATCAGCAGGAAGAAGTACGCCGGGCCGCTGCCGGAAACGGCGGTGACGGCATCCAGTTGCTGTTCTTCGGCCAGCCACAGGGCAGTGCCGACGGCCGACAGCAGTTGTTCGGCCTGTTGGCGTTGCTCGGCAGAGACCTGCTGGGTGGCGTACAGGCCGCTGACACCTTGGCGCAGCAGCGCCGGGGTGTTGGGCATGCAGCGCACCACCGGGATGGCGCCCAGCCAGGCCTGCAGGCTGGCGCAGGTGATGCCGGCAGCGATGGAGACCACCAGCTGGCCGGGTTTCAGGTTCGGCTTCAGCGTCTCGCAGACTGCCTTCATGACCTGCGGCTTGACCGCCAGCACGATCACGTCCACGCCATCGATGGCCTGGGCATTGTTTTCGAAGGTTTCGATGCCGTGCTCGGCCTGGATCCGTGCGCGGGTTTCGGCACCCGGGTCGCTGGCGCGGATCTGCGCGGCGTCCAGGCCCTGGGCGCGCAGGCCGCCGATCAGGCTGGCGGCCATGTTGCCGGCGCCGATAAAGGCAATACGAGTCTTGCTCATGTCAGGTCCTTGAGGGAAAGAGTGAGTTAAGCATGGAATCAGGGCTGGCCGTAGTCGCGGGCACCGAACAGGGCGGTGCCGATGCGGACCCAGGTTGCGCCTTGGGCGATGGCGGCTTCCAGGTCGTGGCTCATGCCCATCGACAGGGTATCCAGGCCAAGGTCCAGCTGCGCCTGGAGCTGGCGCAGGGTGGCGAAGGCGGCCTCTTGCTCGGCGCGGTCCTCGGTCGGCTCCGGAATCGCCATCAGCCCGCGCAGGCGCAGGCCGGGCAGGGCGTTCACCGCCTGGGCCAGGGCTGGTAGCTCGGTGGGCGCGCAACCGGACTTGCTGTCCTCGCCACTGACATTCACCTGCAGGCAGATGTTCAGCGGCGCCAGGCCGGCGGGGCGCTGCTCGGAGAGGCGTTGGGCGATCTTCAGGCGATCCACGGAATGTACCCAGTCGAAGTGCTCGGCGATGGACTTGGTCTTGTTCGACTGAATGGGGCCGATGAAGTGCCAGATCAAGGGCAGGTCGGAAAGTGCCTGTTGTTTGGTCAGGGCTTCCTGAAGGTAATTCTCACCCACATCGCGCAGGCCGGCGGTGTAGGCCTCGCGGATGGCGCTGGCGGGCTTGGTCTTGCTCACCGCCAGCAGCTGGACGCTGGCCGGATCGCGTCCGGCGGCCCTGGCCGCGCTGTCGATACGGCGGGCAATGACGGAAATGTTGTCTGCTAGGGTGGACATGGTTCGTCGCCGGCGGTTTGGGGTCTGCGGCATTCTACCTGCTTGATCGTCGTTGGGGAGTCTCATGGATGTGACTGAGCTGTTGGAGCGGGCATTGGCCGCAGGGGCCAGCGACCTGCATCTGGCCGTGGGCGAGCGGCCGCTGCTGCGTGTCGATGGTGTGTTGCAGCGCCTGGACTTTCCGGTGGTGACGGCGGTGGCACTGGAGCGCGGGATGACTGCATTGCTCAATGGCGGGCAGCGTCAGCAGTGGCTGGCCGCGGATGAACTGGACCTGGCGTTGAGCCTGCCGGATTTGGGGCGTTTTCGCTTGAACCTGTTCCGCCAGCGCGCTGGGCTGGGCGCCAGCGTGCGCTTGATCCCGGCGCAGGTGCCGAATATCGAGGCGCTTGATTTGGTGGAGGTGTTTGAGCACATTGGCCGCTGCCGGGATGGCCTGGTGCTGGTGGGTGGCCCGACCGGCAGCGGCAAGTCCAGCACCCTGGCCGCACTGGTCGATCGGCTGAACCGCGACTATGCGTTGCACATCGTCACCCTCGAAGACCCGATCGAAGTTATCCACAGCGGTCAACGCAGCCTGGTCAATCAACGTGAAATGGGCAGCCACAGCCGTGACTTTGTCCAGGGCTTGTGCAGTGCCCTGCGTCAGGACCCGGATGTGATCGTGGTCGGTGAGCTACGTGACCTGGAGAGCATCCGCCTGGCGCTGCGGGCGGCGGAAACCGGGCACCTGGTGCTGGCTACCGTGCATACGCGCTCGGCGCTGAACAGCATCGACCGGTTGGTGGAGGTGTTCGCGCCGGAGGAAAAGCCGTTGGTGCGTACGATGCTTGCCGAGTCGCTGCGGCTGGTGGTCGCGCAGGTGCTGGTCCAGCGCCGGGATGGCGGGCGTGTGGCGGCGCGTGAGGTGCTGGTGGCGACGCCTGCGGTGCGCAACTTGATCCGCGAAGGACGGATGACGCAGATCTATTCGTTGATGCAGACCGGCGCGGGGGTGGGAATGCGCACGATGGAGGGGGCGATGCAGGCGCTGGCGGCGCGGGGCTTGATAGTGGGCTAGAGACTGGAAGTACACCTCAGTCACTGTGGGAGCAACTGTCTTGCTCAACTGCTAAAGCTAGCGCGGTCGCTGTGGGAGCGGCTTTAGCCGCGAACACCGGCAAAGCCGGTGCCATCCACCGTGTCGCTTGCTTCGCGGCTAAAGCCGCTCCCACAGGATACGCGTTGGCCGCGTTTCAGCGTTTGGCCAGGCGCAGTGCCTGTTGATCTTTCGGCAGCACGCGCTTGGCCACCACGTAGTGCTTCTGCCAGTAAGGCTTTTCCAGGCTGTCGATGCTTACCCGCTTGCCGGTGCGCGGCGCGTGGATGAAGCGGTCGTTGCCCAGGTAGATGGCAACATGGTTGACCCGCCGGCTCTTGATGTTGAAGAAGATCAGGTCGCCTGGCTTGAGGTCGCCCTTGGCCACCTTCACGCCTTGGCCCTGGGCCATGGCATTGGAGGTGCGCGGCAGGTCGACATCGGCCACGTCATTGAAGGCGTACTTGACCAGGCCGCTGCAGTCGAAGCCTTTTTTCGGGCTGCTGCCGCCCCAGCGATAGGGCGTGCCGAGCACATTCACCGCGCGGCTGAGCACTTCGCTGCTCTGCTTTGGCGACATCGCGACGGCTTGCATGCCCACGGCATGTTGCTTGGCGGCGTTGCCGGGGCGGGTGCGCAGCGTGGTCGTGGTGCTGCGGTATTGAACCGGGGCGCGTTTCACCGTGGCGTCGGCGTTGGCCGTGTAGCCGGTGAAGCCGCTGGGAAGTCGTTGCTCACGGTTGGTGGCGTGGGCGGCCAGGGGTAACAAAAGGCAGAGGGTCAGCCATGTCTTGAAGAAAGGTGGCATAGATGAAGCTCTTATAAGTGTTGGCGCGCAACTTTATAACAGCTTTTTGATCAGATTCTGATCCGTTGGTCGCTCAGGCACGTACCATATGTCGGGTCAAAACGAAAAAGTCACATTTTTCGTTAGAAAATTTTCGGCTAACCCATGAGGGCTTCGAATGAATGGTTATCAACAGGGTGCCCCTTCGCATGACACCCACAGCAAGGTCCTCGGCTACCTGCTGTGGATCTTCGGTTTCACCGGTTCGCACCGGTTCTACTACGGCAAGCCGATCACCGGGACTATCTGGTTCTTCACTCTCGGATTGCTGGGTATCGGCTGGTTGATCGACCTGTTCCTGATCCCATCGATGGATCGTGAGGCGGACACGCGCTTCGAATCGGGCGGCGTGGATTACAACCTGGCGTGGATCCTGCTGACCTTCCTGGGTATTTTCGGCGTGCACCGGCTGTATCAGGGCAAGTGGATCAGTGCGTTGATCTACCTGTTCACCGGCGGTTTGTTCCTGCTCGGCGTGCTGTATGACTTCTGGACACTCAACAGCCAAATTTCTCAGGTCAACGCTGAGCGGCGCCGGGTTTGATGGCGGCAAGCTGCGAGCCACAAGCTGCAAGAAGGGGGCAGGTCGATCCTGCTTTTTCTTGACGCTTGAGGCTCGTAGCTTGGCGCTTACTGGCGGCGCTGTTGCAACAGCAGGTTGCTGAAGCCGGCCCCGGCCAGTTGCTTCTGCGCCACGGTCAGCTGTTCGCGGTTACTGAACGGCCCGACCATCACGCGATACCAGGTCTCTTCCTTGACCGTCCCCGACTCCACCTTGACCGCCTGGCCGAGCAGGATGATCTGCGCGCGGACCTTGTCGGCGTCCGCCTGCTTGCGGAACGAGCCGGCCTGCAGGAAGAACTGGGTGGTGGCCGCCGGTTTGATCACTGGTGGCGCCGGTGGAGGTGTCTGCCCCAGCAACGCCGCCTGGGCGCGGGCGGTGTCGATCTTCGCCGCTTCCGCCGGAGTAACTGGCGTGCTCGGCACGGGCGGTTGCGCCGGTACCGGCGGAGTCTTCTCCGGCACGGCCTCTGGCGGCACGATCACCTCCGACTCCGGCAGCAGGGTATAGAAGTCGTACTTCGGCTTTACCGGCTGCTGGGGTGTCGGCGCGGTGGTCTTGCTGGTCTCGATCACCTTCTCCGGCTTTTGCTGCTCGGGCTTGGCGCGCTTGATATCGCCACCACCGGGCTCGAGCTTCATCAGGAAGACGATGAAGGCGCCAACGGTCAGGCCGACCGCCAGCCATACCCAGCCGGGGATCGGCTGCTTGGCGGGTGGCTGGTGGCGGCTGGCGCCGCGCTTGGGTGCGGGCTTTTTCTTTGCAGCCACCTTACATGCGCTCCAGGGTTTCCAGGCCGAGCAGCTCCAGGCCCTGCTTGAGGGTGCGACCGGTCAGCGCGGCCAGGCGCAGACGGCTCTGCTGCTGTTCGGCGCTGTCGGCGGAGAGGATCGGGCAGTTCTCGTAGAAGCTGGAGAACAGGCCGGCGAGGTCATACAGGTAGCTGCACAGCACGTGCGGCGTGCCTTTTTCAGCGACGTTGTTGAGGATCTCGCCGAACTGCGCCAGGCGCGCGGCCAGGTCTTGTTCATGGGCGGCCTGCAGCACGATGTTGCCGTCGACCTCGTCGAAGCCCTTGCCGAGCTTGCGGAACACACCGGACACGCGGGTGTAGGCGTATAGCAAGTATGGTGCGGTGTTGCCTTCGAAGTTGAGCATCAGTTCGAAGTTGAAGCTGTAGTCGCTGGTGCGGTGCTTGGACAGGTCGGCGTACTTGACCGCGCCAATGCCGACCACCTCGCCGATGTGACGCAGTTCGTCCTCGGCCAGCGCCGGGTTCTTCTCCTTGACCAGAGCGTAGGCACGCTCCTTGGCCTCGGTGAGCAGGTCGATCAGCTTGACGGTACCGCCATCGCGGGTCTTGAACGGGCGGCCGTCGGCGCCGTTCATGGTGCCGAAGCCCATGTGCTCCATCTTCATCGGATGGCCGACGAAACCGGCGCGGCGCGCGACTTCGAACACCTGGTTGAAGTGCAGGGCCTGGCGCTGGTCGACGAAGTACAGGGCGCGGTCGGCCTGCAGCTTGTTGCTGCGGTAGCGCACGGCGGCCAGGTCGGTGGTGGCGTACAGGTAGCCGCCGTCGGCCTTCTGCACGATCACCGGCAGTGGCTCGCCCTCGGCGTTCTTGAATTCTTCGAGGAACACGCACTGGGCACCCTGGTCCTCGACCAGCAGGCCCTTGGCCTTGAGGTCGGCGACCACGTTGGCCAGGTCGGCGTTGTAGGCGCTCTCGCCCATCACGTCGGCCATGGTCAGCTTGACGTTGAGCAGCTCGTAGGTCTTCTGGCAGTGCGACAGCGAGATGTCCTTGAAGCGGGTCCACAGGGCCATGCATTCAGGGTCGCCGGCTTGCAGCTTGACCACCAGGCCACGGGCGCGGGTGGCAAAGTCCTCGGACTCGTCGAAGCGCTTCTTCGCCGCGCGGTAGAAGTTTTCCAGGTCCGACAGCTCGTCGCTGGTGATCGGGTTTTCTTCCAGGTACGCCAGTAGCATGCCGAACTGGGTGCCCCAGTCGCCCACGTGGTTCTGGCGAATGACGTCGTCGCCGAGGAACTCCAGCACCCGGGCGACGCTGTCGCCGATGATGGTCGAGCGCAGGTGGCCGACATGCATCTCCTTGGCCAGGTTCGGCGCCGACATGTCGATCACCACCTTCTCTGCCGGGCCGGCCTTGCGCACACCCAGGTGCTCATCGGCCAGGGCGGCGTCCAGGCGCTGGGCCAGGGCATCGGTGTTCTGGAAGAAGTTCAGGAAACCGGGGCCGGCAATCTCGACCTTGCTGATGTCGCTGCTGGCGGGCAGGGTGGCGATCAGCTTTTCGGCCAGGTCGCGCGGTTTCATGCCGGCCGGCTTGGCCAGCATCATGGCGATGTTGCTGGCGAAGTCGCCGTGGGTCTTGTCACGGGCGTTTTCCACCTGGATCGCCGGCGTCAGCCCTTCAGGCAACACACCTTCGGTGACGAGTTGGGTGAGGGCTTGCTGGATCAGCTGGCGAATGGTGTCTTTCATGGGATTCTCTTTTCGACCGCAAGCGCGGTGAGCGCTTCGATGCGCAGGTGGAAAAACTGGGCATTATCCGTTGCCGGGGGCGGGTTGCCAACCTTTCAGCGGCGAGCTGCAAGTTTCAAGCGGTAAGCTGCAAGTAGAGGCTCCGGCGCAAGGCAGCTGTTTCTTGCAGCTTGAGGCTTGCAGCTTGTCGCTCAATAAAGGTCGACCGGATCGACATCCAGCGACCAGCGCACCTGTCGCCCCGACGGCATTTGCTCCAACACTAGCAACCAGGCGCTGATCAGTCGATGCAGGTGCGCCCGGGCATTGGCCTGGAGCAACAGTTGCGCACGGAAGCGCCCCGCCCGTCGCTCCATCGGCGCGGGTACCGGGCCCAATAGCTCGATGCCGTGCAGGCCCTGTTCCTGCAACAGCCGCTCGGCGGCGGCGCAGGCTTCGTCGAGGAAGCTCTCGGCCTGGCCCGGCTTGTGCGCATCGGCCCGCAGCAGGGCCAGGTGGGCGAAGGGCGGCAGGCCGGCGGCGCGGCGCTCGCTCAGGGCCTGTTCGGCGAAGGCGAAGTAGCCTTGCTCGGTGAGTTGCACCAGCAACGGATGGTCGGCCAGGTGGGTCTGCACGATGACCTTGCCCGGCTCTTCGGCGCGCCCGGCGCGACCTGCTACCTGGACGATAAGCTGGGCCATGCGTTCACTGGCGCGGAAATCGCCGGAGAACAGCCCGCCGTCGGCATCGAGGATGGCCACCAGGGTCACCCGGGGGAAGTGGTGACCCTTGGCCAGCATCTGGGTGCCGACCAGAATGCTCGGCTGGCCGCGCTGGATGGTACTGAACAGTTGCTGCATGGCGTCCTTGCGCGAGGTGCTGTCGCGGTCGACGCGCAGGACCGGATACTCGGGGAACAGCACTTTCAGGCGCTCTTCGGCGCGCTCGGTGCCGGCGCCCACCGGGCGCAGGTCGACATGGGCGCACTGCGGGCACTGCAGCGGCAGGCGCTCGTCGTAGCCGCAATGGTGGCAGCGCAGCACGCCCGAACGCTGGTGCACGGTCATGCGCGCGTCGCAACGCGGGCATTCCGACAGCCAGCCGCAGTCGTGGCACAGCAGGGTCGGCGCGAAGCCACGGCGGTTGAGGAACACCAGCACCTGCTGGCCGGCCTCCAGGGTCTGGCGAATGGCCTGTTGCAGCGGGCCACTGATGCCGCTGTCCAGCGGCAGGCTGCGCACATCCAGGCGCAGGAAACGTGGCGGCTTGGCGCCGCCGGCGCGTTGGTTCATGCGCAGCAGGCCGTAGCGGCCGCTGTGGGCGTTGTGCAGGCTTTCCAGCGACGGCGTGGCCGAGCCCAGCAGGATCGGGATGTTCTCCTGATGCGCGCGGACCACTGCCAGGTCGCGGGCGTGGTAGCGCAGGCCTTCCTGCTGTTTATAAGAGCCGTCGTGCTCCTCGTCGATGATGATCAGCCCGGGGTTTTTCATCGGCGTGAACAGCGCCGAGCGGGTGCCGATGATGATGTCGGCTTCGCCGTCGCGGGCTGCCAGCCAGGCGTCCAGGCGCTCGCGGTCGTTCACCGCCGAGTGCAGCAGGGCGATTCGGGCGTTGAAGCGCTGCTCGAAGCGTTGCAGGGTCTGCGGGCCAAGGTTGATCTCGGGAATCAGGATCAGCGCCTGCTTGCCCGCCTCCAGGGTCTCGCGGATCAGGTGCAGGTAGACCTCGGTCTTGCCGCTGCCGGTGACCCCGGCCAGCAGGTAGGCATGGAAGGCGCCAAAACCCGAGCGCACGGCCTCGAAGGCGGCGCGCTGTTCCTCGTTGAGCGGCAGTTCAGGCTGTGCCAGCCAGTGTTCGTGTCGCGCCGCAGGCAGGTGCCGGCGCACTTCGACCTGCACCAGTTCCTTGGCCAGCAGCAGGTCGAGGCTGTCCTTGTTCAGGCCCAGCTTGCCCAGCAGGGCGTGGGCCACGCCGTGGGGATGTTGCGACAAGGTCTTGAGCGCCTCGCGCTGGCGTGGCGCGCGGGCGATGCGCGGGTCTTCCAGGCGCGCTCCGGGGGCGACGTGCCAAAAGCGTTCCTGGCGCGCCTCGGCCGGTTCACCCTGGCGCAGCAGCGTTGGCAGGGCCCAGCTCAAGGTGTCGCCCAGGCTGTGTTGGTAATACTGGGCTGTCCACAGGCACAGCTTGAACAGTGCCGGCGGTACGGGGGAGACGGGGTCGAGCAGGGCGCTGGCGGGCTTGAGCTTGTCGGCCGGGACTTCGCTGTGCTCGGCGACCTCCACCAGCACGCCGATCATTTCACGGCGACCGAACGGCACGCGGATGCGCATGCCGGGCATCAGCGCCTGGCGCGCCATGCTTGCGGTGGCCCGGTAGTCGAACAGGCGACGCAGGGGCGAGGGCAGGGCAAGGCGCAGGATGACGTCGGACACGCGGAAGGTCTCTGGAGGGCGTTTGCAAATCAGGCGAGCCTAGCAGACGACAGTCGGTGCAAGCGACAACTTGCGTTGGCCCTGTGCTCTGGTATTATTCGCCGCCTAATTACGTGCGGTATTCAACAATAGGTGTTGGGTGGCGGCACGCAGCTCGAGGAAGTGACCATGAAAGCAGATATTCATCCGAACTACGAAGTAGTTGCAGTCACCTGCAGCTGCGGCAACAAATTCGAAACCCGTTCGACCCTGGGCAGCGTCCTGGCGATCGACGTTTGCAACCTGTGCCACCCGTTCTACACCGGTAAGCAGAAAGTCCTGGACACCGGTGGTCGCGTACAGAAGTTCGCCGATCGCTTCGGTATGTTCGGTACCAAGAAGTAATCATGCGCATGGCGAATCTCTCGAGGTTCGCGCTGCTGCAAAAAAAAGCGCCCCTTGTGGGCGCTTTTTTTGTGGGCGCGATCTGGCACTTCCCGGCCCTGGCGTTCTGCCCGTTGCCTGGCCAGCCGCAGCAGGTAGCGGTGCGCAATGTGGTCGATGGCGACACCGTGCGGCTGGTCGACGGACGCAGTGTGCGGCTGATCGGCATCAACGCACCGGAAATCGGCCGCAAGGGACGCACCAGCGAGCCTTATGCCGAGGCCGCCAAGCGCCGCCTGCAGGCCTTGGTCAAGGCCAGCGATGGGCGCGTCGGGCTGGTGCCGGGGCGCGAACCCAAGGACAAGTACGGGCGCACCCTGGCGCACCTCTATGGTCGTAGTGGCAACAATCTCGAAGCACAACTGCTCAGCGAGGGACTGGGCTACCGCGTGGCCATCGCGCCCAATGTGAGCCTGTCGAGCTGCCAGCAGCAAGCCGAGCAGCAGGCGCGCAAGGCTGCGGCAGGGCTTTGGCGACAGTCGCCGGTGTTGCGCGCTGGAGACATCCGACAGACCGGCTTTGCCGTCATCAGCGGCAAAATCACGAGTATCGAGCGCAATCGTGGTGGTACCTGGCTGGAGCTCGACGACAGCGTGGTGTTGCAGGTACCCGCTCGTCTGCAGCGCGACTTTCCTGCCAGCTTCTTCGCTAACCTCAAGGGACGTCAGGTCGAGGCGCGCGGCTGGGTGCTGGATCGTTCCCGCAAGGGCGGGCTCAAGCCGGGGCAGCGACGCTGGCTGTTGCCATTGACCGATCCGAGCATGGTGGAGCCTAAATAGTTGTAGACAGTTTGCTATTGGATTGTACACACTGGGCTCCGTAAGCCCCGTGGGTTATAGCGTAAAGTCGTAGGCCAGAGGCCTTGACACATAGTGACCGGGCAGTCTTGTCGCCCCCCGGCACTTTGCGTATCCTCGGCGGTCCGTCAGAACAGTAAATAGCGGAATGCCCATCATGTCAGACCTGAAAACCGCCGCTCTCGAATACCACGCTCAGCCTCGTCCGGGGAAACTGAGCGTAGAGCTCTCCAAGCCAACCGCCACCGCCCGCGACCTCGCCCTGGCCTACAGCCCGGGTGTCGCCGAGCCTGTGCGCGAGATCGGCCGCGATCCGGAGCTGGCCTACAAGTACACCGGCAAGGGCAACCTGGTCGCGGTGATTTCCGACGGTACCGCGATCCTCGGCCTGGGCGACCTGGGCCCGCTGGCCTCGAAGCCGGTCATGGAAGGCAAGGGTGTTCTGTTCAAGCGTTTCGCCGGTATCGATGTATTCGACATCGAGGTCGAGTCCGAGAGCCCGCAGGCCTTCATCGACACCGTGCGCCGCATCTCCATCACCTTCGGTGGCATCAACCTCGAAGACATCAAGGCGCCAGAGTGCTTCGAGATCGAGCGCACCCTGATCGAACAGTGCGACATCCCGGTGTTCCACGATGACCAGCACGGCACCGCGATCGTTACCGCGGCCGGCATGATCAACGCCCTGGAAATCGCCGGCAAGAAGCTCGACGAAGCGAAGATCGTCTGCCTGGGCGCCGGCGCCGCGGCCATCTCCTGCATGAAGCTGCTGGTGAGCATGGGCGCCAAGGTCGAGAACATCTTCATGATCGACCGCAGCGGCGTGATCCACGCTGGCCGTGACGACCTGAACCAGTACAAGGCCCAGTTCGCCCACGCCACCGACAAGCGCACCCTGGCCGACGCCCTGGATGGCGCTGACGTGTTCGTTGGCCTGTCCGGCCCGAACCTGCTGAGCCCAGAAGGCCTGAAGTCGATGGCTGCCAACCCGATCGTGTTCGCCTGCTCGAACCCAGATCCGGAAATCAAGCCGGAACTGGCTCACGAAACCCGTAGCGACGTGATCATGGCCACCGGTCGTTCCGACTACCCGAACCAGGTCAACAACGTACTGGGCTTCCCGTTCATCTTCCGTGGTGCCCTGGACGTCCGCGCCAAGCGCATCAACGAAGAAATGAAGATCGCCGCCGCCATCGCCCTCAAGGACCTGGCCAAGCAGCCGGTGCCGAAGGAAGTTTGCGAGGCTTATGGCGTGCAGGCCCTGGAGTTCGGCCGTGAGTACATCATTCCGAAGCCGCTGGACGCGCGCCTGATCACCGTGGTTTCCGATGCCGTGGCCAAGGCCGCCATCGAATCCGGCGTGGCCACCCTGCCGTATCCGAAGCACTACCCGCTGAAAAGCGTGGATGACGTATTCAACGGCTGATGCCGTTGTAGCGACATGAAAAAGCCCCGGCTCGCAAGAGCCGGGGCTTTTTGTTTGTGGGTGTCCCGAAGACATCGTGGGCGCAACTGACTTGCCGAGATTTCTAGATCTGGTTCGATCCCTGTGGCAGCGGGTTTACCCGCGAACACCGGCATAGCCGGTGCCAGGCGCCGCGGCGCCCGATAAACCAGCTGCATTGCGCCCGATCAGAACAGATCCATCGGTGCCGCTTCATCCGCCGGCAGCGGGCTGCCTGGCGCTGCGCCGTTGCCCAGTTCGTCCACCGAAGGCGGCGAGTCCTCGGCCTTGAACAGCTCGAAGTACGCATTCGGCGTGCTCGGCGTGGCAGCGCGACCACTGACAGGGTCCACCCGCAGACTGAGAATACCCTCGGGTTCGGCGGGTGCGTGCTCGGGCATGCCCTTGAGCGCCGCGCCCATGAAGCTCATCCAGATCGGCAGCGCCACGGTGCCACCGTATTCACGGCGGCCCAGGGTTTCCGGCTGGTCGAAGCCAACCCACACGGTGGTGACGTAGTCAGCGTTATAGCCAGAGAACCAGGCGTCCTTGGATTCGTTGGTGGTACCGGTCTTGCCCGCCAGGTCGGTGCGTCCCAGGGCCAGTGCCCGGCGGCCGGTGCCGCGCTTGATCACGTCCTGCAGCATGCTGGTGAGAATGTACGCGGTCCGCCCGTCGATGATTTGTTCTGCGATCACCGGGGTCTGCGCCACAGCCGCTACCTGGCCATAGGCCGATGGCGCCTCGCCGGGTACCGGGGCAATGCTGATCGGTTGCTCGGGCGCGGCGAGGCCGGCCTGGTCCTGGCTACCCTGGGGGATGCGGGCCGGGTTGGCGGTGAACAAGGTCTCGCCGTTGCGGCTTTCGATACGCTCGATCAGGTACGGGTTGATCTTGTAGCCGCCGTTGGCGAAGGCGCTCCAGCCGGTGGCAATCTCCATCGGCGTCAGGGTCGCGGTGCCCAGCGCCAGGGACAGGTTGCGCGGCAGGTCCTGCTTGTTGAAGCCGAACTTGGCGATGTAGTCGATGGTGCGGTCCACGCCCATGGCCTGCAGCAAACGGATCGACACCAGGTTGCGCGACTTGTACAGCGCCTCGCGCATGCGGATCGGGCCGAGGAAGGTGTTGGTGTCGTTCTTCGGACGCCAGACCTTGTCCAGGTACTCGTCGACGAACACGATCGGCGCGTCGTTGACCAGGCTGGCGGCGGTGTAGCCGTTGTCCAGAGCGGCGCTGTAGACGAAAGGCTTGAAACTCGAGCCCGGCTGGCGCTTGGCCTGCATGGCGCGGTTGTAGTTGCTCTGCTCGAAGGAGAAGCCACCGACCAAGGCGCGGATCGCGCCGTCGCGAGGGTCGAGGGTGACCAGCGCGCTCTGCGCTCCCGGCACCTGGCTGAACTTCAGCTTGCCGTCTTCCAGGCGCTGCAGGCGTACCAAATCGCCGACCTGGGCGACGTCGGCCGGTGACTGCGGTGCGCGGCCCTGGGCGTTGCTGTTGAGGTAGGGGCGGGCCCACTTCATGGTGTCCCAGGCCACGGTCTCTTCAAGGCCGGCGCGGGTCATCACCTTCAGGTCGGTCTTGTCGACCTGGGTAACGATCGCAGGCTCCAGGCCTCCGAGCGTGCGTTGCTTGCCCAGCTCCTGCAGCCAGGCGGCGCGGGTCTTGCCCGGGAAGCGCGATTCAGGGCCACGATAGCCGTGGCGCTCGTCGTATTCGCTGAGGCCGTTGAGCACGGCGTTGTTGGCCATCTGCTGGGTGTCGCTGGGCACCGTGGTGGTGACGCGGAAACCTTCGGTATAGGCGTCGCTGCCGTAGCGGCCGACCATCTCGGCGCGGGCCATCTCGGCCACGTAGGGGGCGCTGACTTCCGGCGTCGGCACGTGGTAGCTGGCATTCAGCGGTTCGGCCAGGGCCGCCTGGTAGCTGGCCTCGTCGATCTTGCCGAGTTTGTACATGCGCCCGAGGATCCAGTCGCGGCGCTCCTTGGCGCGCACCGGGTTGGCCAAGGGGTTGAAGCGTGATGGTGCCTTCGGCAGGCCGGCAATCATGGCCATCTGCGCCAGGCTGACGTCGCGTATCGACTTGCCGTAGTACACCTGGGCCGCGGCATCGATGCCGTAGGCGCGGTTACCCAGGTAGATCTTGTTGACGTACAGCTCGAGGATCTCGTCCTTGGTCAGTTCGCGTTCGATCTGCAGGGCCAGGAGGATCTCGTTGGTCTTGCGCGAGAAGCTGCGTTCGCTGGTCAGGAAGAAGTTTTTCGCCACCTGCATGGTGATGGTGCTGCCGCCGGTCTGGATATGCCCGGACTTGAGCAGCTGCGAGGCCGCGCGCATCAGGCTGCTGGGGTCGACGCCGTAGTGATTGAGGAAATTGTCGTCCTCGGCGGACAGAAGCGCCTGGATGAACTGTGGGGGAATTTCCTGGAACTTGATCGGCGAGCGGCGCATTTCGCCGAACTCGGCAATCAGCTTGCCGTCGCTGCTGTAGACCCTCAGGGGGATTTGCAACTGGACGCTTCTGAGCGCGTCGACCGAGGGCAGGCTGGGACTAAGATACAGAAACGCACCGCTCACACCGAGTACGAGCGCGCAGATGACTGCGACGAAAGACCACCAGAAGAACTTCAGCAGGCGTATCAAGGCTTTGGGGTGTCCTGGTTAGGGAGTGGAGGGCGCAGGGGGCCAGCGGGCAGGAAATTTCGCTGGGCATTATAAGCATTTTTCGCCCCACCGGGTGACCGCCCAGGGTGGCGCGACGACCGCCTGTGCCGCAACGGCGCAGGTGGCGCACGACAAGGAAGTGACAGCCATGCTTGGAGAGGTTGGCAGGAGTGTCGGTTCACTGCTGGGGGTGGAAATTACCGCCGATTGCGTTCGAATGTTGCAGTTGAGTCGTCGACGGGGGCGTTGCCAGGTGACGGGCTGGGCGCTTGAGCCTTTCCAGGCGATGCAGGTCGATGGACACGCGTTCGGCGAGCCTCTGCGCGCCGCCTTGCGCAGGGCCCATGAGCGCTGTGCGACGCGTCAGCGCAAGGTGGCGCTGGCACTGCCCGCCTCGCAGGTGATCTGCAAGGTCTGCCAGGTGACGGCTGACGCCTGCGGCCAGGACATGGAAGCACAGTTGCTGGCCCTCGCTGACCAGCTCTTTCCGTTCCCGCTGGACGACCTGGCCATGGATTTTCAGGTGCTGGGGCCGAGTGCGCGGTCGCCGGGCGTGGTCGACGTCCTGGTCGCGGCTTGTCGGCAGAGCCAGCTTGAGCCCTTCGAGCAGCTGTTTGCACAGGTCGGTCTCGAACTGGTGGCCCTGGAGGTGGATAGCATCGTGTTGTGGCGGGTGCTTGCACCTGGCGCCAGCCTCGTCCTGCAGATGGAGGAGGCGCACGTGGTGGCGCACCGCTGGCCGACCGATGGCGTGCCCGAGCGCCAGCAGGTTGCACTGTTTTCGCCAGGGCAATGGATCGAAGCGCTCCAGGGGCTGGGCCTGGACGGTGAGGTCCTGTTGACTGGAGGCGCCGCGAATGCCGAGCGGGTATCGGCGATCGTTGAGCGATTGGGCGTGCATTGCCGGCTGGCGTGCCCGCCGGCATTGAGCGGGCTGAAGGACGCTGGTGCTTCGCTGGTGCTGGCGTATGGGTTGGCACAAGGCGGTGGGGCATGATGACGCGACTGAACCTCATGCCCTGGCGAGAGCAGCGCCGGGCCAGGGTGCTGCGGCGATTCCAGCAAGTGTTGGTCGGCAGCCTGATTCTGGCCCTGTGTGGCGTGATGCTGCTCGACCAGGCCGTGCGGGCCCGGCTGGCGAGGCAGGCAGAAGGGATCGCCCGGCACCAGGCGGAGCTGGTGCGATTGGACGCTGCGCTGGCGCAGTTTAATCAGCTGCGCGAGTCTCGCCTGGCTGTGCAGGCGCAGTACACCGTCCTGACCACGCTGCGCGCCAGGCAGGCGCTGCTGCCTGGCGTGCTGGAAGCGTTGGAGCAAGCCATGCCCGAGGGAGCGCAACTGACCGCGCTGGATTGGCAGGATGATCGCTTGCAACTCACCGGGCTGGCCGCATCGGCGGCCGTGGTTGCGCGGTTCATGCGCGACTTGCAGCAGACCGGGGTGGTGCAGGAGGTCGAGCTTGTTCAACTGCGTTATCGGGAGCAGGGCGACGAGTTCCAGCTGGCGGCCCGGTTGTCGCCGGGTGCGTCATGAATGGCCTACGATGGCCTGACTGGCAGGCATGGGTTTGCCGCTCCCTGGCATTCAATGTAGTGGCGGTCGTCCTGGCCGTGCTGGCAGTGCTGGTTGCCGGGTACTTCGTTCGCCTGCGGGAACCGCATCTTGCTTATGTCGCGGCTGCCGCGCAGTTGCTCGCGGCGCAAGAGGCGCGCGAGGGGCGTGAGTCGCAACTCGCCGGTCAGGGGGATGAGCAGCGGGCGCTTGAGGATGCCGAACAGCTTCTGCGCATCGAGCGCTGGCGACTGGCCGCTGGTGAGGGCATGAGCGAATGGCTCGATGCCTTGGCGATATCAGGCCACGAACACGGACTTCTGTTCGAACGCCTGGATGTGCTCGAGGAGCACCGCCAACCTGGCTATCAGCTGACGCCGCTGGAGGTCCGCGTGAAAGGGCGTTATCCCGCCTTGCGCGCATGGCTGGAACAAGGGCATCGGCAGTTGCGGCTGGTGAATGTGTCCAGGCTTCGTCTGGAAGCGGCGAGCGAGGGTTCCGATTTGGTAGTGGGGCAATTGCTACTCAATACCTATAGCGCTGGTGAAGCATTGCCGCTGCCGATGGCGCTGGCGCACGAACCGGCCCAGGAGGCCTGGGCGATGACCGCGTTCGACCCTTTTCAGGCTTGGTCGCTGGGTAGGCCTGGTAATGGGCTCGCCCGTATCCCGCTGGATCAGTTGGAAATGGTCGGCAGTCTGGCGCGAGAAGGGCGTCATGAGGCGCTCTTGCGCTCAGGCGGTCATATCTATCGGGTCAAGGAAGGAGAGCCGCTGGGGCGCGATGATGGGGTTGTGATGGCCATCACCAGGGATCAGATGACCGTGCGCGAGCGGATCTACATCGGCGATGTCTGGCAGGAGCGTCAGCGCTATCTGGCGCTTGGCAAGCGTGCGTCAAAGGAGGTCAAGGATGAAACCGAGGCAGTGGGTGAGCGGGATGCTGGTCATGCTGGCGGGGATGCGGGGGGCGCTGGCGGTGGAGGGTGAGCCGATGTCGCTGAATTTCCAGGACGTCGAGGTGCGCGCGGTGTTGCAGGTCATGGCCGATTATGCCGGTGTCAACCTGGTGGCCAGCGACACCGTGCAGGGGCGCATCACCTTGCGGTTGGAGCAGGTGCCCTGGCAGCAGGCGCTTGACCTGGTGTTGCGCAGCCGGGGCCTGGGGCGCCGCCAGGAGGGCAACGTGCTGCTGGTCGCGCCGCTGGCGGAACTGGCCGAGCGATCGCTGGGCGCTCGCCAGGAGCAGGCCCTGGAGGCGCAGTTGGAGCCTTTGCAGCGCGCGTTGATTCCTGTGTTTCATGCCCAGGCGGCGGAACTCGCCGAGCTGCTGGCGGCCAGTCTTGCCGAAGAGGGCGGCCCTGCCGGACGTGGCAGTGTGAGCGTGGATGCGCGAACCAATACCTTGGTGGTTGCCCTGCCAGCCCAAAGGCTGGCGGAACTGCGCAGGCTGGTCGAACAACTGGATCTGCCGGTGCGCCAGGTCATGATCGAGGCGCGGATCGTCGAGGCCGGCGTCGATTATGAAAAGGCCCTGGGCGTGCGTTGGGGCGCGCCGCTTTACGGCCAGGACAGCCGCCTGGGTAACGAGCTGTTTGTCGATCTTGGTGTTGAGCGGGCGACGTCGGGTGTCGGCGTGGGGCTATTGCGCAGCGACATTTTGCTCGACCTGGAGCTCAGCGCCATGGAAAAAAGCGGCAATGGCGAGATCATTTCCCAGCCCAAGGTGGTCACTGCCGACAAGGAGACCGCGCGGATCCTCAAGGGTACCGAGGTGCCGTACCAGGAGACCACCCGCAGTGGCGCCACGTCGATTTCCTTTCGCGAAGCCTCGCTGTCACTGGAGGTGACCCCGCAGATCACCCCCGACGGCAAGGTGGTGATGGCGGTGCGGGTGACCAAGGACGAGCCGGATTTTGTCAATGCCCTGAACAATGTGCCGCCGATTCGCAAGAACGAGGTCAATGCCAAGGTGCGTGTGGCCGATGGCGAAACCATTGTGATTGGTGGCGTGTACTCGACGTCGCAGAACAAAGTGGTCGACAAGGTGCCATTTTTTGGCGATCTGCCGTATGTTGGACGGCTGTTTCGACGCGATGCATTACAAGAGAAAAAATCCGAGCTGCTGGTCTTCCTGACTCCGCGTATCATGAGTGACCAGGCGATTGCTGTGAGTCGTTGATTCTGTGCGAAATTTGATACTTGTGGGGCCCATGGGCGCTGGAAAAAGCACCATCGGACGCCTGTTGGCCAAAGAGCTGCGTCTGCTGTTCAAGGATTCCGACAAGGAAATCGAACTGCGGACCGGCGCCAATATCCCGTGGATCTTCGACAAGGAAGGCGAGCCGGGCTTTCGTGACCGCGAGCAGGCGATGATCGCCGAGCTCTGCGCCCTCGACGGCGTGGTGCTGGCCACCGGTGGTGGCGCGGTGATGCGCGATGCCAACCGCGCCGCGTTGCACGCCGGCGGGCGGGTGATCTACCTGCACGCCTCGGTGGAGCAGCAGGTTGGCCGCACCTCGCGGGATCGCAACCGGCCGTTGCTGCGCACCGCCAATCCAGAGGCCACCCTGCGCGCCCTGCTGGAAACCCGTGATCCGCTCTACCGCGAGATCGCCGACCTGGTGGTGGAAACCGACGAACGGCCACCGCGCATGGTGGTGCTGGACATTCTGGAGCGCTTGCACAAGTTGCCGCCCCGGTAAGCGGGGACTATGCTCGGCGACCAACGCCGGGATGGGGTTGAACGTCATCGCGCGGGGCCGCTCCGACGCCGCCGCGCCCTAGCACATTGTGGGGATACATGCAGACACTAAAGGTCGACCTGGGCGAACGTAGCTACCCGATCTACATTGGCGAGGGCCTGTTGGACCAGCCTGAGCTGCTGGCGCCACACATTGCCGGCCGACAGGTCGCCATCGTTTCCAACGAGACTGTTGCACCCCTGTATCTCGAACGCCTGGGCAAGACCCTGGGTGCCTATTCGGTGCTGCCGGTGGTGTTGCCCGACGGCGAGGCCCACAAGAACTGGGAAACCCTGCAGCTGATCTTCGACGCCTTGCTCACGGCCCGGCATGACCGCCGCACCACCGTGGTTGCCTTGGGTGGCGGGGTGATCGGCGACATGGCCGGCTTCGCCGCCGCCTGCTACCAGCGTGGTGTCGATTTCATCCAGGTGCCGACCACCCTCTTGTCCCAGGTCGACTCCTCGGTCGGCGGCAAGACCGGCATCAATCACCCGCTGGGCAAGAACATGGTCGGGGCTTTCTATCAGCCCAACGCGGTATTGATCGATACCACCAGCCTGAAAACGCTGCCCGAACGCGAGCTGTCCGCAGGCCTTGCCGAGGTCATCAAGTACGGCCTGATCTGCGACCAGCCCTTCCTGGGCTGGCTTGAAGACAATATGCAGGCACTGCGGGCCCTGGAGCCCGTTGCGCTGACCGAGGCCATTCGTCGTTCCTGCGCGGCCAAGGCCGCGGTGGTGGGTGCTGACGAGCGCGAGTCAGGCGTGCGCGCCACGCTCAACCTCGGCCATACCTTTGGCCATGCCATCGAGACGCACATGGGCTACGGTGTGTGGCTGCACGGCGAGGCCGTGGCGGCAGGCACGGTCATGGCCCTGGAAATGTCCATGCGCCTGGGCTGGATCGACCAGCCAGCGCGGGATCGCGGAATTCGCCTGCTGCAGGACGCAGGATTGCCGGTGGTGCCACCACAGGAAATGACCCCGGCGCACTTCATGGAGCACATGGCGGTCGACAAGAAAGTGCTCGACGGGCGCCTGCGCCTGGTGCTGCTGCGCCAGCTGGGTGAAGCCGTCGTCACCGACGACTATCCGAAAGAGATTCTTCAGGCCACGCTGGCGGCGGATTACCGCGCGATCGTGGCCCAGCTTTGAGGTTGTGACAACGCAATGAGCACTCTGCATGCCGATGAGGCGTTCCTCGAACATTACCAGCTGACCCACGATCCGTTCGCCCCGCGGGTGCCCGGGTTCAAGTTCTTCCCCGCCCAGCGCAAGCCGGTGCTGGGCCAGCTGCATCACCTGGCGCGCTACAGCCAGTTGATGCTGACGGTCACCGGCCCCGTGGGCAGTGGCAAGACCTTGCTGCGCCAGGCGCTGGTGGCCAGCACCAACAAGCAGTCGGTGCAAAGCGTGGTGGTCTCGGCCCGTGGCGCCAACGATGCGGCCAGCGTGCTGGGCCAGGTGGCTCAGTCCTTGGGCGTGGCCCAGGCCGAGGTACAGGCGATCCTCAAGCAGGTGGTGCAACTGGCGCTGACCGGCCAGGAAGTCTACCTGTTGGTGGACGACGCGGAACAACTCGACGAGTCGGCACTCCAAGCCTTGCTGGAGTTGGCGGCCGGTGTCGCCGAAGGGCGACCGCATGTGTTCCTATTCGGTGAGCCGTCGTTGATCGCCGGGTTGGAAGAGCTCAATGCCGATGGCGAGCGTTTCCATGTCATCGAGCTTGAGCCGTATAGCGAGGAAGAGACCCGCGAGTACCTGGAGCAGCGTCTGGAAGGCGCCGGCCGGGGCATCGAGGTGTTCACCCGCGAACAGATCGTTGACATCCACGAAAACTCCGACGGTTGGCCTGGCAACATCAACCAGGTCGCCCGCGATACCTTGATCGAAGCCATGATCGCCAGCCGTACCACGGCCAAGCGACCATCCATGGGGTTCAAAATGCCTAAGAAACACGTGCTCGCGTTGTCCGCTGTGGTCGTGGTCGCCGTTGGCGCGGCGGTCCTGATGCCCAAGAAAGGCGACAAGGCCCCGACCGAAGCACCGACCGCGCAGGCCCAGCTGCCTTTGGGTCAGGGCGGTAATGGCGGCGCTCCCGCCATCGAGTTCTCCGGCTCGTCGCAGCCGATGCCACTGCCGCTGGTCGGCCAGTCGCAGCCGGTCATGCGCGAACCGCTGGCCCAGGCCGCCGGCATGGCCGAGGGCGAGGAAGGTGGCCCGGCCGGCAACACCGCGTTGCAGCCGTCCGCGCCATCCGCGGCGGTACCGCCTACCGTGACCACCATTGCGCCACCGCCAGGTGCCACTGCCAGCCCCGCGCCGGCGCCGGCCCAACCGGTGACCACCGCTCCGGCACAGCAGGTTGCGCTTGCGCCGAAGCCTGTCGCAACCCAGCCTGCAAAACCGGTTGCACCAGCCAAGCCGGCGCCGGCTCCGACCCAGGTCGCCAGCGCCAAGCCTGCGCCCAAGCCCGTCGAGAAAGCGGCTGCCGGTGGCGCCGGCAACAGCAGTTGGTATGCCGGTCAAAAGCCCGGCAACTATGTGGTGCAGATCTTCGGCACCAGCTCCGAGGCGTCGGCCCAGTCGTTCGTCAAGGCCCAGGGTGGCGACTATCGCTACTTCAAGAAAAACCTGCAGGGCAAGCCGCTGTACGTGGTGACCTACGGCAACTTCGCCAACCGCGACGCCGCCGCCGCCGCCATCAAGAACTTGCCAGCCAAGGTCCAGGCTGGTAAACCTTGGCCACGTACCGTGGGCAGCGTCCAACAAGAGCTGGCCACGGCCCGCTGATACCTTCCGGGCGGCACCACCCCGCCGCCCAGTTGCTGAGCGACTTCTAGCTTTCAACTAGCCTGCTGCGCCCGAGCGCGGCAGGCTTTTCTGTCCCAGGCTGCCGGCCACAAGCCCTCTCTTGCAGTCATGGCTGAAACGCTTCAGACTCGAGTCAAGCCGCTATCACGGCGCAAGTCGTAAAAACATTCAAAATTGCGACATAAATTTTCAATGGTGAGACATGAAAATTTGTGGGCGTCACTGTCGCTGTGCAACAATGGTTTTCCATGACCACCGCAAAAAAGCTGGCGTTTGATCGGCGTGGATGGTAAGTGGTTGTTAAAAAAGAGATTTGCCTCCGGTTGAGAGGTGAACCTGGTGAGAAAGTGTCTATGAAAACAGGTCTGTACCATCCCGAAGAATTCAAGGACAACTGTGGTTTCGGCCTGATCGCCCATATGTCGGGCGAGCCCAGCCACCACCTTCTGCAAACCGCCATGCAGGCGCTGACCTGCATGACCCACCGCGGTGGCATCAACGCCGACGGCAAGACCGGTGACGGTTGCGGTCTGCTCATGCAGAAGCCCGATCAATTCCTGCGTGCCGTGGCCCAGGAGCATTTTGCCGTCGAGCTGCCCAAGCAGTACGCCGTCGGCATGGTGTTCTTCAACCAGGACCCGGTCAAAGCCCAGGCCGCCCGCGCCAACATGGACCGCGAGATCGTCAACGCCGGCCTGAAGCTGGTTGGCTGGCGCAAGGTGCCGATCGACACCAGCGTGCTCGGTCGCCTGGCCCTGGAGCGCCTGCCGCAGATCGAGCAGGTGTTCATCGGCGGCGAAGGCCTGAGCGATCAGGAATTCGCCATCAAGCTGTTCAGTGCCCGTCGTCGCTCGTCCGTGGCCAACGCCCACGACGCCGACCACTACATCTGCAGCTTCTCGCACAAGACCATCATCTACAAAGGCCTGATGATGCCGCGCGATCTCGCGGCGTTCTATCCGGACCTCGGCGACGAGCGCCTGCAGACCGCGATCTGCGTATTCCACCAGCGCTTCTCCACCAACACCCTGCCGAAGTGGCCGCTGGCCCAGCCCTTCCGCTTCCTCGCCCACAACGGCGAGATCAATACCATCACTGGCAACCGCAACTGGGCCGTGGCCCGGCGCACCAAGTTCGCCAATGACCTGATTCCCGACCTCGAGGAGCTTGGCCCGCTGGTCAACCGTGTTGGTTCCGACTCCTCGAGCATGGACAACATGCTCGAGCTGATGGTCACCGGCGGCATCGACCTGTTCCGCGGCGTACGCATGCTGGTACCGCCGGCCTGGCAGAACGTCGAGACCATGGACGCCGACCTGCGCGCCTTCTACGAATACAACTCCATGCACATGGAGCCGTGGGACGGCCCGGCCGGCATCGTCATGACCGAAGGCCGTCACGCGGTGTGCCTGCTCGACCGCAACGGCCTGCGCCCGGCGCGCTGGGTCACCACCCGCAACGGCTACATCACCCTGGCGTCGGAAATCGGTGTTTGGGACTACAAGCCCGAGGACGTCATTGCCAAGGGCCGTGTCGGCCCGGGCCAGATCTTCGCCGTCGACACCGAGACCGGGCAGATCCTCGACACCGATGCCATCGACAACCGCCTGAAGTCGCGCCACCCCTACAAGCGCTGGCTGCGTCAGCACGCCACGCGGATCCAGGCGACGCTGACCGACGACCAGGGCGTGGCCAGCTACGACGCCGACCAGCTCAAGCAATACATGAAGATGTTCCAGGTCACCTTCGAGGAGCGTGACCAGGTGCTGCGCCCTCTCGGCGAGCAGGGCCAGGAAGCGGTTGGCTCGATGGGCGACGACACGCCGATGGCCGTGCTGTCCCAGCGCGTGCGCTCGCCGTACGACTTCTTCCGCCAGCAGTTCGCCCAGGTGACCAACCCGCCGATCGACCCGCTGCGCGAAGCGATCGTGATGTCGCTGGAGATCTGCCTGGGCGCCGAGCGCAATATCTTCCAGGAGTCCCCCGAGCACGCCTCGCGGGTGATCCTCAGCTCGCCGGTCATCTCGCCCGCCAAGTGGCGTTCGCTGATGAACCTGGAGCGCGAAGGCTTCGACCGCCAGCTGATCGACCTCAACTACGCAGAAAGCGTCGGCCTCGAAGCGGCCATCCGCAACATCGCCGATCAGGCAGAAGAAGCCGTGCGCGGCGGCAAGACCCAGCTGGTGCTGAGCGACCGCTACATCGCCCCGGGCAAGTTGCCGGTGCATGCCTCGCTGGCTGTCGGTGCGGTGCATCACCGCCTGACCGAGCAGGGCCTGCGTTGCGACAGCAACATCCTGGTCGAGACCGCCACTGCTCGGGACCCGCATCACTTTGCCGTGTTGCTGGGCTTCGGGGCCTCGGCTGTCTACCCATACCTCGCCTACGAAGTACTGGCCGACCTGATTCGCACCGGCGAAGTGCTGGGCGATCTGGACGAAGTCTTCAAGTACTACCGCAAAGGCATCTCCAAGGGCTTGCTGAAGATCCTGTCGAAGATGGGTATCTCCACCATCGCCTCTTACCGTGGCGCCCAGCTGTTCGAAGCCGTGGGCCTGGCCGAGGAAGTGGTTGGCCTGAGCTTCAAGGGCGTGTCGAGCCGCATCAAGGGTGCGCGTTTCGTTGACCTTGAGGGCGATCAGAAGCTGCTGGCCGCCGAAGCCTGGAGCGCGCGCAAGCCGATCCAGCAAGGCGGCCTGCTCAAGTTCGTCCACGGTGGCGAGTACCATGCCTACAACCCGGACGTGGTCAACACCCTGCAGGCTGCCGTGCAGCAGGGCGACTATGCCAAGTTCAAGGAATACACCACGCTGGTCGACCAGCGCCCGGTATCGATGATCCGCGATCTGCTGAAGGTCAAGGTCGCCGACCAGCCATTGCCGCTGGAGCAGGTCGAGCCGCTGGAGGCGATCCTCAAGCGCTTCGACTCCGCCGGTATTTCCCTGGGCGCGTTGTCGCCGGAGGCCCATGAGGCCTTGGCCGAGGCCATGAACCGCTTGGGTGCGCGCTCCAACTCTGGCGAGGGCGGCGAAGACCCGGCCCGCTACGGCACCATCAAGAGTTCGAAGATCAAGCAGGTGGCCACTGGCCGGTTTGGCGTGACCCCAGAGTACCTGGTCAACGCCGAAGTGCTGCAGATCAAGGTGGCCCAGGGCGCCAAGCCCGGCGAGGGCGGCCAGTTGCCGGGCGGCAAGGTCAACGGCCTGATCGCCAAGCTGCGCTACGCGGTGCCGGGCGTGACCCTGATCTCGCCACCGCCGCACCATGACATCTACTCGATCGAAGACCTGGCCCAGCTGATCTACGACCTCAAGCAGGTCAACCCGCAGGCCCTGGTGTCGGTCAAGCTGGTGGCCGAAGCGGGTGTTGGCACCATCGCCGCCGGCGTGGCCAAGGCCTATGCCGACCTGATTACCATCTCCGGCTACGACGGCGGCACCGGCGCTTCGCCGCTGACCTCGATCAAGTACGCCGGCGCGCCATGGGAACTCGGCCTGGCCGAAACCCACCAGACCCTGCGCGGCAACGACCTGCGCGGCAAGGTGCGGGTGCAGACCGACGGCGGCCTGAAAACCGGCCTGGACGTGATCAAGGCCGCCATCCTCGGCGCCGAGAGCTTCGGCTTCGGCACCGCGCCGATGATCGCCCTGGGTTGCAAGTACCTGCGCATCTGCCACCTGAACAACTGCGCCACCGGCGTGGCCACGCAGAACGACAAGCTGCGCAAGGACCACTACATCGGCACCGTCGACATGGTGATCAACTTCTTCACCTTCGTCGCCGAAGAGACCCGTGAATGGCTGGCCAAGCTGGGCGTGCGCAGCCTGGGCGAGTTGATCGGCCGTACCGACCTGCTCGACGTGCTGCCGGGCGACACCGAGCGTCAGCAGTACCTCGACCTCTCGCCGTTGCTGGGTAGCCCACACATTCCGGCCGACAAGCCGCAGTTCTGCGAAGTGGACAAGAACCCTCCGTTCGACAAGGGCGAGCTGGCCGAGAAGATGGTCGCCATGGCCCTGCCGGCGATCCGTGACCAGGCCGGTGGCGAGTTCAGCCTCGACATCTGCAACTGCGACCGCTCCATCGGTGCCCGCATTTCTGGCGAAATCGCCAGGCTGCACGGCAACCAGGGCATGGCCGACAAGCCGATCACCTTCCGCTTCAAGGGCACCGCTGGCCAGAGCTTCGGCGTCTGGAACGCCGGTGGCTTGAACCTGCACCTGGAAGGCGACGCCAACGACTACGTCGGCAAGGGCATGACCGGTGGCAAGCTGACCATCGTGCCACCGGCCGGCAGCCCATTCGAAACCCAGCACAGCGCCATTGTCGGCAACACCTGCCTGTACGGCGCCACTGGCGGCAAGCTGTTCGCCGCCGGTACCGCCGGCGAGCGCTTCGCTGTGCGTAACTCCGGCGCCCACGCTGTGGTCGAGGGCACCGGCGATCACTGCTGTGAATACATGACCGGCGGCTTTGTCTGCGTCCTGGGCAAGACCGGTTACAACTTCGGTTCCGGCATGACGGGCGGTTTTGCCTACGTGCTCGACATGGACAACAGCTTCGTCGACAAGCTCAACCACGAGCTGGTGGAAATCCAGCGCATCAGTGGTGAGGCGATGGAGGCTTACCGCAGCCATCTGGCGCGGGTCCTGGGCGAGTACGTAGAAGAAACCGGCAGCGAGTGGGGGCGTGAGCTCTCCGAGAACCTGGACGACTACGTGCGGCGCTTCTGGCTGGTCAAGCCGAAGGCGGCCAACCTCAAGCAATTGCTGTCCAGCACCCGCGCCAACCCGCAGTAAAAGCAGCTGCAAGTGGCAAGCCTCAAGCTGCAAGTAGAAGCAGTTCGAGGTTTGCCCGGCTTAAGTGATCGTCTTGCGGCTTGCAGCTTGTAGCTTGCAGCTGCTGTTAAGAGGTTTTGAAAAATGGCTGAACGTCTGAGCAACGACTTCCAGTTCATCGAAGTGGGCCGCAAGGACCCGAAGAAAAAGCTGCTGCGTCAGCGCAAGAAGGAGTTCGTGGAAATCTACGAGCCCTTCAAACCGCAGCAATCCGTGGAGCAGGCGCACCGCTGCCTGGGCTGCGGCAACCCGTATTGCGAGTGGAAGTGCCCGGTGCACAACTTCATCCCCAACTGGCTGAAGCTGGTCTCCGAAGGCAACATCCTGGCCGCGGCTGAACTGTCGCACCAGACCAACACCCTGCCGGAAGTGTGCGGTCGCGTGTGCCCGCAGGACCGTCTGTGCGAAGGTGCCTGCACCCTGAACGACGGTTTCGGCGCGGTGACCATCGGCTCGGTGGAGAAGTACATCACCGACACCGCCTTCGCCATGGGCTGGCGCCCGGACATGTCCAAGGTCAAGCCGACCGGCAAGCGCGTCGCCATCATCGGCGCCGGCCCTGCCGGTCTTGGCTGCGCCGATGTGCTGGTGCGTGCCGGCGTGACCCCGGTGGTATTCGACAAGAATCCGGAAATCGGTGGCCTGCTGACCTTCGGCATCCCCGAGTTCAAGCTGGAAAAGACCGTGCTGAGCAACCGCCGCGAAGTCTTCACCGGCATGGGCATCGAGTTCCGCCTGAACACCGAGGTGGGCAAGGACATCAGCATGGAGCAGTTGCTCGCCGAGTACGACGCAGTGTTCATGGGCATGGGTACCTACACCTACATGAAGGGCGGCTTCCCGGGCGAGGACCTGCCGGGCGTGCACGACGCGCTGGACTTCCTGATCGCCAACGTCAACCGCAACCTGGGCTTTGAAAAATCGCCGGAAGACTTCGTCGACATGCAGGGCAAAAAGGTCGTGGTGCTGGGTGGTGGCGATACGGCGATGGACTGCAACCGTACCTCGATCCGCCAGGGCGCCAAGTCGGTGACCTGTGCCTACCGCCGTGACGAAGCCAACATGCCGGGCTCGCGCAAAGAGGTGAAGAACGCCAAGGAAGAGGGCGTGAAATTCCTCTACAACCGCCAGCCCATTGCCATTGTCGGCGAGGACAAGGTCGAGGGCGTGAAGGTGGTCGAGACCCGTCTCGGTGAGCCGGATGCCCGTGGTCGCCGCAGCCCCGAGCCGATCCCGGGCTCCGAGGAAATCCTGCCGGCCGATGCCGTGGTGATCGCTTTTGGCTTCCGTCCGAGCCCGGCGTCGTGGTTCGAACAGCATGATATCCAGCTGGACAGCCAGGGCCGTGTGGTGGCCCCAGAGAAGGGCAAGTTCAAGCACCAGACCAGCAACCCGAAAGTGTTCGCCGGTGGCGACATGGTGCGGGGGTCGGATCTGGTGGTGACGGCTATTTTCGAGGGTCGTACGGCTGCCGAGGGAATCCTGGACTACCTCGAGGTCTGATCAACCTTTGGGGCTGCTTCGCAGCCCTTTCGCGACACAAGGCCGCTCCTACAGGGAATCGCGTTACCTCTGTAGGAGCGGCCTTGTGTCGCGAAAGGGCCGCAAAGCGGCCCCAAGTTCTGGCAGGTTACATATTTTTGTATACAAAAACGTTTGATCCAAGGCACCCAATAGACAAAACGAATGGCCATGGCCGTGCCTTTTGCGCCCGCGTCTGAGAAAATGCCCGCACTTTTTTTCCGGATGCCGACATGACTGCCCTGAAGAACGATCGTTTCCTGCGTGCTCTGCTCAAGCAACCCGTAGACGTCACCCCGGTGTGGATGATGCGCCAGGCCGGCCGCTACCTGCCGGAGTACCGTGCCAGCCGTGCCAAGGCCGGCGACTTCATGAGCCTGTGCATGAACCCGCAGTTCGCCTGCGAGGTCACCCTGCAGCCGCTGGACCGCTACCCGCTGGACGCGGCGATCCTGTTCTCGGACATCCTCACCATTCCCGACGCCATGGGCCAGGGCCTGTACTTTGAAACCGGCGAAGGCCCGCGCTTCAAGAAGGTCATCAGCACCCTGGCCGACATCGAAGCGCTGCCGATACCTGATCCGCAGAAGGACCTGGGCTACGTGATGGACGCAGTCAGCACCATCCGTCGCGAACTCAATGGCCGCGTGCCGTTGATCGGTTTCTCCGGCAGCCCTTGGACCCTGGCTACCTACATGGTCGAGGGCGGTTCGTCCAAGGACTTCCGCAAGACCAAGGCCATGGCCTACGACAACCCCCAGGCCCTGCACCTGCTGCTGGACAAGCTGGCCCAGTCGGTCACCAGCTACCTCAACGGCCAGATCCTGGCCGGCGCCCAGGCGGTGCAGATCTTCGACACCTGGGGCGGCAACCTGTCGGCGGCGGCTTATCAGGAGTTCTCCCTGGCCTACATGCGCAAGATCGTCAGCGGCCTGATCCGCGAGCACGAAGGGCGCAAGATTCCGGTGATCCTGTTCACCAAGAACGGCGGCCTGTGGCTGGAAAGCATCGCCGAGGCCGGTGCCGATGCCCTGGGTCTGGACTGGACCTGCGAGATCGGCGACGCCCGCCGCCGCGTCGGCGACAAGGTTGCGCTGCAGGGCAACATGGACCCGACCGTGCTGTACGCCAAGCCCGTGGCGATCCGCAAGGAAGTGGCGCGCATCCTTGCCAGCTATGGCAAGGGCACTGGCCATGTGTTCAACCTGGGCCATGGCATCACCCCCGAGGTCGATCCGGAGCACGCTGGCGTGTTCATCAACGCCGTGCACGAGTTGTCGGCGCAGTACCACCAGTAATCGGTGTGCAACACGAGAAGCCCGGCCAAGTGCCGGGCTTTTTGTTGTATTAAGTTTCAATTCAGCGATCGTCGGTAATCTGGGACCATCAAAACGCAAACAGGACCCGATCACCATGAAAGCCCGTTACCTGCCCCTGATCCTCGCCCCGCTGTTCAGCACCGCCGCCCTGGCCGCCGGCTACACCGGCCCTGGTGCCCAAGCCGTGACCACGGTCGCCGCCGCCAAGGAGGCCGCCGATGACACCCCGGTGGTACTGCAGGGTTACGTGACCAAGAAGATCAACAACGACGACAAGTACGAGTTCAAGGACAACACCGGCAGCATCACCGTCGAGATCGACGACGAAGACCTGCCGCCGACGCCGTTCAATGACAAGACCAAGGTCAAGCTGACCGGCGAGGTGGAGAAGCACCTGATGAGCCGCGAAGTGGATGTGGATATCGTCGAGATCATCAACTGATCCGAGATTTTGGGGCTGCTGCGCAGCCCATCGCGACACAAGGCCGCTCCTACAGGGAAACACGTACCCTTGTAGGAGCGGCCTTGTGTCGCGAAAGGGCCGCAAAGCGGCCCCAGCGATCAGAAAGTCTTCGGCGGTAATTTGCTCAAGTGCAGCGCCACCAGCAACGCCACCGCCAGCAGGCTGCCGATGAACAGCCCGATGCCGTTCCAGCCCCACTGGTGCCAGAACACCCCGCCCGCCGTCCCGGCGACGCTCGATCCCGCGTAATAGCTGAACAGGTACAGCGACGACGCCTGCCCCTTGGCCTTCAGTGCCCGTCGCCCGATCCAGCTGCTGGCCACCGAATGCGCGCCAAAGAAGCCAAAGGTGAACACCAGCATGCCGACGATGATCATCGCCAGTGGGCTGGCCAGGGTCATCAGCAGGCCGCCGGCCATGACCACGATGCTGGCCCAGAACACTTTGCGCCGCCCCAGCTTGTCGGCCAGCGCGCCGACCTGCGCCGAACTGTAGATCCCCGACAGGTAGACCACCGACAGCAGGCCGACCAGCGCCTGGTTCATATGGTACGGCTCGGCCAGCAGGCGGTAGCCGATGTAGTTGAACAGGGTGACGAAGGCTCCCATCAGCAGGAACGCCTCGAGGAACAACCAAGGTAACCCGGCGTCCTTGAAGTGCATGATGAAACCGTCCAGCAGGCGACGCGGTTTCAGCGACTGCGAGCGGAAGTTGCGCGACTCGGGCAGGACTTTCCAGAACACCACAGCCGCTACCAGGGCCAGGCCGCCAATCACCAGCATTGCCGTGTGCCAGCTGACGAAGTCGATCAGCACGCCGGTGATCAGCCGTCCGCTCATGCCGCCGATGGCATTGCCACCGATGTACAGCCCCATGGCCAGGCCGATGTGCTGCGGGTGGATTTCCTCGCTCAGGTAGGTCATCGCCACTGCCGCCAGGCCGCTCAGCGACAGGCCCACCAAGGCGCGGGTGAGCAGCACCAGCTCCCAGCTCGGCATCACCGCGCTGGCCAGGGTCGACAACGCCGCGCAGAGCAAGGCGAAAACCATCACCGGTTTGCGCCCGATGCGGTCGGAAAGGGGGCCGGTGACCAGCAAACCGATGGCCAGCATGGCGGTGGACACCGACAGCACCAGACTGCTTTGCGCGGCGTTGATGGCGAACTCCTGCGACAGCAGCGGCATCATCGGCTGCACGCAATACAGCAGGGCAAAGGTGGCGAAACCGCCGCTGAACAGGGCCAGCACGGTACGCAGGAAGGCGGGGGTGCCTTTCTCGATCCAGATATCGTTGACGACGGGGGCGGGTTCGTTGGGCTGGGGGAGTACGGCGGATCTCACGGACGGGTACCTCGGGCACGGGGCCAGGTGTTGCGATGGAAAAAGCATATAGCTGGCTAATGATTAGATCCAATATATTGTTCGACCTGTTTGAGATGTTTTACGACTTGATTGGAGCTTGGTCATGGAGCTGCGTCACCTGCGTTACTTCGTTGCTGTGGCCGAAGAGCTGCATTTTGGCCGGGCCGCCCAGCAACTGGGGATTTCCCAACCGCCGCTAAGCCAGCAGATCCAGGCCCTGGAGCAGGAGCTTGGCGCGCGCCTGTTCGAGCGCACCAACCGTCGGGTGGCGCTCAGCGAAGCCGGCCGGTTGTTCCTGGAGGAAGCCCGGCAGGTGCTGGCGCAGGTGGAAAAGGCCGCCGATGTGGCCCGGCGTGCACAGTTGGGCGAGCTGGGCGAAATGAAGGTCGGCTTCACCTCGTCGGCTCCCTTCACGTCGCGCATTCCCCAGGCGATCCATGCGTTTCGCCAACGTTTCCCCTCGGTGCACCTGAACCTGAAGGAAATGAGCAGTCGTGAAGTAGTGGAGGCGGTGTTCGACGAATCCATCGAGGTCGGCTTGATGCGCCCGATGCCGTTGCCGGACGGTATCGTTTGCACCGAGCTGTTCCGCGAGCCGCTGGTGGCGGTGCTCAACGCCTCGCATCCCTTGGTGGCCGGCAGCGAGCGCGGGCTGTACATGCAGGCGTTGGCCCAGGAGCCGTTCGTGTTCTTCCCGCGCAGCTACGGCAGCGGTTTGCATGCTCAGTTGCTGAGCCTGGCGCGCAAGGCCGGTTTCACCCCGCACTTCGCCCAGGAAGCCGGCGAGGCGATGACTATCATCGGCCTGGTCTCGGCGGGGCTTGGCGTGTCGGTGCTGCCGGCGTCGTTCCAGCGCATGCGCATCGAGGGCGTGGTGTACCGGACCTTATTGGACGAGGAGGCAATGACTGCGGTCTGGCTGGTACGCCGCGCGTTGGCCGGCTCGGCCATGGCCAACGCTTTCGTTGCCCTGCTGGCCGGGCTGGAGCAGCCCGAAGGTGCTGGCTAAACCGTCGCGCTGGCCACATACTCGGGCATTCGTTGATACACGGAGGTCTGACATGCGGCGCGTGGTGTTCAATCAGAAAGGCGGTGTGGGCAAGTCGAGCATCGCTTGCAACCTGGCGGCGGTCAGCGCCAACGAGGGCTACCGGACCCTGCTGATCGACCTGGATGCCCAGGCCAACTCCACCCAGTACCTGACCGGGTTGACCGGCGACGATATCCCCATGGGCATCGCCGATTTCTTCAAGCAGTCGTTGTCCAGCGGGCCGTTCGCCAAGAAGAACCAGGTCGATATCTACGAAACGCCCTTCGACAACCTGCATGTGGTCACCGCCACCGCCGAGCTGGCCGACCTGCAGCCCAAGCTCGAGGCCAAGCACAAGATCAACAAGCTGCGCAAACTGCTCGACGAGTTGGACGAGGATTACGAGCGGATCTACATCGATACCCCGCCAGCCTTGAACTTTTATGCGGTTTCCGCGCTGATCGCCGCCGATCGCGTGCTGATCCCTTTCGACTGTGACAGTTTCTCGCGCCAGGCCCTGTATGGCCTGCTGGCCGAGATCGATGAACTCAAGGAAGACCACAACGATGACCTGATGGTCGAGGGCATCGTGGTCAACCAGTTCCAGTCCCGCGCCAGCCTGCCCCAGCAGATGCTCGACGAGTTGCTGGCCGAAGGCCTGCCGGTGCTGCCGGTGTACCTGGGCAGCTCGGTGAAGATGCGTGAATCGCACCATGCCAGCCTGCCGCTGATCCACCTGGAGCCCCGGCACAAGCTGACCCAACAGTTTGTCGAGTTGCATGATCTGCTGGAGCGCAGCGCCTGAGGGCTTGCAGGGGTTCGCCGAAAGCTCTTCAGCGCCTGTGAGATCGAGCGCCGCCCGCGCGGCGCATCGCGACGCAAGGCCGCTCCTACATTTGTTGCAACGTGCCGAACCTGTCAGGTCATGGTTGCCCGCCTTGGTGCATGTCTTGAGACAGGTGAGGCGCCAGTGGTGCCCACACTGAAACCCCGTCGTACCCACAAGGCGGATCAGGTAATGGCACAGGATTGACTGGCCCGAAATAGATGTAGGAGCGGCCTTGCGTCGCGATGCGCCGCGCGGGCGGCGCTCGATCTGATAGGCGCTACAAAACTTTCGCCTAGCACCTGTCAGCCCTGATGCGATCCCCTCAAACCCCGTGTCCGCGCAACCATTCCAACAACGACTGCAGCGGAAACGCGCCGGCTTGGCGCGCCACTTCGCGACCGTTCCTGAACAGGATCAGGCTGGGGATCGAGCGAATGCCCAGTTGCCCGGCCAGGTTGCGATTGGCCTCGCTGTCGAGCTTGGCCAGGCGGCAGCGGCCAGCGAGCTGCCGCGCGGCCTGCTCGAACACTGGGGCGAAACTCTTGCACGGGCCGCACCAGTCGGCCCAGACATCCAGCAGCAGCGGCAGGTCGCCCTTGATCTGGGCGGCGTAGCTGCTTTCGTTCAGTTCGAAGGGCTGCGCGAGCAGCACGTCCTGTTTGCAGCGGCCGCATTTGGGGCTGTCGCCCAGGCGCTCGGCGGGCAGGCGGTTGAGGCCGTTGCAGTGGGGGCAGGGGATTACCAGGGGGGAGGACATTTTATCTCCTTGATATTGCTGGGGCTGCTGTGCAGCCCTTTCGCGACACTAGGCCGCTCCTACATGGGTATGCGTTTCCTGTAGGAGCGGCCTAGTGTCGCGAAAGGGCCGCGCAGCGGCCCCGGGGTTCATGACGAACAACTGATTTCCAGGTGCTTGCCCCACTCCGGTGGCCGTTCGGCATAGGCTTGCATCCCGGGTTGTTCCTCGAACGGCTTTTCCAGCACCTGATGCAGCCGCCGCACTTCACTGTAGTCGCCCGCCTCGGCGGCCTCGATGGCTTTCTGCGCCAGGTAGTTGCGCAGCACGTACAGCGGGTTCACCGCATGCATCCGCGCACGCCGGCCTTCGGCATTGCCAGGCTCGCGCTGGCAGCGTGCCAGGTAGTCAGCGCCCCAGGCATCGAATCCGGCCAGGTCGACGAAGTCATTGCGCACCACCTCCAGTGCTTCGCCCACCGGCTGCTCGCCCAGGCGACGGAAGAACAGGGTGTAGTCCACGCCACCGCTCTGCATGCGCTGCAACAGGCGCTCGACCAGCGCCATGTCGTCATCCTCGGCGGTGGTCAGGCCCAGGCGTCGGCGCATCAGGTCCAGGTAGTGCGCCTGGTACAGCGGCAGGAACAGCCCCAGTGCCTCCTTCAGCGCTTCGACCTCGATCACCGTGGTCAGCGCCTGGGCCAGCGCGCTGAGGTTCCAGTGGGCGATGGGCACCTGGTTGGCGTAGCTGTAGCGGCCACGGTCATCGGAATGGTTGCAGATGAAGTTGGCGTCGAAGTCGTCGAGGAAGGCATAGGGGCCGAAGTCGAAGGTGATGCCCAGGATCGACATGTTGTCGGTGTTCATCACCCCGTGGCAGAAGCCATAGGCCTGCCAGCGGGCGATCAGCTCGGCGTTGCGCTCGACGATGCTGCGGAACATGGCCAGATAGGGTTGCTCGGCATCGTGGCACTCGGGGTAGTGCTGCTCCAGCACATGGTCGATCAGCAGGCGCTGTTGTTCCGGCTGTTTGGTGTAATAGAAATATTCGAAGTGGCCGAAGCGCACATGGCTCTGGGCCAGGCGCAGCAGCATCGCCGCGCTTTCGCGGGTTTCACGCCAGACCGGGGTGCTCGATCCGATCACGCACAGCGCGCGGCTGCTGGGGATACCCAGGGCATGCAGGGCCTCGGAGGCGAGGAATTCGCGGATCGACGAGCGCAGCACGGCGCGGCCATCGCCCATGCGCGAATAGGGCGTCTGGCCGGCGCCCTTGAGGTGCAGGTCCCAGTGCTCGCCAGCATCGTTGCGCACTTCGCCCAGCAGCAGGCCACGGCCATCGCCCAGGCGTGGGTTGTAGGAGCCGAACTGGTGCCCGGAGTAGACCATCGCCCGCGGGTCGGCCTCTTCCCAGAGCTTGTGGCCGCTGAACAGTTCGGCGAACACCGGTTGCTCGGCCTCGGTTGGGTCGAGGTCGAGCAGGGCCATGGCCGAGGTGCTGGCCACCACCAGGCGCGGGTCGGCGATCGGCTCGGGCAGCACTTGGGTGGAGAAAGTGTCGCCCAGGCGGGCGAAGCGGTTGTCGAAGGTGAGTTGGTCGAGGGATTTCACGGGGCCTGCTCCTGGATTCGCTGCCATTGCGGCCGCTGGGCGGCCCTTCGCGGGTGAACCCGCTCCCACAGGGGGCGCGCTGGCGCTGTGGGAGCGGGCTTGCCCGCGAACGAGGGCGAAGCCCTCGCCGGCATTCTGGGCGGTTACCCCTTTGACGTCTACTCAGGTGGGCGGTGCGTTGTCCGCTTTGTTGTCCATCGGGATCAACTGCTGTTTGCCGTTCTTCGGGTCCATCAGGAACACCTCCACCTGGCGCACCGAGATCTTGATGTTGTGCGCCTTGAACTCGCGGTTGATGTAGCGGTTCATTTCGTCGAGGGTCGGGTTGCGGTCGCCCAGGTCGCGCACGTGCATGCGCAGTTCGTGGTCCAGCGAGCTTTCACCGAAATTGAGGAAGTACACCAGCGGTTCCGGATCCTTGAGCACCCGCGGGTTCTCGTGGGCGCCCTTGAGCAGCAGGTCGCGCACCAGGTCCAGGTCCGAGCCGTAGTCGATGCCCAGCTTCAGCGTCACCCGGGTGACCGTGTCGGTCAGCGACCAGTTGATCAGTTGGCCGGTGATGAAGGTCTTGTTGGGGACGATGATGTCCTTGCGGTCGAAGTCGGTGATGGTGGTGGCGCGGATACGGATGCGGCTCACCGTGCCTGACAGGTTGCCGATGGTGATGGTGTCGCCGATGCGCACTGGGCGCTCGAACAGGATCATGATGCCGGAGATGAAGTTGGCGAAGATCTCCTGCATGCCGAAGCCCAGCCCCAGGGACAGGGCCGCTACCAGCCATTGCAGCTTGTCCCAACTGACCCCGAGGGTGGCCAGGGTGCTGACGATGCCGACGCCGGCGATCACATAGGACAGCAACGTGGTGATCGCGTAGGCGCTGCCCTGGGCGAGGTTCAGGCGCGACAGCACCAGCACTTCGAGCAGGCCGGGCAAGTTGCTGGCCAGGGCCACGGCGATACCGGCGATGACCATGGCGCCGAGCAGGTCGCCGAGGCTGATCGGCACCATGCTGGCCGCGGCGCCGGTGCCGCTGCTGTATTCGTACAGGGTGATGTTGTTGAGGTAGGCGAAGACGCTGATCAGGTCTGCCCAGACCCAATACAGGCCGCCGATGAAGCCACCGAGCAGGGCCAGGCGGATCAGGCGCAGCGACTGCTGGTTGACCTGTTCGATGTCCAGGGTCGGTTCCTCGACCACCACCTCGCCATCCAGGCCTTCCTTGGCCGCTTGGCGCTTGCTCAGGGCGCGCTGGTAGGCCAGGCGCCGCGCGGCCACCGACAGGCCACGGACGAAGGCGGCCTCGATCACCAGCCAGAACAGCAGCAGGTACAGGGTGTAGATCAGCCGGTCGGTGAGCTTGAGGGCGGTGTAGTAGTAACCGAAGCACACCGCCACGAACAGGGCGATGGGCAGCGCGGTGAAGGCGACGCCGACCGCCTTGCGGAACAGCGAAGTGTTGCGGTGCGCCGGGCTGCTCAGCAGCAGGCGGCTGAGCAGCCAGGCCATCAGCGCGTAGCAGGCCAGCACCACGCCGATGCCCAGCACGTCGTCGGCCAGCGCCGAGGGTTGGTGTTCGGCCACCGCCACCACGCCAACCAGGGCCAGTACCACGGTACCGAGGCGACGCACCCAGCCGCGCAGGAACTCGACCTGCGGCTTGTGCCAGCGGAAGTGGATCTCGGCCACGCCGCCCGGCGCCAGGATGCGGTAGGCGGTGTAGAACACCAGCCAGGCCTGGGCGATCTGCCACAGCGCGGCGCCGAGGTTGGCGTTCTGCCCACGGGCGTCGAGCTGCAGGGCATAGCTGCCCAGGGTCAGGGCCAGGGCCACCGGCAGTGCCAGAAGGATGTTGATCAGGATCGCCTGGGGCGTGTGCCACTGGCTGTCGCGCTTGAAGTGGCCGATGTCCTGGTGGACCTTGCCCAGGCGCCGGTACAGTGCCTTGCGCCGCCACAGCAGGCCACCGATCACCAGGATCAGTGGCAGGAACAGCAGCGGCTGCTGTACCAGGCCGTCGCCCAGCTCCTTGACGCCGGCGCCCCAGGGCAGGCTGGCGACCTGGGCGACCAGGCGCTCGGGCACTTCGCGCAGCCACTGCCAGTCCAGTGGCTTGTTGCTGGGGATCCAGAACATCTGTTCTTCGAGGGTGGTACGCAGGTTCTGCGCGGTGCTCAGCAGCTGCTTCTGGTTCAGTTGCAGGGTGATGCTTTCGTTGAGCAGCGCCGACAGTTCGCGGTTCAGGCGTTCCAGCAGGTCGCTGCGGGTGATCGCCACTTCCAACAGGGCTTTGCGCAGCTGCGGGGTGATGTCTTCTTGGGGCTGGTTGGCCAGCAGCTTGTCCACATAGCTGGACGGGCTGCTCATCTGCTCGCGTTCCTGGTTGATCTCGAACTGATAGAGACGGATATCGGCGATCTGGTCGGCCAGGTCGCGGTCGACCTTCAGGTGTGGCAGGGCCTGTTTCTGCTTGTAGAGGATCTTCGACAGCAGCAGGCTGCCCTTGAGCACGCTGATCTGCTCGTCCAGGGCCTGGTCGGCCTGGGTCAGGCTGTCGAGCTGCTGCTTGGTGCGCAGGTTCTGCTGGGTGACCTCATTGAGGCGGTCGGTGCCGCGCAGCAGGTAGTCCGAGAGCTGCAGGTTCTCGGCGCTCTCGGCGGCCAGCAGGTTGCTGCCGCCGGCCTTCTGCGCCTCGATCGATTGCTGGGTGACGGTCTGCTGCGACTGGGCCAGGCGTTTCTGGTTGATCAGCGTCTGCAAATCCTGGATCTCCTGCTCCAGGCGCGCGGCGCGTTCGAGCAGCAGGTCGTGACGGGCATTGCCCAGGTCTTGTAGCAGGCTGTTGCCAGCCAGCTCCTGGCGACGCAGCAGGGTCAGGGCATTGAGCGAGGCGAGCTCGGCGTTGAGCTGGTTGCGTTGGTCGGCGTTGAGCGGTTTGCCGTTGTCCTTGCCGCTCTTGAGGCTGTTGTTGATCTGCTGGACACGGACCTGGTTGTTGCTGATTTCGGCCTGGGCGCGTTCGGGGCGGGTCTGCGAGTTGATGATCAGGCTGTTGGCCTCGGACAGCGCCTTTTGCAGATCGCCCTGCTGGGTGCTGCGCTCGCTGAGCATCTGTTCGAGCTGCGGGACCGTGAGGCTGGCGTAGCGCTGGGCCACCGGCAGCGGGCTGGTGGCCTTGAGCTTGATCAGTTCGCGTTGGTTGTCGCGGGTTTCCTGGGGCGCGGTGGCCAGCTGCTGCTTGAGCGCGGCGAGTTTCTTCTCGCTGTCGTCGCGGGCGGCCAGCAGGGCGAGGGTCTGCTCCAGCACCTGCTGCACCGCTTTTTGCTCGGGTTCGGGCAGCTTGCGCTCGGTGATCTTGCTCAGGCTGCCCTGGATGCCCGGAGTGGTCGGGACTTCCGCCATGGCGGTGAACGGGAGGGTCAGGCACAGCCCCAGCAGGGCGGTGCGGCAGTACGCACGCAGGGACATAGGCAGCATTCTTGAATAACGAGGCAAATCGGAGTTTAGAGGAACAACCCAGGGCCGGGTCGAGTACCTTCGGGGAATCTGACGCCCACTTTCTGGATCTTGTTCCCGTCCATGACCGCGACGGTCCAGATCGTGCTGTGCCATTCGATCTGGTCGCCTACTACTGGCGCGCCTCCGACCTTCTGTCGGATGAACTGCGCCAGCGGCATTTTGGCGTCCAGGCCATCGAGTTTCAGGCCATAAAGCGCGGCCACGGCGCCCAGCTCGGCATCGCCCTCGAGCACGAAGTCGCCGAAGAAACGCAGGTCCAGGCCCCGCTGCGGCGCCTGGCTGAACAGCTTGCCCAGCGCCGGCAGGTTGTGTTCATGGCCGATCACGCAGAGCATGTCGCCGACTTCCAGTACCGTGCTGCCCGAGGGGTGCAGCAGTTGCTCGCCGCGGAACAGCGCGGCGATACGGGTGCCTTCGGGCATCTTCAACTCGCGCAGGGCAGCGCCGATGCACCATTTTTCCGCGCCCAGGCGGTAGACGAACAGCTCCCATTCGCTGGTGATGTGCACTTCCAGCGCCGAGCGGGAGATGGGCGCCGGATCCGGCGGCACGGTGACTTTCAGCAGCTTGGCCATCCACGGCAGGCTGGTGCCCTGCACCAGCAGCGACACCAGCACGATGAAGAATGCCAGGTTGAAGAACAGCTGGGCATCCGGTAGGCCGGCCATCAGCGGGAACACTGCGAGGATGATCGGTACCGCGCCGCGCAGGCCGACCCAGCTGATGAAGCCTTTCTCGCGACCGTGGAAGGCCTTGAATGGCAGCAGCGCGGCGAGCACCGACAGTGGTCGGGCGAACAGGATCATCCACAGCGCCAGGCCCAGGGCCGGCAGGGCGATGGGCAGCAGGTCGTGGGGCGTGACCAGCAGCCCCAGTACCAGGAACATGCCGATCTGCGCCAGCCAGGCCATGCCATCGAGCATATGCAGGATGCCGTGGCGGCTGCGGATTGGCCGGTTGCCCAGCACCAGGCCGCACAGGTAGACGGCGAGGAAGCCGCTGCCGTGCAGGGCGTTGGTCAGCGAGAACACGGCCAGGCCGCCGGCAATCACCAGGATCGGGTATAGGCCGCCGGCCAGGTTGATGCGGTTGACCAGTTGCAGCATCAGCCAGCCGCCGCCCAGGCCGAGCAGGCTGCCGATGCCGAATTCGCGCAGCAGGTGGGTCAGCAGGTTCCAGTGCAGGCCGGTCTGGCCGCTGGCGATCATGTCGATCAGGGTGACGGTGAGAAACACCGCCATGGGGTCGTTGCTGCCCGATTCGATTTCCAGGGTCGCCGTGACCCGTTCGTTCAGGCCTTTGCCGCCGAGCAGCGAGAACACCGCCGCGGCGTCGGTGGAGCCGACGATGGCGCCGATCAGCAGGCCCTGGATCAGGCTCAGGTCGAACAGCCAGGCGGCGACCATGCCGGTCAGGCCGGTGGTGATCAGCACACCGACGGTGGCCAGCGACAGGGCCGGCCACAGCGCCACGCGAAAGCTCGCCACCCGTGTGCGCAGGCCGCCGTCGAGCAGGATTACCGCAAGGGCCAGGTTGCCCACGAGATAAGCGGTCGGGTAGTTGTTGAAGATGATGCCGCCACCGTCCACGCCCGCGACCATGCCGACGGCGAGGATGATGACCAGGATAGGGATGCCCAGGCGCGACGACAGCGAGCTGACCAGGATACTGGCCCCGACCAGCAGGGCGCCGATCAGGAACAGGCTGTTGATGGTGCTCGCATCCAAAGGCGGTACTCCGGGACATCGCAGAGAAAGGGACCTGTTCGATGAACTAGCAGGTCGCGTGCCAATCGATTCTAACCTGATGAATTGGCAGGCTGTAAAGCGTTTCTGCAGATGTAGAAAAGGCACCTCGAAGGGTGCCTTTTCTGGTGTTGCCGGTGATGGCCCTTTCGCGGGTGAACCCGCTCCTACAGGGAGGTGCAATACCTGTGGGAGCGGGTTTACCCGCGAAGGGGCCGGAGCAGGTTTACGCCTGCTTCACTTCACGCATCGGCTTACCCTTCACCGGTGCATCACCTGCCACATAGTACTTGGCGGTGCTGCGCGGCAGCGGCTTGCGGCCACGGATCTTGTCCGAGATTTTCTCGGCGATCATGATCGTGGTGGCGTTGAGGTTGCCGGTGATGATCAGCGGCATGATCGAGGCGTCGACCACGCGCAGGCCCTGCATGCCGTGGACGCGACCTTCGCCGTCGACCACCGCCATGTCGTCGGTGCCCATCTTGCACGAGCAGGATGGGTGGAAGGCGGTTTCGGCGTGCTCGCGAATGAACTTGTCCAGCTCTTCGTCGGTTTGCACGTGGGCGCCCGGGCTGATCTCGCGGCCGCGGTACGGGTCCAGCGCCGGCTGGGCCATGATTTCGCGGGTCAGGCGGATGCCGTCGCGGAATTCCTGCCAGTCCTGCTCGGTGGACATGTAGTTGAACAGGATGCTTGGGTGCTGGCGCGGGTCTTTCGACTTGGCCTGGATGCGACCACGGGCCGGCGAGCGCATGGAACCCATGTGCGCCTGGAAACCGTGCTCTTTAACACCGTTGGAACCGTTGTAGTTAATCGCCACCGGCAGGAAGTGGTACTGGATGTTCGGCCACTTGAATTCAGGGCGGGTACGGATGAAACCGCCAGCCTCGAACTGGTTGCTGGCGCCGATGCCGGTACCGTTGAACAGCCATTCTGCGCCGATTGCCGGCTGGTTCCACCACAGCAGCGATGGGTACAGCGACACCGGCTGGGTGCAGGCGTACTGCAGGTACAACTCGAGGTGGTCCTGCAGGTTCTCGCCGACGCCCGGCAGGTCGTGGACCACCGGGATGTCGAGGCTTTCCAGCAGGGCGCGCGGGCCGACGCCGGAGCGCTGCAGCAGTTGCGGCGAGGCGATGGCGCCGGAGGAAACGATGACTTCCTTGCGCGCGCGGGCTTCGACGCGTTCTTCGCTGTCACCGACCAGGTAGGTCACGCCAATGGCGCGCTTGCCGTCGAACAGCACGCGGTCGCTCAGGGCGTGGGTGACGATGGTCAGGTTCGGGCGTTTCTTGGCCTGGTCCAGGTAGCCGCGAGCGGTGCTCGAGCGACGGCCTTTCTTGGTCACCGAACGGTCCATCGGGCCGAAGCCTTCCTGCTGGTAGCCGTTGAGGTCTTCGGTGCGCGGGTAGCCGGCCTGCACGCCGGCTTCGACCATGGCGTGGAACAGCGGGTTGTTGCCGGCTTTTGGCGTGGCCACGCTGACCGGGCCTTCGCCGCCGTGGTAGTCGTTCGGGCCGATGTCGCGGGTTTCGGCCTTGCGGAAGTACGGCAGGCAGTCCAGGTAGGTCCAGTCGTCCAGGCCTGGCAGTTCAGCCCAGCCGTCGAAGTCCATGGCGTTGCCGCGGATGTAGCACATGCCGTTGATCAGCGAGGAACCACCCAGGCCCTTGCCGCGACCGCATTCCATACGGCGGCCGTCCATGAACGGCTCCGGGTCGGTCTCGTAAGCCCAGTTGTAGCGGCGACCCTGCAGCGGGAAGGCCAGGGCGGCTGGCATCTGGGTGCGGAAGTCGAAGCGGTAGTCGGGGCCGCCGGCTTCCAGCAGCAGGACGGTGACGCTGGCGTCTTCGGTCAGGCGAGTGGCCAGGGTGTTACCGGCCGAACCGGCACCGACGATGATGTAGTCATATTCCATGGCATTTCTCCGAAATGCAGCGGCAAGCTTCTAGCTACAAGCTGCAAGGAAAGCAGTCGTGCGAAGCTTGCGAATGGATTAGGCCTGCAAGGGCCGGTGGCATGACGCCGACCGGCTCTTTCTTGCAGCTTGAGGCTTGAAGCTTGCAGCTCTCGGTCTTAGAAGACCGAGTTGTAGCCGCCCAGCTCGACCTGAACCGATTTGATGCGGGTGTATTGAGCCAGCGAGCTGACACCGTTCTCACGGCCGACGCCCGACTGCTTGTAGCCACCGACCGGCATTTCGGCCGGCGATTCGCCCCAGGCATTGATCCAGCAGATACCGGCTTCGAGCTTGTGGATGATGCGGTGGGCGCGGCTGATGTCGTTGGTGCAGACGCCGGCGGCCAGGCCGTATTCGGTATCGTTGGCACGACGGATGACTTCTTCCTCGGTCTCGTAGCTGAGGATGCTCATCACTGGGCCGAAGATCTCTTCCTTGACGATGGTCATGTCGTCGGTGCAGTCGGTGAACACGGTCGGGGCGACGAACGCGCCCTTGGCGAAGTCGCCATCCAGCAGACGCTCACCGCCGCACAGGACGCGGGCACCTTCTTCTTTACCCTTGGCGATGTACGACAGCACGCTTTCCATGTGCTGGAAGCTGACCAGCGGGCCGAAGTTGGTGTTCTCGTCTTCCGGGTTGCCGGCACGGATGCGGGCGACGCGCTCGGCGATCTTGGCTTCGAAGGCGGCTTTCATCGCGGCAGGGATGAACACGCGGGTGCCGTTGGTGCAGACCTGGCCGGAGCTGTAGAAGTTGGCCATCATGGCGATGTCGGCGGCCTTGTCCAGGTCGGCGTCGTCGCAGATGATCAGCGGCGACTTGCCGCCCAGTTCCATGGTCACTTCCTTGAGCGAGGAGCTGGAGGCGCTGGCCATGACTTTCTTGCCGGTGGTGGTGCCGCCGGTGAACGAGACTTTCTCGATGCGCGGGTGCTCGGTCAGCCAGGTGCCGACTTCGCGGCCGCTGCCGGTCAGGACGTTGAACACGCCGTTCGGCAGGCCAGCTTCGGTGAAGATCTCGGCCAGCTTCAGGGTGGTCAGCGAGGTGACTTCCGACGGCTTGAAGATCATCGCGTTGCCGGCGGCCAGGGCCGGGGCGGATTTCCACAGGGCGATCTGGATCGGGTAGTTCCAGGCGCCGATACCGACGGTCACGCCCAGCGGCTCGCGGCGGGTGTAGACGAAGGACGATTCGCGCAGCGGGATCTGCTCGCCTTCGATGGCCGGCACCAGGCCTGCGTAGTATTCCAGCACGTCGGCGCCGGTGACGATGTCGACGTAACGGGTTTCGGAGTACGACTTGCCGGTGTCCAGGGTTTCCAGCATGGCCAGCTCGTCGTTGCGCTCGCGCAGGATGTCGACGGCGCGGCGCAGGATGCGCGAACGCTGCATGGCGGTCATCGCGGCCCAGACTTTCTGGCCACGCTCGGCGCTCTCGACGGCCTTCTCGACGTCAGCCTGGGTGGCGCGCTGCACGTGGGCCAGGACTTCGCCGGTGGCTGGGTTGATGGCTTCGAAGGTGGCATCGCTGCCAGCGTCGACGTAAGCGCCATCGATGTAGAGTTTTTGCGTTCCGAAACGGGCCATAGTGTCCTCGCAAGTGCAGTGTGTGGTTGGCTACCGCGTCACGCTCCTGCCGCTTGGCTGGTCGCTGCGCGCGGCTGTTCAGCGGCCTGGTCGGTTGTGCCCAGGGTCTGCTGTTTAGCCAGTTGTAGATCCATGTATTCGTAAGCGATGCGTATTGCCTGCTCGGTGTCGAATGCGTCTCCCGACAAGGCGCCACGCAGCCACAAGCCGTCGATCAACGCCGCCAGCCCGCGGGCGGCCTTGCGCGCATGGTAGAGCGGCAGGACGCGGCGGAACTGGCAGCACAGGTTGGAATACAAGCGGTGATCGTTGATCCGCTGCAACCTGTGCAAAGACGGCTGGTGCATGCTGGAGGCCCAGAAGGCCAGCCAGGTTTTCATTGCCGGGCCATTCACCTGGCTCGCATCGAAGTTGCCTTCGATGATCACCTTCAGGTGGGCACGCGGGCTGTCGTCCGTGAGGGCTTGGCGACGCGCGATCACGCCCTCGTTGAGCATGTTCATGATGTAGCGCATCGTCGCTGCGATCAGGCCGTTCTTGTCCTGAAAGTAGTGACTGATGATGCCGTTCGACACGCCGGCCAAACGGGCAATCAGCGCAATGCTGGCATCTCCCAGACCGACCTGATCGACCGCCTGCAAGGTGGCTTCGATCAACTGCTGGCGGCGGATGGGTTGCATACCGACCTTGGGCATCTTGCTATCTCCTCAGGCCTGCGGGCAGACGACGAGCGGCTGCCTCGGCGAAGGCCAGTCTATTTTGTTTTGATTGAACGTTCAATCAATAAAGAATAAGCTCTGCGACAATTTGTGCCATTGACAGTTTTTCGGACGGTCACAGAAGCACGAATCGACACCCCAGGAAATCGCGTAACCCCCGGAATACAAGGCGTTGACGGGCATGGGCGATGCAAAATACAGATTCTGCCGAGCGGTCACAGGCTGCGCGGTCGGCCCTTGGAGCGGGCCAGGTGTCTGTGGCGAATGCGCGCACCTCCACATGGAGAGCGTGGTTTTTCACAGGCGACCGGTCTGGTTTTTTTGCAACGTTTCTATTCGGGATCACGGTTTCCAGGGTGCTTTTATAACACCTGTCGCAGTAGGGCTATTGCACCAATTGCGTGGGAAATAACTGTTTAGCCTCCACTGCCGCACTGCCCGGAGCATTCGTGCAATGAGTTCTGCCTCCCTGACAAAGCCTCCCGCCGAGCGGGTACGGGTCAATCGCGTGGTGTTCTTCACCTCGGCGTTGATGATCCTCGTTCTGACTGCCTTGCTGATCGCTGTACCTGAAACCGCCGGCCAGGTGCTTGGTGTCGCCCAGAAATGGCTGACCCGTACCTTTGGCTGGTACTACATGCTGGTGATCTGCGGTTACCTGCTGTTCGTCGTCTACCTGGCCTTCTCCGACTACGGCAAGCTCAAGCTGGGCGGCAAGGACGACACCCCCGACTTCAGCTACGGCGCCTGGGCCGGCATGCTGTTCTCTTCCGGCATTGGTATCTCGCTGTTGTACTTCGGCGCTTCCGAGCCGCTGGACCACTACTTCAACCCGCCAGAAGGCACGCCTGCCAGCCTCGAGGCCGCGCGCCAGGGCCTGCAGCTGACCTTCCTGCACTGGGGCCTGCACGGCTGGGCGATCTATGCCCTGGTCGGCCTTGCCGTGGGTTACTTCGCCTACCGCCATAACCAGCCGCTGGCACTGCGCTCGGCGCTGTATCCGCTGGTCGGCGAGCGTTGGGTCAAGGGCGGTGCCGGCCATGCCGTGGACATCTTCGGCATGTTCGTCACCTTGCTGGGCCTGGTGACCAACCTGGGCATCGGCTCGATGCAGGTGGCCTCGGGCCTGGAATACCTGTTCGGCATGGACCACAGCAAGACCAACCTGCTGGTGGTGATCCTGGTCATGGCCGGCGTGGCCACCGTGGCCGCGGTATCGGGCGTGGAAAACGGCATCCGTCGCTTGTCCAACCTGAACATCATGCTGTTCAGCGGCTTGCTGATCTTTGTGCTGCTGGCCGGCAACACCCTGCACCTGTTCAACGGCTTCGTGCAGAACGTCGGCGACTACCTCAACGGCATCGTGCTGAAGACCTTCGACCTGTACGTGTACGAAGGCGATGGCGACAAGTCCGAGCGCTGGCTGGGCCTGTGGACCGTGTTCTACTGGGCCTGGTGGATCTCCTGGGGCCCATTCGTCGGCATGTTCATTGCACGTATCTCCAAGGGCCGCACCGTGCGCCAACTGGTCAGCGGCGTACTGCTGATCCCGCTGGGCTTCACCCTGGCCTGGCTGTCGATCTTCGGCAACACCGCACTGGACCTGGTGATCAACCACGGCGCGGTGGAGTTGGGCAAGACGGCGTTGGAGCAGCCGTCGATGTCGATCTACCAGCTGCTGGAATACTTCCCGGCGGCCAAGATCGTCATCGGCGTGGCGGTGTTCGTCGGCTTCGTGCTGTTCCTCACTCCGGCCGACTCCGGCGCGGTGATGATGGCCAACCTGTCGTGCAAGGGCGGTCATGTCGACGAAGACGCCCCGCACTGGATGGTGGTGTTCTGGTCGGTGGTCATCACCCTGGTCACCATCGGCCTGCTGTTCGCCGGTAACTTCGAAGCCATGCAGACCATGGTGGTACTGGCCGGCCTGCCGTTCTCGGTGGTCCTGGTGCTGTTCATGTTCGGCCTGTACAAGTCGATGAAGCAGGACGTGGCGGTGGAGAACGAGCGCGCCGAACTGGCCGCCCGTGGCCGTCGCGGTTTCAGCGAGCGCCTGAGCCAGCTCGAGCTGCAGCCGACCCAGGCCGTGGTCCAGCGCTTCATGGACAAGCAGGTCAGCCCGGCGCTGAAAGAAGCCGCCGAACAACTGCGCACTTTGGGCTTCGAAGTTGAGACCCGTGTCGGTCAGTCGCGCAACATGATGGGCCTGCGGGTGATGATGGAAGAGGGCAACCCCTTCGTCTACGAGGTGAGCCTGGATGGCTACCTGGCCGCGCCGAGCGAAGCGCCGGTCGAAGGTGAACCGGAAGTGCGCCAGCGCTTCTACCGGGCCGAGGTCTACCTGCACGACGGTAGCCAAGAATACGACCTGATGGGCTTTACCCGCGACCAAGTGGTGCGTGACGTGCTCGACCAGTTCGAGAGTCACCGCCAGTTGCTGGGACGTGTCTACAGCTGATAGGGCACCGTTGTCGAAAGGGCTCTGACCGCAAGGTCAGGGCCCTTTTTGCTTGGGCACTGGCAGTAATAAGTACCCCTCTGCGTCCCGGAAGCTGCCGCATTGTTACGCCTCAGATTTCTACCTTGAGGTTCCACGATGACGACCCCCTCCAATACGGCTGTACTGACCATCCGTCAGGCCGTAGCCCGCTATTTCATGTCCCGCCCCACGCTACGACAAGCCCTTGAGAGTGAGGCTTACCTACGGCTCCTGAAGCAATATCCCTCGCTGACGGTTCATCAGCCTTCATTGCACTCGGCCGCTCAGGTTTATGTGATGTATCCGGCGGATGAAAACAACTTCAGGGCCATCAAGCCGCTGATGGAGATCATCCTGGAGGCGGTGCGTTCCGGGGAGTCGATTCTGTTCACGGCAGAACATACATTCAAGAGCCAGAAGGACGGAACGCTCGTCGTTGATGAGATCGATGCCGAAGGTAAAGTCACGGGCATATTCAAGATCGAAGCCGACACCCTGAATAGCACGCTGAATGACCTGGTCTCCAATGCGCTCGAATACTTGAAGAGGGCTCAGATCGCCTATTGGAACGCGGCCGACGAGGGCGACTCTCGACTCGGGGCGACAAGTCGGCAGCAGTGGCTGTGCGAGACGCTGCGCATCGGGCTCGCGGCCAGCCTGGACTCGGACACTGTGGATGACAATCAGCGCGGCTGTTTGCAAGCGTTGCTGGTAGGTGACACCCAGGGGTTTGGCCTCTATGCCGTCGAAGCGGTCATGCAGCGCGGCGAGGCGTCGTTCAGAGAATTGCAACCCCACCTACTGATCAGTACCCGCGACGAGACAGCGAACGTCTGGTTGTGGTGCCCTCCGGCCGGGCTTGCTGATGGCTTTGACGATGAGGAATCGTTCGCCCATGCCTTCGAGCGGATGATGCGCCAGCGCTATGACTTCGACGCCTTACGCTGGAATCGTTATGAGCTCGAGGGCGACATGTTCATGCAGCAAGCTGGGCTGATCCTGGAGTTCCTCCTGGGCAAGATCGACAGCTTGAGTGTCCAGGCGTTTGACAGCGTGGCGTTGCTCGAGTCGTGCCTGCATGGCCTAACCGACCCGGCGTCGCTTCTCCTGGACCTGGACATCGTCACCGGTGACCCGATGCGCATGGCGTTGCCAGGCTGGCTGGCGGAGTTACCCGACAATCGGCGTTTCAGGGTGGGGCGGGTTTTACTCGATATTGCCTTGCGCCAGGCGGAGTCTTCGGGGCGCTCATCGCTCGACGGTATCCAGAGCCCGCGGGCTTATGCCGTGCAACGCCTTGAAGAGCAAATGACCAAGAGCTATCCGGCCTATCTTGTCTACCATCCCGACGACCTGCTGATCACGCTTGAGCCTGAGGATGACGATGACTCGCCAGATCCTGTCTCGCTGACGGAGTGGGCGCTCTACCAGCATTTGGCCTTGAACGGCAGGACACCGCTGTCAGTTCAACACCGCGACGCAAGCATCCAGCTGCTGTCGTGGGTCAGCGTGGCGGCATTGCGGCAGTTGGTGGAAACTGTGGATGTTGGGGGCTATTACCCTGGGTATGTGTCCGCACAGTTGGCCGATCCGGCCGCCCTCAGCGCGCGTATTCGTCGTTTCGCCAAGGAGTGGCGCACGCAGTTGTTGCTCGTCGGTCTGAAAATGTGGAGTGATGGACAGCTGAGCGAGTCGCGCTGGCAGGCACTCGCGGAGTTCTGTTACAGCACGGCTGACATGAAAAGCAATGTCGACATAGCTCCGCTGGCATTCAGCGTACAGAACCTGAGAACCCGGGATGAAGTCACTTACATGTTCGTCATTCGTTTCAGGGTACCGGCGTTCGTCTTGCTGTTCAGCCCGCTCTACGATGACGACAGTCTGGTTGTCGAAAATGACCTCGAAAAACTGCTGAACACGATCAAGCAGTCGCCCACCCTGGTGGCGCGAATTCTTGACTGGATGTCGGATGGTGCAAAGGCGACCTATGATAACAATGGTTTCCAGACACCCCACATTACTCAGGGGGTTGGCGTGTCGCCTGCTGAACAGGACGAAGTGGAAGTACCGCCGCCGGCGCGTATCAGCTTTCTACCCTGGCTCGCAGATGTCGATACAAGGATGTTCCAATCGATGCGTGCGATGGTCGTGAAAGTGGCGGACAACGCGACGGTATCCAACAGTGAGGCGCGTTGGTCGTTTATTTCCGGGTACTTCATCCGCTTCTTTCGTCTGCTGAGCCTGTTGCCTGGCCCGATTGGCAACGCGATGAAAGCCCTGTTCGCCCTGAAGGACATCGAAACCGTGCTGGTCGACCATGCCCATGCTGGCGAGCACTCCCTGGCCTCGACCTGGTCGGGTATTTTCACGGATCTGGCCTGGGGTTTTCTGTTTCGCCATACCCGTGTTCAGTTGGACCTTGTCGAGACGCCGGCCTGGGTTGACGTCGATGGCGTGCTCATTGAACCCGAACAGCGCTTTGGCCTGGCACGGGCTGTAAGCAAAGGTGTGGACTATCTGCCCGGTGAATTGCTCAGGCGGCCAGGGCAGCAAGTCGACATTGCTTCGGGCTGGGGGGCGGGACCAATGGCCCGGCAGAGGGCACTGGCATCCTATACGGCCGGAGTGGACTTGAGCACTGAGCACAGAGACGTTGCCAGTGGTCTTTACCGAATTGGGCAGGACACGCTCGTCGAACTCGACACGCTGTCCTATCGCGTCACTAATCGTGATCATGAACTCAGGGTTCTGGCGGGGGATGGTCGCTTGGGGCCAGCGTTGTGGCGTGGAACCGAATGGCATGTGAAGCCTGGGTTGCTCGGCGGGATGGGGGGCCGTGCGCCTGGCAGAGGCCTTGGGGCGAGCCGAGGGAAGCTGCAGGTTGCCGTGAACAAGTCCAGGGACACCGTGCGCGCCGCCAAGTATGCGTTCATGGAAATCTTGAAGAGAATCGCTGCTATCGACGCCGACATCGCACGTGAGCGCTCAGTGCAAGAAGTGACGCGGCTGAATGCCGATGGCCAGTTGACCGAGGACATGATTACGGCACGCATCAGCGCCAGCCAGGCGAAGCTCGTCGAGTTGCAGGCTCAACGAGACAAAATGAGCCTGGAGGGTGTTCAGGCTCGCGAACGAAGCCTGCACGCAACGCGTCAGCTGGATGATGAGATCGGCCGTTTGCTCAAGTACACCCCTGTGGCGGACAGGAGTGGCTTGCTGACCGAGCAAGTCAGGTGGAGAGCGTCCTGCCTGTCCGATGGGCTGTATATTCGAGACATGCTGTTGCGCCTGTGCGATTGGCAGGGCCTGGGTGTGACGGCCGGCACCTTGAATGGCCGGTTGCTCACTGAAATTACCACTGGGCTCAAGGACTACAGGCGGCGGCTGACCGGTGCGGTGCCATTGATAGCCAGGATGCTGGCGGCAATGGATTCGATCGACGAGTTGGCCGCGCTGTTGCCTGTGACGGAGCAGTTTCCTCACGGGAATCAGTTGAAGACGGTCGAGCAGTTCATTGACGCGCATTATTTCAATGTCATTGATACCCGTATCGAGTATGTGTGGCAGCTTACCGAATTGTCTCTGGCCCCGCCGAAAACCAAGCAGCAGGCGCGCTGGCACAAGGTGACCGGAAAGCTGGCAGGAGAGTCGCTGCGCACGGCCGCGCATGCCCACGGTGATTTGCTCAGCAGCAATCTGGCGCCCGCGGACAGGATCGAGATCCTGCAGAATGCCTGGTATGCCTACTCGAACGCGCTCTACCAGGCGTCGAAGCAGGTCAGGGGCGGTGGAGGGGGAGTCGATGCGGCCATGCTGCAGAAATACATGGAGCAACTGGAACTGCTCAAGCAGTCTGCCCGTTCGCTGCTGGTCGAAGCCGTTTTCGAACTGGAGGATGATACAAAGGGGCAATCCCGGCGGTTGGTCTATGCGGTGAAAGAAGGGGTGCAAAAGGCAGTGCGGACCGCACGGGGCGATCTGGTCGTCGCGACTGAGCGGTTGTTGGCGGATGGCACTTCAGTGCTGGAGGTAATGAGTGTCGATGGCGGGGAGGTCGTTCACACGTTTCACCGTGAGGGGGACGCATGGGTCGAAACGCTGCCGCAAGCACCTGTTCCAGATTCAGAATCTGAACCTAAGCCATTGCCTGAGCCAGCACCGAGCCAGGCTGTAGCGAAAGCCCAGCGTGTTCTTGAGGATGGTGAAGGGGTGCGGGAGGATGTGCAGGAGCTTATTGCCAGTGATGGCGATCATCGTGATCTGTCTGAGCGAGTGGATCGTCATATCCAGGCGCTGAAAGATGCGCAGGAACCGCTTCAGGATACCGATGACCTGCTTCCTCGCTTGCGCGATGCGGTGCAGGAATGGACGAAAAGCAAGGATGCCTGGTTGACCGAGCTGTTCAGCAAGACACAGAAGCCAAGTGCGCAGGCCCTGAGCTACCTGCATCGGCAAGGGCTTCTCGAGATCACCTATGAGCGGCGTGAGGTTGCCAAGGATCGTAGCGCGTTCGACGAGTACAAGATCAGCCTGTCGCAATCGCGTAAAGGCCGACGCGGGCAGGCACTATGGGCTGCTCACTTCCACCTTGCCAGCCATGATGCGTTGGCCGCCGATTTCGTCGTCGGGCACCTGAAGCTGTGGAGTGAACGCAAGTTTGGTCGTGAGAGTGAACAGGCGTTGCGTGAGCAGGGCCGGATCCTGCATCGCGGCCGGATCAGCCTGGAGCAGGCGCAGGGTATCATTCCGTTCAACCCTTGATCCTTGATGCCGCATCGTTGAGACAATCAAGGCGAACAGAAAAGGCCCTGCTCAAATGAGCAGGGCCTTTCGCTTGGTCAGGTTAAAACGCTGTTGCCTGCAACAAATCACTGCGCGCTGGCGAGGATTGCTTGGCCAGGTCGATGGCTACCGTGCAAAGCTTGAGCGGCAGTGCGGAGGCCGGGATATCGCGGCTATAACCAGGTAACAGGCGATAGCCGGATGGATCGGCGCAGTCGGTAGTCGCTGGATCGCCACGTTTCACCCGGTAGAAGACGATTTCAGGATCCCTGGCCCAGGTCACACGAATGCCGCCATTGTCCAGGCGTACGGTGGATACCTGCGGGCTAGGTTTGGCCGAGGGGAGCAGTTCGACGGCGAGGCTGAGGCTGTTGGCCATGAGTGCCGGCCAGGGCAATTGATCTTCGCTCTGCACGCCCACCAGGCACAGGTAGTAGGTGCCTGGGGCGGGCCCGATCGGGTCATTGATCAGCGCTTCGCTGGCTGGGATGGTGCCGCTGTAACCTGCGGGGTCTTCACAGGCGAGCGCATCCTGGGTGACCTTGTAGCGATAGCGTGGCGTGTCGATCAGGAAGCTGAAGCCCCAGCGTGCTTGCTCGAGCGATCCATCGGCAAGGGTGCGTGCCTTGGCGACGGACTTGAACGTACCCCCTTGTGGTTGCAACTGAAACCCCGGCAGCAGTTGGCAGTTGCTTGAGTCCAGGTCTACCTGGCCCTTGGCAAAACACCCCTGGACCCGACCAACCGGAATGGCGCCGATCTCGGTGCCGTGCAGGCTGTTGACGACACTGACCAGTCGCTGGCTTGCGGCGTCGAAGATCGGGCTGCCGGAAGCGCCTTCATCGAACCCTTGGCAATCGTTGCGTCGGGTATTGCGCCAGACCCAGCTGGCGACGCGAGAGATGCTCGCGAAACGTTCCACGCAGGTGGACAGGCGCAAGCCCTGATCGATCGAGCTGGGCTCGCCGATGAGTTGTACCTGGGCGCCGCTGGCCGGGGATGGGCCGAGTTTTCGGGGCGTGATGCCTTGGTCCAGGAGATGTTTCAGGGTCGTGTCCAGCTCGAGCAGCGCCAGGTCGGCGCCTTGCAGGCTGCTCCAGACGACCTGCTTCAACGGGGCGATGTGGCGTTGCTCCGTCGTGTCGACGAAGTAGTTGAACGTAACGCTGCCGCGAATCGGTTGGTCGGTGATGATCTTGCCGTTGATGCCGCCGACGCAGTGACCTGCAGTCAGCACGTAGGCGGGGCCGCTGCTGTTGGACGGCTCGTCGCGGCTGTCCAGCAACGTGGCGATGCAGCGCCGGTTCTGCCAGGTCAGGCGGCCGATCCCCGTCCATTGCGCGTTTTCGCCGTTACTGTTGTGCAGGACGATGGGGGGCGCAAAGGGGGGCGTTTCATCGCTCGCTGCCAGGGCAGTGAAGCTTGGCAGGGTCATGCCCAGAAAGGCCAGTGTCAGTACTTTTTGCATGAGTGGTTCCTCCAGAAAATGGAGGGCGCAGGTTGCGGCTGTTGCCTGCCGGCCTTGCGGTACATAGTGCAAGGGCCGTTCAGCGGTTGAAGTAGCGGCCCTGCTTGCCATGCGCGGGCATGGCCTGGTTGCTTCGTTCGGCGATCATCTGCCGCAGGCTGACGAGCTGGATGCCCTGGCTGCTCAAGCGTGGCAGTTCACGGGCCAGTACCTCGAGGGTCTGCGGGTAGGGGTGGCCGATCAGCACCGCCGAGCCTTGCTTGCGGGCCAGGGCGACGCCTTGTTGCAACTGGCCGGCAATCGCCTCGGGGGTGCGCACGTCATCGAGGAACACATCGCGCGAGACATGTGCCAGCCCTTGCGCCTGGGCTTGCGCCGCCGCCACCGTGGCGGCGCTGGTGCGGCTGTCGACGAAGAACAGATGGCGGCGCTGCAGCTCCCCCATCAGCCAGGTCATGGGCTCGCGCTGGGCAGTCATGCGGCTGCCCATGTGGTTGTTGATGCCGGCGGCGTAAGGGACTTTGCCCAGGGCGGCATCCAGACGCCGCGCCAGCTCTTCGATGGGCAGGTCGGGGTGCCAGGCGAAGGGGCCGCTGGCCGGGTCCATCGGCATGTGCAGGATCACCGTCTTGCCGGCCTTGTGGGCCTGGCGGGCGAATTCGCTGGCATGCGGGGTGTCGGGCATGATCGCCATGGTGACCGGGCCGGGCAGGGCGAGCGTGCGGCTGTCGCGCTCGCTGCTTTGCCCGAGGTCGTCGATGATGATGCTCATGTAGGCTTTGTTGGCCGGCGTCGCGTGCGCGATACCGGCCAACAGGCAGAACAGCAGGGACCACAGGTAACGCATGGCGGGGCTCAGTCACCCTTGGTGATGTTGAGGCCCTTGAGCAGGCTGAGGGCCTGGCTGAGCTGGAAGTCGTTGTCCTGTGGGCGATCCTTGCGCTTGCTGCTGCCGCTCGGGCGATCCGCGCCGCCGTTGCCGTTGCCCAGGTGGCCCTGCAGGTCGGCTTCCTTGAAGTTGTCGTTGTCGGCCTCGGTGGTGAGCTTGGCCGGGCGCACCTCGATGTCCGGGACGATGCCCTGGGCCTGGATCGAACGGCCATTGGGGGTGAAGTACAGCGCGGTGGTGAGCTTCAGCGCGCGGTCGTTGGCCAGCGGCAGCACGGTCTGCACCGAGCCCTTGCCGAAGCTGTCGGTGCCCATCAGCACGGCGCGTTTCTGGTCTTGCAGGGCGCCGGCGACGATTTCCGAGGCCGAGGCGCTGCCGCCGTTGATCAGCACCACCAGCGGCACGCCCTCGCTGGCATCGGCCGGGTCGGCGGAGTAGCGTAGCTCGGAGTTGGCGATACGGCCCTTGGTGTAGACGATCAGGCCTTTGGTGAGGAAGTGGTCGGCCACTTCCACTGCCGACTGCAGCACGCCGCCCGGGTTGTTGCGCAGGTCGAGGACCACGCCGCGCAGCTTCTTGCCGTTGTCCTTGCGCAGCTTGGCCAGCGCCTTGCCCACTTCGTCGCCGGTCTTGACCTGGAACTGGGTGATGCGGATATAGCCGTAGTCGTTCTCCAGCAGCTGGCTCTTGACGCTCTTGACCTGGATCACCGCGCGGGCCAGCGTCACATCGAACGGGGTGCCGCCGTCGCGCACCAGGGTCAAGGTGATCTTCTCGCCAATCTTGCCGCGCATCTTGTCCACGGCCTCGGTCATGGTCTGGCCGCGGGTCGGCGCGCCGTTGATCTTGACGATCAGGTCGCCGGCCTCGATACCGGCGCGCGAGGCCGGGGTGTCGTCGATGGGCGAGACCACCTTGACGAAGCCGTCCTCCATGCCGACCTCGATGCCCAGGCCGCCGAACTCACCGCTGGTGCTTTCCTGCAGTTCCTGGAAGTCCTCGGGGCCAAGGTAGGCCGAGTGCGGGTCGAGGTTGCTGAGCATGCCCTTGATGGCGTTTTCCAGCAGGGTCTTGTCATCCACCGGCTCGACATAGGCCGCCTTGATGCGGTCCATGACCTCGGCGAAGGTGCGCAGTTCGTCCAGCGGCAGCGGCGCCTTGGCGGTCACCTCGGTGGCTGGCACCGCGGCGGGCTTGGCGGTCGCCGGCTTGGCCGGTTCGGCGGCAACGGCCAGGGGCGCGCCGACGACCAGGGCGATGGTCAGGGCCAGCTGGGTGAGGCGAGGCGAGTGCAGCATGTCGAACGAACTCCTGATCCTGTTGGTGCTCCCGCTGGGAGCATCGGCGTCGCCGTTTCATGGGCGCCGCCGTAAAAGTAGCATTATCCAGTGTCCTGTCTCGGAAATAAGCTGTTCACTTTTGGCGGCGTCTTGGGCGCCCGGCCGGCGTTGCCACTCCTCGCCATAGCCCTGCTATGACTCGTCGCGGCGCCTTGGCCGAACACCCAAGCCACTCGCCAAAAGAGAACGTATTTCCGAGACAGGACACTAGCCTCGGCACCATTGCGCAGGGTCGGTGGGTCGGCCCTGCTGGCGAATCGCGAAGTACAGCCCGGCGCTGTCCTGGCCGCCACTGTCGCCGACGGTGGAGATCGCTTCGCCGGCCTTGACGATGTCGCCGGCGCTCTTGAGCAGGCTCTGGTTGTGGCCATACAGGCTCAGGTAACCGTTGCCATGGTCGAGAATGACCAGAAGTCCGGCACCGCGCAACCAGTCGGCGAACACCACGCGCCCGCCATGCACGGCGCGCACCTGGGTGCCGGCGCTGGCGCCGATCATCACCCCGTCCCACTTGGCTCGGGCATCGCTGCCACGAGCATCGCCGAAGCGTGCCAGCAATCGACCATTGACCGGCCATGGAAGTTTGCCCCGGGCTGCAGAAAAAGCGCCGCCGTAGCTGGCGCCGTCGCTGGAAACCACCGGGCCCAGGGTGGTGCGGGCCTTTTTTGGTGTTTCTTGCGGAACGTTGTCGCGGGCGGCGGCCAGGGCTTGTTCCTTGCGCCGTTTTTCCTCTTCCTGCTTGGCCAGCAGGGCGCGTTGGCGAGCTTCCTCGGCTTCGCGGGCCTGGCGGGCGAGGGTTTCCTCGATGGTCTTGAGCACCTTGCTCAGGTCGGCTTGGTCCTGTTCGCGGCTTTGCAGCTTCTGGTCGCGCGCTTTCATGTCGGTGTTGAGCTTGGCCAGCACCTGCTGGCGCTTGTCGCGCTCGGCGACCAGGGCCTGGCGGCGATTGTCGAGGTCGGCGCGCTGGGTCAGCAGTTGTTCCTGCTGGCGGGCGATGTCCTGCTCGACGTTGGCCAACTGGCGCAAGGTTTCATTGAAGGCGCGCAACTGCTCCAGGCGCGCCTTGCTCAGGTAGTCGTAGTAGGTCAGGGTACGGGCGAACTTTTCGGGGTTCTGCTGGTTGAGCAGCAGCTTGAGGTATTCCTCGCGACCGTTGTTCTGGTAGGCGGACCGGGCCTGGATGGCAATCAGGCGTTGTTGTTCAACGCGGGCGCTCTGGAGTTTTTTTTTCTCGTGATCAAGGCGCTCCAGCTCGCCCTCGGTCTTTTTTAGTTCTTTTTGCAGTGCCTCCACCTGTTTTTCCAGGTTGCCGATGTCGGTCTCGGTGGACTTGAGGTCTTTCTGCACGCCGGCTTTTTCTTCCTGGAGCTTGCCCAGCATCTTCTTCAGCTCGGCAATGTCCTGGCGGGTGGCGTCCAGCTGTTGCTGGGTCTGTGCGCGCTCGTCGGCGGCGAAGGCCGGAGTGAGCAGGCATGACAGGGCGAGTAGGAACAGGGCGCGGAGCATGGGGTTGGGCGTACCAGGGATGGAGACTGGCCTAGTATGCCCGCCTGGGCCTGCAAAAAAAACGCCCCGTGGTATCAGCGGCAAGCCTCAAGCTAAAAGCGGCAAGAATAAACGCGTACTGTGCTGTTTCTTCTTGTCGCTTGTCGCTTGTCGCTTGTCGCTTGCCGCTTGCCGCTTAAGCGTCGACCAGGATTGAGGTCCCGGTCATCTCGGTAGGCTTTTCCAGCCCCAGCAGCTTGAGCATGGTCGGCGCGACATCGGCCAGCACGCCGCCTTCGCGGACCTTGACGCTGCGCTTGCCAACATAGATGAACGGCACAGGCTCCGTGGTGTGGGCGGTATGCGCCTGGCCGGTGCACTCGTCTTCCATCTGCTCGACGTTGCCGTGGTCGGCGGTGATCAGCGCTTCGCCGCCGACCTTGTCCAAGGCCTCGACAATGCGCCCGACACAGCCATCCAGGGCCTCCACGGCCTTGACCGCGGCGTCGAACACGCCGGTATGGCCGACCATGTCGCCGTTGGCGTAGTTGACCACGATCACATCGAAGCGCTGCTGCTCGATGGCCTCGACGATGCGGTCGGTGACTTCCGGGGCGCTCATTTCTGGCTGCAGGTCGTAGGTGGCGACCTTCGGCGATGGGATCAGGATGCGCTCTTCGCCTTCGAACGGCTCTTCGCGCCCGCCCGAGAAGAAGAAGGTGACGTGGGCGTATTTCTCGGTCTCGGCGATGCGCAGCTGGGTCTTGCCGTTTTTCGCCAGGTATTCGCCAAGCACGTTGTTCAGGCTGGCCGGGGCGAAGGCCGCCGGGGCCGGGATCTTCGCCGAGTACTGGGTCAGGCCGATGTAGGCCGCCAGCTTGGGCAGGCGCGCGCGCGGGAACTCGTTGAACTCGGGCTCGACGAACACGCGCGACAGCTCGCGGGCGCGGTCGGCGCGGAAGTTCATGAAGATCACGGCATCGCCGTCCTCGACCTTCACCGCCTCGCCAATGCGCGTGGCCTTGACGAACTCGTCGCTCTCGTCACGCTCGTAGGCGGCCTGCAGGCCGGCCACGGCGGTCGGCGCGGTGTATTCGGCGGCGCTGTCGACGATCAGGTTATAGGCGGCGCTGACGCGGTCCCAGCGGTTGTCGCGGTCCATGGCGTAGTAGCGGCCGATCAGGCTGGCGATGCGGCCTTTGCCCAGCTTGGCGAAGGTGGCGTCGAGCAGTTCGATGGACGACTGGGCACTGCGCGGTGGCGTGTCGCGGCCGTCGAGGAAGGCGTGCAGGTAGATCTTCTCGGCGCCACGCTGGGCGGCGAGCTCGGCCATGGCGATCAGGTGGTCCTGGTGGCTGTGCACGCCGCCTTCGGAGAGCAGGCCGAGGATGTGCACGGCCTTGCCGGCACCGACGGCCTTGTCCACCGCGCCACCGAGCACGGGGTTCTCGAAGAACTCGCCGTCACGGATGGCCTTGGTCACCCGGGTGAAGTCCTGGTACACCACGCGGCCGGCGCCGAGGTTCATGTGACCGACTTCCGAGTTGCCCATCTGCCCGTCGGGCAGCCCCACGTCCATGCCGGAACCGGAGATTAGGCCATGCGGCTGGGTGGCGCGCAGGCGGTCGTAGACCGGTGTGTTGGCGGAGTAGATGGCGTTGTATTCGGGGCTTTCGCTGTGACCGAAGCCATCCAGGATGATCAGGACCAGGGGTTTAGGCGTGCTCGTCATCAATCAAACTCACGGTTGTTCAAAGATGATAAAGACACGCATTTTAGGGCAAATCCGCCAGCGACGGCGAATATTCCTCCCCTTGCCCGACCAGCGCGGTCGGATATGGAACATGAAGGTGGTTTTCCGGCCGGCCCGGTGGGCTTTGGCGGTCATGGGGGGCTGTGTATACTGGCCGCCATTTTCAATCGCCTGGAACACCCCTGATGGTTGCTCACCTGATTCAATTCGCGACAGATCACTTCATCCTGGTGGCGATTTTCGTCGTCCTGCTGATCCTGCTGCTGATCAACGAAGTCCGCCGTGGCGGCCAGAGCCTGAGCAACGGCCAGCTGACCGCCCTGGTCAATGCCGAGAAGGCCGTGGTGATCGATATTCGCCCTGCGAAGGAGTACTCGGCCGGGCATATCGTCGGTGCGCTGAACATTCCGCAGGACAAAGTGGCCGGCCGCATGGCCGAGCTGGAAAAGCATAAAGAGAAGACCCTGATCGTCGTCGACGCGATGGGCCAGCAGTCCGGTACCCTGTGCCGCGAACTGCTCAAGGCTGGTTACACCGCGGCCAAGCTCAGCGGTGGCGTGTCCAGCTGGAAAGCCGATAACCTGCCCCTGGTGAAGTGACATGAAGCCCGTCATCGTTTACTCCAGCGACTACTGCCCCTACTGCATGCGCGCCAAGTCCCTGCTCCAGAGCAAGGGCGTGGCGTTCGAAGAGATCAAGGTCGACGGCAAGCCCCAGGTACGCGCCGAAATGAGCCAGAAGGCCGGCCGCACCTCGGTACCGCAGATCTGGATCGGCAGCACGCATGTCGGTGGCTGCGATGACCTCTATGCCCTGGAGCGCGCCGGCAAGCTCGACGCGCTGCTGGCGGCCTGATTCGCACTGCATTCAAGAACATTAGGAAAAGGATCTGCCATGACCGAGCAACAGACCAACGGCGCTGCCGCTGAAGAAAACGCACCACAATTCTCCCTGCAGCGCATCTATGTGCGCGACCTGTCGTTCGAGGCGCCGAAAAGCCCGCAGATTTTCCGCCAGCAGTGGGAGCCGAGCGTTTCGCTGGACCTGAACACCCGCCAGAAGGCCCTGGAAGGCGACTTCCACGAGGTGGTGCTGACCCTGTCGGTGACCGTGAAGAACGGTGACGAAGTGGCGTTCATCGCCGAAGTGCAGCAGGCGGGCATCTTCCTGATCGCCGGCCTCGATGCGTCGTCGATGAGCCACACCCTCGGCGCGTTCTGCCCGAACATCCTGTTCCCGTACGCCCGCGAGACCCTGGACAGCCTGGTGACCCGTGGCTCGTTCCCGGCGCTGATGCTGTCGCCGGTCAACTTCGACGCCCTGTACGCGCAAGAGATGCAGCGTATGCAGGAAGCCGGTGAGCTGCCAACTGTGCAGTGATTGCTGCCGGTAAAGATCAAAGGCGACCTTCGTGGTCGCCTTTTTCATGGTGTGTCGCCTGCCCCGGCCCTTTCGCGGGTAAACCCGCTCCCACAGGAGCCGTGCTGCTTTCAGCAACCACACAATACCTGTGCACCCATCGGGGCCGTGCTGCTCTCAGCAACTACACAATACCTGTGGGAGCGGGCTTGCCCGCGAAAGGGCCGAGACAGGCGGCGCATCAGCTACCGGCAAACCCCTGCTGCCGCCACGCCTCATACACCGTCACCGCCACGGTATTGGACAGGTTCAGGCTGCGGCAGCCCGGCCGCATTGGCAGGCGCAAGCGTTGTTCGGTTGGCAGACTGTCCAGCACATCGGCCGGCAAGCCACGGCTCTCGGGGCCGAACAGGAAGGCGTCACCGGGCTGGTAGTCGACCTCGTGGAACGGGTGCGAGCCCTTGGTCGTGAAGGCGAACAGCCGTGGCTGGCCCAGGCTCTCCAGGCAGTCGGCCAGGCTCTGGTGGCGCTTGAGCGTGGCATACTCGTGGTAATCCAGCCCCGCGCGGCGCAGGCGCTTGTCGTCCAGCTCGAAGCTGATCGGCTCGATCAGGTGCAGGGCGCAGCCGCTGTTGGCGCACAGGCGGATGATATTGCCGGTATTCGGCGGAATTTCTGGTTGAAAAAGGATGACGTGAAACATGCACGGCTCCAGGCGTGAAGATGACGAGCATTCTACCCTCGAACCGGACCTGCGTTCGAAGGCCTTCCCGCGGGTGATCCTGTCCCTGGCCATTGTCGGGCTAATGGTCGGCCTGATGATCGGCCGCCTGACCACGCCTGAGGAGCGGGTGCTGGAGCAAGTAACGGTGGTGCAGGACGGCCTCGACCTGTGGTTCAACGAGGAGCCCAAGCTGCACGGTGAGAATGTCGAAGGCACCGTGGCGGTGGTGTTCGAGGCCCAGGGCAAGGCCCAGCGCGGCCAGTTGACGATGCAGGGCAAGCCGGTGGGCTGGCGCCTGCAGAAAAGCGAAGAGGGGCTGGTGCTGACCGTGGTGGCCGCCCGCCCCCTGCGTGGCGAGTGGAACGCGACGAAGGAGGCGGGGCGTTGGCGGGTGCAGGTGAGGCTGCACGAATAAAAGAGGGGATGTCCCGGCCTGCCTGTACCGAGGTCCCCAAAACTGGAGGTACTGGATACATAGCAGGGAGCGTGCCAGGTCTAGTAGGCGCGGGAATGCGGTGTTCTGGCCATTTTTCGAGGGATTCTGAGGACTAATCTGCCTTTTGCTGGTGCATATGGCACAGCAACGGTGCAAAGGGCTCTATCCGATAGAAGGGGGCATCAGGCGCAGGAGGCCTCTGCCGGACCTGATAATTTTGCCAGTATCGGTCACTGAGTAGCCTCGGTTAGCTTTCGGCTCATGATTCCATGGTCCTGTGGGAGCGACTGCTCATGAGCTTGTACTTGCCGATGCTTGATCACCAGCGATCACCGTTTTGGGGAAGCAATTTCTCCAGAGCGTATACGCCATATGGTGCCACTGCCATTTCAGATGGGCCGATGCTCGGCTTTTGCGGACAACCTAGTGATAAGGTGATCGGCAGTTATCTGCTGGGTAATGGTCACCGTTGCTATTCTCCAAGGTTGTTTCGGTTTCAATCTCCAGATCAACTAAGTCCATTTGGTAAGGGTGGTATAAATGCGTATGCCTATTGTGGTGGCGATCCTGTAAATCGGTGGGATCCTAGTGGTCAATTTATTCAAGCTGGATTAAATATCATGCTGGGCCTGTTCGCTGCTCGCGACGCAGGGAAGACTGTTTACCAGACAAATACCTCGGGGCGCGCAATTATCGCTGAACAGCGCCACTCCACTGAGCGCGATGTTCTGAATAAGGTGAAGCCAACATTGTCAAGGCAGATTGCTGAGACGTCGGCAGTTGTGGTACCTGTGGTTGCAGTTGTTGGAACAGCAGTAAGTTTAGTCACTGGAGGAGCCGCTCCAGCGCTGTTAGGGGTAGTTGGTACGGCTGCTGGAGTTGGGGCGTTGATCTTTTCGAAGAGGGCGAAGCGCCGTGAAAAACAATTGGCAAAAGATAAATACTACTACCTGAATCACAGTACAGGTCAGGAAGCTAATAGGGTTGTCGCTGTATTTAATGATGTTAAGGATAGGATCAATGAAGACATCAGCCGAGGCGTGTGGCCATCCCCCGATAAAATCGACAGCTCGATTGATAAGTCATTCAATGCGGTGTTGGAGGTCGGAGAGGAACTGAGGAATTTAACCTAGTGCGCCTGTTTCATCAGGCATTCCCGAGCGAACTAGTTTATGGGGGCGCCTGAGTCAGGAGGGCCATGTCTGGCCCTCTCTTCACCGAAGTACACTCATTAATCAGTGCTCTTCCCCGTCATCATCATCCCCGCCATCGACCTTCATCCCCAATTCCTTGATCTTGCGCGTCAAGGTATTGCGCCCCCACCCCAGCAGCAGCGCCGCGTCACGCCGACGCCCGGCGGTGTGTTTGAGCGCGGTCTCGATCATGATCCGCTCGAAACTGGGCACGGCGCTGTCGAGCAGGCTCGACTGGCCGCGGGCCAGGGCCTGATCGGCCCACTGGCGCAAGGCCTGTTCCCAGTTGGTCACCGGCGCGGCGTCCTGGGGCAGGTTGAGCAGCTCCGGCGGCAAGTCGCCGACCAGCACTTCGCGGCTGGAGGCCATCACCGTGATCCAGCGGCAGGTGTTCTCCAGCTGGCGCACGTTGCCTGGCCATGGCAGGTTGCGGATGAACGCCTCGGTCTCAGGCTTGAGCAGCTTGGGCTCAACCGCCAGTTCCTGGGCCGCGCGGCCCAGGAAGTGGCGGGCCAGGGCCGGAATGTCCTCGCGCCGATCGGCCAGGCGCGGTATATGGATGCGGATCACGTTGAGGCGGTGGAACAGGTCTTCACGGAACTTGCCGGCCTGCACCAGCGACTCGAGATTCTGGTGCGTGGCGGCGATGATGCGCACATCCACTTTTACCGGCACATGGCCGCCGACCCGGTAGAACTCGCCATCGGCCAGCACCCGCAGCAGGCGGGTCTGGGTGTCGGCGGGCATGTCGCCGATTTCGTCGAGGAACAGCGTGCCGCCGTCGGCCTGCTCGAAACGGCCGCGGCGCAGGTTGGCGGCGCCGGTGAAGGCGCCTTTTTCATGGCCGAACAGTTCGGATTCCATCAGGTCCTTGGGGATCGCCGCCATGTTCAGGGCGATGAATGGCGATGCCGCCCGTGGACTGTGGCGGTGCAAGGCATGGGCCACCAGTTCCTTGCCAGTGCCGGACTCACCATTGATCAGCACGGTGATGTTGGAGTGGCTGAGCCGGCCGATTGCACGGAACACCTCCTGCATCGCCGGCGCCTCGCCGATGATCTCGGGCGTGCGGGCCAGCGCCTGGGGCACTTCGAGGGCCTGCTGTTCCTGGGCATGCTGGTTGGCGCGCTTGACCAGCGACACCGCCTCGTCGACGTCGAACGGCTTGGGCAGGTATTCGAAGGCGCCGCCCTGGTACGAAGCCACGGCGCTGTCCAGGTCGGAGTGGGCGGTCATGATGATCACCGGCAACCCTGGGTGCTGCTCGCGAATCTGTGCCAGCAGGTCGAGGCCGCTGGCCCCGGGCATGCGGATGTCGGAGATGATCACGTCCGGCTGCTGGCGGGCCAGGCGGCCCATCACGCCGTCGGCGCTGTCGAAGCTCTGGGTGGTCATGCCTTCCTGTTGCAGGGCCTTTTCCAGGACCCAGCGGATGGAGCGATCATCATCGACGATCCAGACGGTTTCACTGCGGCTCATGGGGCGATGGCTCCTTGTTCCAGGGGCAGGTAGATGGAGAACGCGGTGTGGCCGGGGTGGCTCTCGCACTCGATCAGGCCCTGGTGCTGGCTGATGATGTTCTGGGTGATGGCCAGGCCCAGCCCGGTACCGTCCGGACGGCCGCTGACCATGGGATAGAAGAGGGTGTCTTGCAGTTCCGCGGGAATGCCGGGGCCGTTGTCGACGATCTCGACCCGGGCCACCAGGCGGTGACGCACGTGGCCGATGGTGAACTGACGCACCGCGCGGCTGCGCAGGGTGATGCGGCCCAGGCGCAATTCGTTCTGGCCTCCAATGGCCTGCATGGCGTTGCGCACGATATTGAGCACTGCCTGGATCATCTGTTCGCGATCCACCAGGACGTCCGGCAGGCTCGGATCATAGTCGCGCACTAGGGTGATGCCGCCCTGGCTTTCGGCTTCGACCAGGCTGCACACGCGTTCCAGCACTTCGTGGATGTTGGTCATGGCCAGCGACGGCAGCTTGTTCGAACCGAGCATGCGATCGACCAGGTTCCGCAGGCGGTCGGCTTCCTCGATGATCACATTGGTGTAGTCGCGCAGGCCGTCTTCGGGCAGCTCGCGGGCCAGCAACTGCGCCGCGCCACGGATGCCGCCGAGGGGATTCTTGATCTCGTGGGCCAGGCCGCGCACCAGCATCTTGGTGGTTTCCTGCTTGCTCAGCTGGGCTTCTTCCTTGGTGATGCGCAGCAGGCGGTCGCGGGGATGCACCTCCAGCAACAGCAAGGTCTGCCCCTGGTGCAGGATTGGTGTCACGGCGTAGTCGACGGTGATGCTCTGGCCGGTCAGCGAGGTCAGCTGGGCTTCACGCTTGGTGAACGGGTGCGCCTGTTCCACCGCCTGGCGTAACGAGTTGAGCGCCTCGGTCGACTCGGTGAACAGCTCGCTGATGAACTGTCCGTGACTGCGCTGTCCGCTGACGGCCAGGAGCATTTCCGCGGCCGGGTTCATGTATTCCAGGCGCAGCTCGGCATTGAGCAGCAGCGTGGCGGTGGTCAGGTTGTCCAGGAGCAGACGGTGCTGTGCATCGCTGATGGTCATAAGGTGTCGTTGACCTCTTTTGGCACATTGGCTGGCGCGGGTGATGCGCTTGGTAGCGTGAAAATGCAAGAAACAAACCAAGGCTCTGAAAAGAAGCGAGAAATCCGGATAAACACCTGTTTTTGCGCACATTCGGAACACAAAGTTCAGGTTAAACGTTTCATCTTGGCTATATTGGGGTGCATGAGGGGGCACGTCCGAAAATAATGCACCAATATAGAGCATAGCCCGGAGAGGAAGGTTTTGATTTTGGGGGGTGGCCAATGGCTTCTTCGCGGGTGAGCGCGATTTGCCCGCAGTGGATTCGACCCGGAAACGAAAACGGCCTCCCGAGGGAGGCCGTCCTGATGTCATCGACGCGGGGCGCCGATCCTATCAGCAGCTGTAGTACAGCTCGTATTCCAGCGGGTGCACGAAGGTGCGGACCTTGATTTCTTCTTCGCTCTTCAGCTCGATGAAGGCATCGATGAAGTCGTCGGAGAACACGCCACCCTTGGTCAGGAACGCACGGCCTTTATCCAGCTCTTCCAGGGCCTCCTTCAGGCTGCCGCAAACCTGTGGGATGTCCTTGGCCTCTTCAGGCGGCAGGTCGTACAGGTTCTTGTCGGCGGCATCGCCTGGGTGGATCTTGTTCTGGATACCGTCCAGGCCGGCCATCAGCAGGGCCGCGAAGGCCAGGTACGGGTTGGCCGATGGGTCCGGGAAGCGTGCTTCGATACGGCGGGCTTTCGGGCTGCCGACGTAAGGAATACGGATCGAGGCGGAACGGTTGCGCGCCGAGTAGGCCAGCATCACCGGGGCTTCGAAACCTGGGACCAGACGCTTGTAGGAGTTGGTCGAAGGGTTGGTGAAGCCGTTCAGGGCCTTGCCGTGCTTGATGATGCCGCCGATGAAGTACAGGGCGGTGTCGGACAGGCCGGCATAGCCTTCACCGGAGAAGGTGTTCTTGCCATCTTTCCAGATCGACATGTGCACGTGCATGCCCGAGCCGTTGTCGCCGTACAGAGGCTTGGGCATGAAGGTGGCGGTACGGCCGTAAGCGTCGGCAACGTTGTGCACGACGTACTTCAGGGCCTGTACTTCGTCAGCTTTCTTGACCAGGGTGTTGAACTTGACGCCGATCTCGTTCTGGCCGGCAGTCGCCACTTCGTGGTGGTGAACTTCGACGGTCTGGCCCATTTCTTCCAGGGCGTTGCACATGGCGGTGCGGATTTCGTGGTCGTGGTCGAACGGCGGAACCGGGAAATAGCCGCCTTTCACGCCCGGACGGTGGCCTTTGTTGCCGCCTTCGACGTCGGCGCCGGTCATCCACGAGCCTTGCTCGGAGAAGATCTTGAACATCGAACCGGAGATGTCCGACTGGAATTTCACTTCGTCGAAGATGAAGAACTCCGGCTCGGGGCCGGCGAACACGGTGTCACCGATGCCGGTGCTCTTCAGGTACTCTTCGGCGCGCTTGGCGATGCCGCGCGGGTCGCGATCGTAGCCCTGCATGCTCGACGGGTCGACGATATCGCAGGTGATGATCAGGGTCGGCTCTTCGGTGAATGGGTCCAGCACAGCGGTGTCGTCGACCGGCATCAGGATCATGTCGGAGGCTTCGATGCCTTTCCAGCCGGCGATGGAGGAACCGTCGAACATCTTGCCGACTTCGAAGAAGTCTTCGTCCAGGCCATCGCGCGCCGGCATGGTCACGTGATGCTGAATGCCCTTGGTGTCCGTGAAACGCAGATCAATCCACTTGACGTCATGATCTTTGATGAGTTGAACCGACTTCGACATGTTGTCCTCCGGATGGTCTAGGGCGCAGTTGGCCGCTGCCCTGGAAAAAGGGTGTCGCTGGGCGCGGATAGTCGGCCAAGCGTACCTGCCTCACAAGGGAGCAAATTGCATGCCAGTGCTCGAAAATGGCGAGCAGGGGATAAAAAGAGGCGTTGGCGGGCATTTGCGTGGTTGCAGAGGGGGTGAGGCGCACCCATAAAAGGCATTTTTTGAGCTGCGCGCACTATTTTGGTGCGAATGTGCGGTCTCATGCTTCTTTCGAGGGCCCTTCGCGGGTAAACCCGCTCCCACAGGATCTTCACTGGCTTCAATGATTGTGCGATCCCTGTGTGTGGGTTTACCCGCGAAAGGGCCGCTACAGGTGCTGCACAAGCCCCCTGCTGAATTCATCACAAAGCTTCTGATCAAAAGTTGGTCAAAACCTGAGCAATTTCCGCTATAATTCGCGCCCCTCATTTTCGGCAGGCCCTGCGCGCGCTGTTAAACCAATGAAACTTATCGTCAAAGTCTTCCCAGAGATCACCATCAAGAGCCGGCCGGTACGCAAGCGCTTCATCCGCCAGCTCGCCAAGAACATCCGCAACGTGCTCAAGGACCTGGATCCCGAGCTCGCGGTTGATGGTGTCTGGGACAACCTCGAGGTGGTCACCCGCATCGAGGACGAGAAGATCCAGCGCGAAATGATCGAGCGCCTGTCCTGCACACCGGGCATCACCCACTTCCTGCAGGTCGAGGAATACCCGCTGGGCGACTTCGACGACATCGTCGCCAAGTGCAAGCACCACTTCGGCCACCTGCTGGCCGGCAAGCATTTCGCCGTGCGCTGCAAGCGCGGCGGCCACCACGACTTCACCTCGATGGACGTCGACCGCTACGTCGGCAGCCAATTGCGCCAGCAATGCGGCGCCGCCGGCATCGAGCTGAAGCAGCCCGAGGTGCTGGTGCGCATCGAGATTCGCGACCAGCGCCTGTACGTGATCCACAACCAGCACAACGGCATCGGCGGCTACCCGCTGGGCGCCCTGGAGCAGACCCTGGTGCTGATGTCCGGTGGCTTCGATTCCACCGTGGCGGCCTACCAGATGATGCGCCGCGGCCTGATGACCCACTTCTGCTTCTTCAACCTCGGTGGCCGAGCCCACGAACTGGGCGTGATGGAAGTGGCCCACTTCCTGTGGAAGAAGTACGGCAGCAGCCAGCGCGTGCTGTTCATCAGCGTGCCGTTCGAGGAAGTGGTCGGCGAAATCCTCAACAAGGTCGACAACAGCTACATGGGCGTCACGCTCAAGCGCATGATGCTGCGCGCGGCCGCCCGCATGGCCGACCGCCTGCAGATCGACGCCCTGGTCACCGGCGAGGCGATCTCCCAGGTGTCCAGCCAGACGTTGCCGAACCTGTCGATCATCGACTCGGCCACCGACAAGTTGGTGCTGCGCCCGCTGCTGGCCAGCCACAAGCAGGACATCATCGACCAGGCTACCGAGATCGGCACCGCCGATTTCGCCAAGCACATGCCCGAGTACTGCGGCGTGATCTCGGTGAACCCGACCACCCATGCCAAGCGTCACCGCATGGAGCACGAAGAGAAGCAGTTCGAGATGGAAGTGCTGGAGCGTGCCCTGGAGCGCGCCAAGTTCATTTCCATCGACCACGTGATCGATGAGCTGGGCAAGGACATCGAAGTCGAGGAAGTGGCCGAGGCGCTGCCCGGCCAGATCGTCATCGACATTCGTCACCCTGATGCCCAGGAAGACGAACCCCTGGCGCTGGAAGGTATCGAAGTCCAGGCCATGCCGTTCTACGCGATCAACAGCAAGTTCAAGCACCTGGACCCCACGCGCCAGTACTTGCTGTATTGCGACAAAGGTGTGATGAGCCGTTTGCACGCACACCACCTGCTCAGTGAGGGACATGCCAATGTGCGTGTTTATCGTCCGACATAAGACACCAGGGCTGTATGGCGGCAGCATCCGCCATCGCCCTCCCGACCATCGGGCCCGCTGAGCCTCAAACCGTACATATTCGCCGCCTACACTGGCGGCAACCGAATCCTCTGCTCGAGATACAGTTGTGATCGAAAATCTGCGTAACATCGCCATCATCGCCCACGTTGACCATGGTAAAACCACCCTGGTCGACAAACTCCTGCGCCAGTCCGGCACCCTGGAGCGTAACGAGCTCAACGACGAGCGCGTCATGGACTCCAACGACCAGGAAAAAGAGCGCGGCATTACCATTCTGGCGAAGAACACCGCCATCAACTGGAACGGCTACCACATCAACATCGTCGACACCCCCGGCCACGCCGACTTCGGTGGCGAGGTTGAGCGTGTGATGTCGATGGTCGACTCCGTGCTGCTGCTGGTCGACGCCCAGGACGGCCCGATGCCGCAAACCCGCTTCGTGACCAAGAAGGCCTTCGAAGCCGGTCTGAAGCCGATCGTCGTTATCAACAAGGTCGACCGTCCGGGCGCGCGTCCTGACTGGGTTCTGGACCAGATCTTCGACCTGTTCGACAACCTCGGCGCCACCGACGAACAGCTGGACTTCAAAGTCGTCTACGCCTCGGCCCTGAACGGCATCGCGGGCCTGGACCACACCGAAATGGGTGAGGACATGACCGCGCTGTACCAGTCGATCATCGACAACGTACCAGCACCTTCCGTTGACCGTGACGGCCCGTTCCAGATGCAGATCTCGGCACTGGACTACAACAGCTTCCTCGGCGTTATCGGCGTTGGTCGTATCGCCCGTGGCCGCGTCAAGCCGAACACCCCGGTTGTCGCCATCGACACCGAAGGCAAGAAGCGCAACGGCCGTATCCTCAAGCTGATGGGCCACCACGGCCTGCACCGCGTCGACGTCGAAGAAGCCCAGGCTGGCGACATCGTCTGCATCAGCGGTTTCGACGAGCTGTTCATCTCCGACACCCTGTGCGCTCCGGATACCGTCGAGGCGATGAAGCCGCTGACCGTTGACGAGCCAACCGTTTCGATGACCTTCCAGGTCAACGACTCGCCGTTCTGCGGTAAAGAAGGCAAGTTCGTCACCAGCCGTAACATCAAGGACCGCCTGGACAAAGAACTGCTGTACAACGTAGCCCTGCGCGTCCAGGAAACCGATTCCCCTGACAAGTTCAAGGTATCGGGCCGTGGTGAGCTGCACCTGTCCGTTCTGATCGAAACCATGCGCCGTGAAGGCTTCGAGATGGCCGTGGGCCGTCCGGAAGTGATCATCCGCGAAGTCGACGGCGTCAAGCAGGAGCCGTTCGAGAACGTCACCATCGACATCCCTGAAGAATCCCAGGGCAAGGTCATGGAAGAGATGGGTCTGCGTAAAGGCGACCTGACCAACATGGTTCCGGATGGCAAGGGCCGTGTTCGTCTGGAATACAACATTCCAGCCCGTGGTCTGATCGGTTTCCGTAACCAGTTCCTGACCCTGACCAACGGTGCAGGCATCCTGACCTCGATCTTCGATCGCTACGACACCATGAAGTCCGGCCAGATGTCCGGCCGCCTGAACGGCGTACTGGTTTCGGTCGAGACCGGCAAGGCGCTGACCTACTCGCTGGAAACCCTGCAGGCTCGCGGCAAGCTGTTCGTCGAGCACGGCCAGGAGATCTACAACGGTCAGATCATCGGCCTGAACAGCCGTGACAACGACCTGGGCGTGAACCCGACCAAAGGCAAGAAGCTCGACAACATGCGTGCTTCGGGCAAGGACGAAGTCATTGCCCTGGTTCCGCCGGTTCGCCACACCCTCGAGCAGGCCCTGGAATTCATCCAGGACGACGAGCTGTGCGAAGTCACGCCGAAGTCGATCCGTCTGCGCAAGAAGATCCTCGACGAAGGCGAGCGTACCCGCGCTGCCAAGAAAGCCAAGAACTGAGTCGTTAGTTCAGGCTGAATGAAAACGCCCCCGGTCGAAAGGCCGGGGGCGTTTTTGTTTGCCTTGAGAATTTGGGGCCGCTTTGCGGCCCTTTCGCGACACAAGGCCGCTCCTACAGGAGCTCGCGCCTCCCTGTAGGCTGCAAAGCAGCCCCAGGATTTCAAAAGCAAAGCAGGATCAGCGGGTAGCCACCTTGGGCTTGTAGGCACAATACCCCGGCCGCGGCCCGACCTTGGGGTGGTTGCGGCAGGTATCCGGGCGCTTGTCGTAGATGGTGCACAGCCGGCTCTTGCGGTCCAGGTACATGCAGTCATCGTTGCTCATCCGGGTCAGGGTGAAGATCCCCGACTTCTGGTTGAAGCGCTCGATGATGCCTTCCTTCTGCAAGCGTTTGGCGACGTTCTTCGGCGGCTCGTCCTTCTCGAACTCGTCTACCACGCCAATGCGGATCAGATCCTTGATCTTCACCTCCACCGGCAGGGTGCAGCAGGTCGAGTGGCAGCCACCGCACATGTGGCTGGCATAGCGCTGCCAAGTCTCCAGGCGGTCGACTTCGGCGGCGGCGATCAGGGTCGTTTTCATGGTTATGGGGGCGTATCACGGTCTTGGGGCGCGCGATCATACCGGAGTTGTTCAATTTGTGAACAACCTTTTGCCCGATTCCCGCGCCGTGCATGAAAACCGCGAACCGTCGCTGTCGCTGTGTGTCAGAGCGTCTAGGCTGAACAATCTTCCCGCGCTTTCGCCCACTTGCCCGAGGATGTCCCATGTCCCAGCAACCCAAAGCCCGTGACGCCAAGGCCCATGAAGACGAGGTGGCGGCTTTTCGCGCCGCGGTACTGGCCAAGCTGACCTACGCGGTCGGCAAGGACCCGGAGCACGCCTTCGATCACGATTGGTTCGAGGCCATCGCCCTGGCGGCCCGCGACCACATGGTCGACCACTGGATGGACCACACCCGCCGGGCCTACCGGCGCAGCCAGAAGCGGGTCTATTACCTCTCCCTCGAGTTCCTCATCGGCCGGCTGCTGTACGACAGCCTGAGCAACCTCGGCTACCTGGAGATCGCCCGCGAAGCCCTGCAGGGGCTGGACGTGGATCTGGAGCGTATCCGCCTGCTGGAGCCCGACGCGGCATTGGGCAACGGCGGCCTTGGACGCCTGGCGGCGTGTTTCATGGAGAGCATGTCGACCCTGGGCATCGCCGCCCACGGCTATGGCATCCGCTATGAGCATGGCCTGTTCCGCCAGGCCGTGGTCGATGGCTGGCAGCAGGAGCAGACCGAGAACTGGCTGGATTTCGGCAACCCCTGGGAGTTCGAGCGCGCCGAGGTAATCTATCCGATCAGCTTTGGCGGCAGCGTCGAAACGGTGCACGACAGCCATGGCGCCCCGCGCCAGGTGTGGTGGCCGGGGGAAACGGTGCGCGCGGTGGCCTACGACACGCCGGTGGTCGGCTGGCGCGGCGCCAGTGTCAACACCCTGCGCTTGTGGCGGGCGCGGGCCCTGGAGGAGCTGCACCTGGAGCGTTTCAATGCCGGCGATCACCTTGGCGCCGTGGCCGAGGTGGCGCGGGCCGAGAGTATCTCGCGGGTACTGTACCCAGCCGACAGCACCGAAGCCGGCCAGGAGTTGCGCCTGCGCCAGGAGTATTTCTTTGTTTCCGCCTCGTTGCAGGACCTGCTGCGCCGTCACCTGAACATGCACAAGGACCTGCTCAACCTGCCGGACGCCGCGGCGATCCAGCTCAACGACACCCACCCGTCGATTGCCGTGGCCGAGCTGATGCGGCTGCTGGTCGACCAGCATGAGGTGCCGTGGGACAAGGCCTGGGAGCTTACCGTCGGCACCCTGGCCTACACCAACCACACCCTGCTGCCCGAGGCCCTGGAAACCTGGCCGGTGGCGCTGATGGAGCGCATGTTGCCGCGGCACATGCAGATTATCTACCTGATCAATGCCTACCATATCGACGCCTTGCGGGCGAAAGGCCTGCACGACTTCGACGTGCTGCGCGCGGTGTCGCTGATCGAAGAAGACAATGGCCGGCGGGTGCGCATGGGCAATCTGGCGTTTCTCGGTTCGCACAGCGTCAACGGCGTGTCGGCGCTGCACAGCAAGCTGATGAAGAGCACGGTGTTCGCCGAGCTGCACAAGCTCTACCCGCAACGGATCAACAACAAGACCAACGGCATCACCTTCCGCCGCTGGTTGTACCAGGCCAACCCGCAGCTCACGGCGATGCTGATCGAGGCGTTGGGCCCGGAGGTGCTGGACGACCCGGAAGGCAAGCTCAAGGGGCTGGCGCCTTTCGCCGACAAGGTCACCTTCCGCAAACAGTTCGCCGCCCAGCGCCTGCACAGCAAGCGCGCCCTGGCCAGCATCATCCAGGACCGGCTGGGGGTGACGGTCAATCCAGAAGCGCTGTTCGACGTCCAGGTCAAGCGCATCCACGAGTACAAGCGCCAGTTGCTCAACCTGCTGCACACGGTGGCGTTGTACCAGGCCATGCGCAACGACCCGGGCACCGACTGGGTGCCGCGGGTGAAGATCTTCGCCGGCAAGGCTGCCGCCAGCTACCACCAGGCCAAGCTGATCATCAAGCTGGCCAACGATATCGCCCGGGTGGTCAACAACGACCCGACCGTGCGCGGGCTGCTCAAGGTGGTGTTCCTGCCCAACTACAACGTCAGCCTGGCCGAGAGCATCATCCCGGCGGCCGACCTGTCCGAGCAGATCTCCACCGCCGGCTACGAAGCCTCCGGCACCAGCAACATGAAGTTCGGCCTCAACGGCGCGCTGACCATCGGCACCCTGGATGGCGCCAATGTCGAGATGTGCGAACAGGTGGGCGCCGAGAACATGTTCATCTTCGGCCTGACCGCCCAGCAGGTGGAGGCGCGTGGGCGTTCCGGCGATTTTGGCGCGGCGGCGGCGGTTGCTACCTCGCATCGGTTGGGCGACGTGCTGCAGGCGATCCGCAGCGGAGTGTTCTCGCCGGACGACCCGGCGCGTTATGCCGGGCTGGTGGATGGGCTGATCGCCTATGACCGCTTCCTGGTGTGCGCTGACTTCGATGCCTATTGGGATGCCCAGCGGCGGGTCGAGGAGCTGTGGCACGCGCCACAGGACTGGTGGCGCATGGCGGTGCTCAACACAGCGCGGATGGGCTGGTTTTCGTCGGACCGGACCATCCGCGAGTATGCGACCGAGATCTGGAAGGCTTTGGATTGACGTGAGGTCATTCGCGGGCAAGCCCGCTCCCACAGGATCGCCACACGCTTCTGTGGGCGCGGGCTTGCCCGCGAATGGAGCCGCGCCCGACCATCGGCCTGGCGCGGGCTGAACTACCGACCCAATGTATCGTCTGACAGCCCAGGCGAGTCTCTTTGCTCGCTAGCCTGCCACTCTCCCTGTAAACTGCGGGGGTTTTCTACCCCTTTCCCTTTCGGAGCCACACATGTCCCGCGTTACCCTGAGTCGCTATCTGATTGAGCAGACCCGCAGCAACAATACCCCTGCCGATCTGCGCTTCCTGATCGAAGTGGTGGCGCGCGCGTGCAAGGAAATCAGCCACCACGTGTCCAAGGGCGCCCTCGGCGGCGTGCTGGGCAGCATGGGCACCGAAAACGTGCAGGGCGAAGTGCAGAAGAAGCTCGACGTGATCTCCAACGACATCCTGCTGGAGGCCAACGAGTGGGGTGGCCACCTGGCCGGCATGGCGTCCGAGGAAATGGACAATGCCTACCAGATCCCGGGCAAGTATCCGAAAGGCGCCTACCTGCTGGTCTTCGACCCGCTGGACGGCTCGTCGAACATCGACGTCAACGTGTCGGTCGGCACCATCTTCTCGGTCCTGCGTTGCCCCAACGAGTACCTGAGCCAGAACGAGACCCTGAACGAAAACGCCTTCCTGCAGCCGGGCACCCAGCAGGTCGCCGCCGGTTACGCCATCTACGGCCCGCAGACCATGCTGATCCTGACCCTGGGCAATGGCGTCAAGGGCTTCACCCTGGACCGCGAGCTGGGCAGCTTCGTCCTCACCCACGAAAACATCCGTGTGCCGGAAAGCACCGCCGAATTCGCCATCAACATGTCCAACCAACGCCACTGGGAAGCCCCGGTGCAGCGTTACGTGGGCGAGTTGCTGGCTGGCGAGACCGGCCCGCTGAAAAAGAACTACAACATGCGCTGGATCGCTTCGATGGTCGCCGATGTGCACCGCATCCTGACCCGTGGCGGCCTGTTCATGTATCCGCGCGACGCCCGTGAGCCGAGCAAGCCGGGCAAGCTGCGCCTGATGTACGAAGCCAACCCGATGTCGTTCATCATCGAGCAGGCCGGTGGCGCCTCCACCAACGGTTACGAGCGCATCCTCGACATCAAGCCAGAGAGCCTGCACCAGCGTGTGTCGGTGATCCTCGGCTCGAAGGAAGAGGTCGAGCGCGTCACCGCCTACCACAAGGAATAACCCATGCTTGCACCTTGGCAGCCGTTGCTGGAATGGTGGTTCGGTTGGGGCAGCAGTGCCCAGGCCGTGGCTGACGAGAAAAACACGCTGTGGTTCGGCAAGCACCATGATGCCGAGGCCCATGCCCTGTTCGGCGACCTGGTCGAGCAGGCCCTGGCGGGCGGTCTCGATGAGTGGCAGCAGAGCCCGCAGGGCTGGCTGGGCCTGTTGATCCTGCTGGACCAGCTACCACGGATGATCCACCGCGACACGCCACGAGCCTTCGACGGTGACCGGCGGGCGCAGGTGGTGGCCATGCAGGGGCTGCAGAAGGGCTGGGACTATCAGCTGCTGCCGATCCAGCGCGTGTTCGTGCTGCTGGTGCTGGAGCATGCCGAGGTGCTGGACTGGCAGAACCTGTGTGTCGAGCGGTATCAGATCCTGCTGGACGAACAGCCGGAAGCCAATCGTCGGCTGTTCGAAGGCTTCCTCGACTACGCCGAGCAGCACCAGCGGGTGATTGCCCGATTTGGCCGCTTCCCGCACCGCAACCTGGTGCTGAACCGCCCGAGCACCAGCGAAGAGATGGACTTCCTGCTGGAGCCCGGCTCGCGGTTCTGACGCAGTACCTGCCTTGCAGGAGCGCCCGCTCCTGCACGGCCTGCCTGGCGCGCAAGGCGCCTCACATGATTGCGTGGCAGGCCACCCGACCAATGGCGTACAGGCAAAGCACCTGTGCCAGGGAACCGAAACGACATTTTTCCTTCTAAGCTCCCTGCAGGCCCTCGCGCCTGTGTATCCACCTCCAGGAGTGTCCCCTCATGTCGTTGCGTTCCCTCGCCCTGTTGTCCTTGTGCGTCGTCCTGACCGCCTGCAGCAAGATCAACCAGGAAAACTATTCCAAGCTCAAGGCCGGCATGAACAAGGCCGAGGTCGAGCAACTGCTCGGCACGCCGAAGGAGTGCTCTGGCGCCCTGGGCATGAGCAGCTGCACCTGGGGTGACGAGAAGAGCTTCATCAGCGTGCAATATGCCGCGGACAAGGTCCTGATGTATTCCGGGCAGGGCCTCAAATGAGGCGTCTGCACCTGCTGCTGGGCGTGTGCCTGGTGATGCTGCTCGGTGGCTGCGCCACCTCGGCCACCGACCCGCTGGCGCCGAAGACCGCAGGTGCGGTCGACCTCAAGCGTTACCAGGGCAAATGGTTCGAGCTGGCACGCCTGCCGATGAAGTACCAGGACGGCTGCGCCCAGTCCGAGGCCCATTACAACCTCAAGCCTGATGGCACGGTCGGCGTGCTCAACCGTTGCCGCACCCTGGGCGATGAGTGGCTGCGCGCCGAAGGCCATGCCTCGCTGCAGGAACCAGGGCACACCGACAAGCTGTGGGTGGAGTTCGACAACTGGTTTACTCGCCTGGTGCCGGGCGTGGCCAGGGGTGACTACTGGATCCTGTTCGTCGACGAGCGCTACCGTACGGCGATCGTTGGCAGCCCGGATCGCAAGTACCTGTGGATTCTTTCGCGTACGCCTTCTTTGCCGGCGTGGGAGCGGGAGAACCTGCTGGCCAAGGCGCGGCAGCAGGGCTATGACACCAATCGGCTGATTTGGCGGACGCCTGACAGAAACATTGTCGCCCGGCATTGAGCCGCAGGCTGACGCGGTCCCCTGTAGGAGCGGCCTTGCGTCGCGAAAGGGGTGCGAAGCGCCCCCAGGATTTCAGCATTAATGCACATATCGCCGGGGCCGCTATGCGGCCCTTTCCGACCGGTCCGACGCCTCGGCAAGGCCGCTCCTACAGGGACCACGTTCAGGCTAGAAGTTGGCGCAGGACCGCCACAAACGCCACCGCACTTTCCTCTTCCTGATCATGCCGCCCCTGGCGCACCACCCACTGTCCGTTGACCATCACATCGCGCACCTGGCGGTCGCCGCCAGCGAACAGCCAACGGTTGAGGATGGCATCGCCGTCGGCCACGGCCAGGTACGGATCCTGCCCATCGAGCACCAGCCAGTCCGCGCGCTTGCCCACGGCGAGCTCGCCGACCGGCTGCCCCAGCGCCTGGGCGCCGCCCATTAGCGCGGCATCGTAGAGCGTGCGGCCAACCATCGGCTGGTCACCGCGATACAGCCGGTTGCGCCGCTGGTCGCGCAGGCGCTGTCCATACTCCAGCCAGCGCAGTTCCTCAACCACGCTGAGCGATACATGGCTGTCCGAGCCGATGCCCATGCGCCCGCCCTGGGCCAGGTAGTCCACTGCCGGGAAGATCCCGTCGCCCAGGTTCGCCTCGGTGGTCAGGCACAATCCGGCCACCGCGCCGCTGCGAGCCATGGCGCTGACTTCGTCGGCTTCGGCGTGGGTGGCGTGGACCAGGCACCAGCGCTTATCCACATCGACATGCTCGTACAGCCACTGCAGCGGCCGGCGGTCGCTCCAGGCCAGGCAGTCATCGACTTCCTTTTGCTGTTCGGCGATATGGATATGGATCGGGCACGCCTTGTCGCTGGCACTGAGCACCTCGGCAATCTGCGTGGGGGTGACGGCGCGCAACGAGTGGAAGCACAACCCCAGTTGCTGCGCCGGCTGTTGTGCCAGCAGCGGGGCAAGCTGCTGCTGCAGGCGCAGGTACTGTTCGGTTGAATTGATGAAGCGGCGTTGCCCGTCGTTGGGGGCTTGCCCGCCAAAGCCCGAGTGGCTGTAGAGCACCGGCAGCAAGGTCAGGCCGATGCCGCTGGCACTGGCGGCGACGCTGATGCGCCGGGACAGTTCGGCAGGGTCGGTGTAGGCCTGGCCGCCTTGGTCATGGTGTACATAGTGGAATTCCGCCACCGAGGTGTAGCCGGCCTTGAGCATCTCGATGTACAGCTGGCGGGCGATGACCTGCAGTTGCTCCGGGGTGATGCGCCCGACCAGGCGATACATCAGTTCGCGCCAGGTCCAGAAGCTGTCGTTGGGGTTGCCGGCCACTTCCGCCAGCCCGGCCATGGCCCGCTGGAATGCGTGCGAGTGCAGGTTGGGCATGCCCGGCAGCAACGGCCCGGCCAGGCGCTCGGCGCCCGCGGCGCCGGCATTGGCCATGATCGCGGCCAGCCGGCCATCGGCGCCGACCTCCAGACGGACATTGCGGGCCCAGCCGCTGGGCAGCAGGGCGCGTTCGGCGAAATAGGCGGACATCGGTGAAATCCTGTTATTGTTAACTTGTATATACATATACAGCCGTTTGCCTGCCGGGTAAACTCCGGCAAGCTACCGTTCACGCCAACCGAACAAGGATTCAACGCCGTGCCGACACCTCCTGTCTCCGCGCTGGTTGCCCAGATGGGCGAAGGGCCGGCGCCGCTCTACGCCCGGGTGAAACAGATGATCATCCAGCAGATCGAGAGCGGCAGCTGGCCGCCTCATCACCGGGTGCCCTCGGAGAGCGAGCTGGTCAGCGAGCTGGGCTTCAGCCGCATGACCATCAACCGCGCGCTGCGCGAGCTGACCGCCGAAGGCCTGCTGGTGCGCATGCAAGGCGTCGGCACCTTCGTCGCCGAGCCCAAGAGCCGCTCGGCGCTGTTCGAGGTCAACAATATCGCCGACGAGATCGCCGGCCGTGGCCACCAGCATAGCTGCCAGGTGATCACCCTGGCCGAGGAGGCCGCCGGCTCCGAGCGCGCCCTGGCCCTGGACATGCGCGAAGGCCAGCGGGTGTTCCATTCGCTGATCGTGCATTACGAAAACGGCGTGCCGGTGCAGATCGAAGACCGTTACGTCAATGCTGCTATCGCGCCTGACTACCTCAAGCAGGACTTCACTCGGCAGACGCCGTATGCCTACCTGTCGCAAGTGGCGCCGCTCACCGAGGGCGAGCACGTGGTCGAGGCGATTCTCGCCGAGCCTGAAGAATGCCAGTTGTTGCAGATCGAGCGGGGCGAGCCGTGCCTGCTGATCCGCCGCCGCACCTGGTCGGGCCGCCAGCCGGTGACCGCCGCGCGGTTGATCCACCCCGGTTCCCGTCATCGCCTGGAAGGACGATTCAGCAAATGAGCCATCTGCAGTTGTTGCGCGCCTGTGATTACCCGCGCATGCCTTGGAAGAACGGTGGTGGCTTCACCGAAGAGATCACCCGTGACGCCGGCGACAGCCTGGACGGTTTCGGTTGGCGGCTGTCGATCGCCGATATCGAGGAGTCTGGTGGGTTTTCCACGTTCACTGGCTACCAGCGGATCATTACCGTGTTGCAGGGCGATGGCATGCGCCTGTTGGTCGATGGCCAGGCCAGTCGGCCGCTGCTGCCATTCGATGCATTTGCCTTCAGCGGCGAGAGCCAGGTCAGTTGCAAGCTGCTGGGCGGGGCGATCCGCGATTTCAACCTGATCTATGCGCCGCAGCGGTATCAGGCGCGCTTGCAATGGTTCGATGGCAGCAGTCGGGTGTTCAGCTCGGCGTCGACGCTGTTGCTGTTCGCCGCCGGTAATCATGTCGAGGTGGGGGTGGTCGGGGAGGGCGCGCAGCAGCTTGGGCGGTATGACTGTCTGCGGATCGATGGCGGCGAGGGGTTGCTGGAGCTGGATGTGCAGGGGCGGTTCTGCCTGATAGAGCTCATTACACGTTGAGATAGCCGGGGCTGCTGCGCAGCCCTTTCGCGACACAAGGCCGCTCCTACATTGTCCGCGTTTGCCCTGGCTGACGCGGTTCCCTGTAGGAGCGGCTTTGCGTTTTCGTCCGAGGAGTGGTCGGTCTTTTTTGGTTGCCTATGCTTGTACATACAAGTAAAGATGTGTTTGTATAGTCGCCACGACACACACATGCCGTCGGACGACCGCAGAGGACATCCCCGTGACTGACAACAACAAATACCGTGACGTAGAAATCCGTGCCCCGCGCGGCAACAAGCTGACCGCCAAGAGCTGGCTGACCGAAGCACCGCTGCGCATGCTGATGAACAACCTCGACCCGCAGGTCGCCGAGAACCCGAAAGAGCTGGTGGTGTACGGCGGCATCGGCCGCGCCGCGCGCAACTGGGAATGCTACGACAAGATCGTCGAGACCCTGACCCGCCTGGAAGACGACGAAACCCTGCTGGTGCAGTCGGGCAAGCCGGTCGGCGTGTTCAAGACCCACAGCAACGCCCCGCGCGTGCTGATCGCCAACTCCAACCTGGTGCCGCACTGGGCCAACTGGGAACACTTCAACGAACTGGATGCCAAGGGCCTGGCCATGTACGGCCAGATGACCGCCGGCAGCTGGATCTACATCGGCAGCCAGGGCATCGTCCAGGGCACCTACGAAACCTTCGTCGAGGCCGGCCGCCAGCACTACAACGGCAGCCTCAAGGGCAAGTGGGTGCTGACCGCAGGCCTGGGCGGCATGGGCGGCGCCCAGCCACTGGCCGCGACCCTGGCCGGGGCCTGCTCGCTGAACATCGAGTGCCAGCAGAGCCGCATCGATTTCCGCCTGGAAACCCGTTACGTCGATGAACAGGCCTCTGACCTGGACGACGCCCTAGCGCGCATCGCCAAATACACCGCCGAAGGCAAGGCCATCTCCATCGCCCTGCACGGCAACGCCGCCGAAATCCTGCCGGAGCTGGTCAAGCGTGGCGTACGCCCGGACATGGTCACCGACCAGACCAGCGCCCACGACCCGCTCAACGGCTACCTGCCGGCCGGCTGGACCTGGGAACAGTACCGCGATCGCGCGCAGACCGACCCGGCTGCCGTGGTCAAGGCCGCCAAGCAATCGATGGCCGTGCACGTCAAGGCCATGCTCGACTTCCAGAAGCAAGGCATCCCGACCTTCGACTACGGCAACAACATCCGCCAGATGGCCAAGGAAGAGGGCGTGGCCAACGCCTTCGACTTCCCAGGCTTCGTGCCGGCGTACATTCGCCCGCTGTTCTGCCGCGGCGTCGGTCCGTTCCGCTGGGCCGCGCTGTCGGGTGATGCCGAAGATATCTACAAGACCGACGCCAAGGTCAAGGAACTGATCCCGGACGACGCCCACCTGCACCGCTGGCTGGACATGGCCCGCGAGCGCATCAGCTTCCAGGGCCTGCCGGCGCGTATCTGCTGGGTTGGCCTGGGCTTGCGCGCCAAGCTCGGTCTGGCCTTCAACGAAATGGTCCGCAGCGGCGAGCTGTCGGCGCCAGTCGTCATCGGCCGTGACCACCTGGACTCGGGGTCTGTATCCAGCCCCAACCGCGAGACCGAAGCCATGCGCGACGGCTCCGACGCAGTCTCCGACTGGCCGCTGCTCAACGCCCTGCTCAACACCGCAGGCGGCGCCACCTGGGTTTCGCTGCACCACGGCGGTGGCGTGGGCATGGGCTTCTCCCAGCACTCGGGCATGGTCATTGTCTGCGACGGTACCGATGAAGCCGCCGAGCGCATCGCCCGCGTGCTGACCAACGACCCGGGCACCGGCGTCATGCGCCACGCCGATGCCGGTTACCAGATCGCCATTGACTGCGCCAAGGAGCAGGGCCTGGACCTGCCGATGATCACCGGCTGATCGCCGCGCTTTGGATCGCACCCTTCAGGGGTGATACTGAACAACAAGAAGGGGCCCCGCGTGGCCCCAAGCGATTGGAGTAGCGAAGTGACCGAACTGACCCTCAAGCCCGGCACCCTGACCCTGGCCCAGCTGCGCGCCATCCACGCCGCCCCGGTGCGCCTGCAACTGGATGCCAGCGCTGCGCCGGCCATCGACGCCAGTGTCGCCTGCGTCGAGCAGATCATCGCCGAGGACCGCACCGCCTACGGCATCAACACCGGTTTCGGCCTGCTGGCCTCGACCCGCATCGCCAGCCACGACCTGGAGAACCTGCAGCGCTCGTTGGTGCTGTCCCACGCCGCCGGTATCGGCGCGCCGCTGGATGATGACCTGGTGCGGCTGATCATGGTGCTGAAAATCAACAGCCTCAGCCGTGGTTTCTCCGGTATCCGCCGCAAAGTCATCGACGCGCTGATCGCCCTGGTCAACGCCGAAGTCTATCCACACATTCCGCTCAAGGGCTCGGTTGGCGCCTCCGGCGACCTGGCGCCACTGGCGCACATGTCGCTGGTGCTGCTGGGCGAGGGCAAGGCCCGCTATAAAGGCCAGTGGCTGTCGGCCAGCGAAGCCCTGGCCGTCGCCGGCCTGGAGCCGCTGACCCTGGCCGCCAAAGAAGGCCTGGCCCTGCTCAACGGTACCCAGGCGTCCACCGCCTATGCCCTGCGTGGCCTGTTCCAGGCCGAAGACCTGTATGCCGCCGCCATCGCCTGTGGTGGCCTGAGCGTCGAGGCTGCGCTGGGTTCGCGTTCGCCGTTCGATGCGCGCATCCATGCCGTGCGTGGCCAGCGTGGCCAGATCGACACTGCCGCCTGCTTCCGCGACCTGCTGGGCGATTCCAGCGAAGTGTCGCTGTCGCACAAGAACTGCGACAAGGTCCAGGACCCGTACTCGCTGCGCTGCCAGCCGCAGGTCATGGGCGCGTGCCTGACCCAGATCCGCCAGGCTGCCGAAGTGCTGGGCATCGAAGCCAACGCCGTGTCGGACAACCCGTTGGTGTTCGCCGCCGAAGGCGATGTCATCTCCGGTGGCAACTTCCACGCCGAGCCGGTGGCCATGGCCGCCGACAACATCGCCCTGGCCATCGCCGAAATCGGCTCGCTGAGCGAGCGCCGCATTTCGCTGATGATGGACAAGCATATGTCCCAGTTGCCGCCGTTCCTGGTGGAAAACGGTGGGGTCAACTCCGGCTTCATGATCGCCCAGGTCACCGCCGCCGCGCTGGCCAGCGAGAACAAGGCGCTGTCGCATCCGCACAGCGTCGACAGCCTGCCGACCTCGGCCAACCAGGAAGACCACGTGTCGATGGCCCCGGCCGCCGGCAAGCGCCTGTGGGAAATGGCCGAGAACACCCGTGGCGTGCTGGCCATCGAATGGCTGGGCGCCTGCCAGGGCCTGGACCTGCGCAAGGGTCTGAAGACTTCGGTCAAGCTGGAGCAGGCGCGCCAGGCGCTGCGCCGCGAAGTGCCGCACTATGACCGCGACCGCTTCTTCGCCCCGGATATCGAGGCGGCCGCCGCGCTGCTGGCCAAAGGCACCTTGACTGGCCTGCTGCCGGTTGGGGTCCTGCCAAGCCTGTAATGCCTTCGGGGGCCGCTTTGCGGCCCCTTCGCGGCGCAAGGCCGCTCCTACACAGGCAATGCGTTCCCCTGTAGGAGCGGCCTTGTGCCGCGATGGGCTGCGCAGCAGCCCCCTTCATTCTCACGACCAGAACAACAATAAGGACGTGACATGCAACAAGCTCAAGGTCTCAAGCGCGGGCTATCGGCCCGGCACATCCGTTTCATGGCGCTCGGTTCGGCTATCGGTACCGGGCTTTTCTACGGTTCGGCCTCAGCCATCCAGATGGCCGGCCCGGCCGTGCTGCTGGCCTACTTGATCGGCGGCGCCGCTGTGTTCATGGTAATGCGCGCCCTCGGCGAGATGGCCGTGCACAACCCGGTGGCCGGCTCCTTCGGCCACTACGCCAGCACCTACCTCGGCCCCATGGCCGGCTTCATCCTTGGCTGGACCTACGCTTTCGAGATGGTCATCGTCGCCATCGCCGACGTCACCGCCTTCGGTATCTACATGGGCTTCTGGTTCCCTGAGGTCGCCCGCTGGATCTGGGTGCTGGGCATCGTCTTCCTGATCGGCGGTCTGAACCTGTGCAACGTGCGGGTGTTCGGCGAGATGGAGTTCTGGCTGTCGCTGCTCAAGGTCGGCGCCATCGTCGCGATGATCCTCGCCGGCTTGGGCATCATGGCCTTCGGCTTCAGCCAGGTGGGCACCGGGCATGCGGTCGGGGTGAGCAACCTGTTCGAGCATGGCGGCTTCATGCCCAATGGCATCGGCGGCCTGATCGCCTCGTTCGCCGTGGTGATGTTCGCCTTCGGCGGTATCGAGATCATTGGCGTCACCGCCGGTGAAGCGAAAGACCCACAGCGGGTCATTCCCAAGGCGATCAACGCCGTGCCGCTGCGCATCCTGCTGTTCTACGTGCTCACCCTGTTCGTGCTGATGTGCCTGTACCCGTGGCCGCAGATCGGCAGCCAAGGCAGCCCGTTCGTGCAGATCTTCAGCAACCTGGGCATCGGCTCGGCCGCCGCCGTGCTGAATATCGTGGTGATTTCTGCGGCCGTGTCGGCAATCAACAGCGACATCTTCGGCGCCGGCCGCATGATGTATGGCCTGGCCCAGCACGGCCAGGCGCCGCGTGGCTTCGGCAAACTGTCGAAACATGGCGTGCCATGGATGACGGTGGTGGTGATGGGCGCGGCGCTGCTGGTCGGCGTGCTGCTCAACTACCTGATTCCGGAGAACGTGTTCCTGCTGATCGCCTCGATCGCCACCTTCGCCACCGTGTGGGTGTGGCTGATGATCCTGGTCACCCAGGTGGCCATGCGCCGCGGCATGAGCCGCGAGCAAGTGGCGCAGCTGAAATTCCCCGTGCCGTTCTGGCCTTATGGGCCGGCCATGGCCATTGCCTTCATGCTGTTCATCTTCGGTGTACTGGGCTACTTCCCGGATACCCAGGCAGCGTTGATCGTCGGTGTAATCTGGGTGGTGTTCCTGGTCGCGTCCTACCTGCTGTGGTGCAAGCCACGCGCGGGTAATGGCGAACGGGCCCGGGAAGCTGCCGAGCTGCACCGCTGAAGTAAAAAGGAGAAGCTGATGAGAACCCTCTGGCAGCACTGTCATGCCGCGACCATGAGCGAAGGCCGTTACTCGGCCATCGAGGACGCGGCGATCGTCACCAGCGCTGGGCAGATCGAATGGATCGGCCCGCGCGCGGATGTGCCGCCAGTGGCGGCCGACCGTGTCGTCGACCTGGGCGGCGCCTGGGTCACCCCGGGGCTGATCGACTGTCATACCCACGCAGTGTTTGGCGGCAACCGCAGCGGTGAGTTCGAGCAGCGCCTGCAGGGCGTCAGCTATGCCGAAATCGCCGCCCAGGGCGGCGGTATCGCCAGCACCGTGCGGGCCACCCGTGCGGCCAGCGAGGATGAGCTGCTGGCCAGCGCCCGTCAGCGGGTGCAGGCGCTGATGCGCGATGGGGTGACCACGATCGAGATCAAGTCCGGCTACGGCCTGGACCTCGACAGCGAGCGCAAGATGCTGCGTGTCGCCCGGCGCCTGGGCGAGGAGTTGCCGGTGACGGTGCGCACCACGTGCCTGGCGGCCCATGCCCTGCCGCCGGAGTACGCGGGGCGAGCCGACGACTACATTGCCCATATTTGCGACGAGATGCTCCCGGCGTTGGCCGCCGAGGGCCTGGTGGACGCGGTGGATGCCTTCTGCGAACACCTGGCGTTTTCCCCGGTCCAGGTCGAGCGCTTGTTCATCAAGGCGCGTGAGCTGGGCTTGCCGGTCAAGCTGCATGCCGAGCAGTTATCGTCGCTACATGGCTCGAGCCTGGCAGCCCGCTATCAGGCGCTGTCGGCCGATCACCTGGAGTTCATGACCGAAGAGGACGCCATTGCCATGGCCGAGGCCGGCACCGTTGCCGTGCTGTTGCCTGGGGCGTTCTACTTCCTGCGCGAAACCCAGTTGCCACCGATGGATGCCCTGCGCCGACACGGCGTGAAGATCGCCCTGGCCAGCGACCTCAACCCCGGCACTTCGCCAGGGCTGTCGCTGCGGCTGATGCTGAACATGGGTTGCACCTGTTTCCGCATGACCCCTGAGGAAGCCTTGGCCGGTGTCACCGTGCACGCCGCCGCCGCGCTGGGCCTGGGTGACAGCCACGGCTCGCTGGAGGTGGGCAAGGTCGCTGATTTCATCGCCTGGCAGATCGAGCGGCCCGCCGACCTCAGCTACTGGCTCGGCGGTGACTTGCCCAAGCGCGTAGTGCGCCTGGGCCACGAGATATCCAACTGAGCGAGGGCGCATGGACAAGGTATTGAGTTTCCACCAGGGCCGCTTGCCCCTGCTGATCAGCATGCCCCATGCCGGGCTGGGCCTGACCGACGCGGTACGCGACGGCCTGGTCCACCAGGCCCGCAGCTTGCCGGACACCGACTGGCATATACCACGCCTGTACGATTTCGCTCGCGAGTTGGGCGCCAGCGTGGTGGCGGCGGAGTATTCGCGCTTCGTCATAGACCTGAACCGCCCGGATGACGACAAGCCGCTGTATGTTGGCGCCACCACCGGTCTGTATCCGGCGACGCTGTTCGATGGCGAGCCACTGTTCAACGAAGGCAAGGCACCCTCCAGCGCCGAACGGGCGAGCTATCTGGAACAAATCTGGCGCCCCTATCACGGCACGATCCGTCGCGAGCTTGATCGGCTGCGTGCCGAGTTCGGTTATGCGTTGCTATGGGACGCCCACTCGATTCGCTCGCTGATCCCGCACCTGTTCGACGGCAAGCTGCCGGATTTCAACCTGGGCACTTTCAACGGCGCCAGTTGCGATCCCGAGTTGGCCGAGCGACTGCAGGGCGTGTGCGGCGACGCCCAAGGCTACAGCCATGTGCTCAATGGGCGTTTCAAGGGGGGGCATATCACCCGGCACTACGGTGACCCGGCAAACAACATACATGCGGTGCAATTGGAGCTGGCGCAGAGCACCTACATGGAAGAGGTCGAGCCTTTCCACTACCGCGAAGACCTGGCGCAACCGACCCAGAAGGTCTTGCGGCGCCTGCTGGAGGCGACCTTGCAGTGGGGCAAGGAGCGCTACGGACGCTGATCCCGGGGCCCCCTTGATGACAAGGGGGCGCTTGAGTTTCGCTTACGTCGAGCTGGCACGGCTCTGGTTGCGGATGCGATAGGTCAGGATGTCCATCTGCTCCCTGACATCCCTGTCCCGTTGCTGCTCCAGGAGCCGCGTGGCGGGGGCCAAGGAATCCAGGCTGGCCTCGGGGTCCTGGGTCGACAAGGCCTCCACCGCATCCTCGAACGCCCTGTCGAACGACGTGAAGTCGTCGGCGTAGGCATCGCGCAGGTAGTCGGTCCAGAAGGGTGTCTGCAAGGCAAAGTCGATGAACTCATCCCGTTCCTCTGCCACGAGTATCTCCAACAACGCTACGGTGGCGTCTTGCGAGTCGACATCGGCGCCGTAGGTCATTTCGTCGGCGGGGCTCAGTAGCCGCAGGGCCGTGGCGAGGTGGCGGCGGTAGGCCAGGTGCACTTCGACGGCGTCCAGCGAATGGCGTTCCTCTACATGCCGCTGGGCGATACGGTCCAGCCTGTCCTGGCGGAACAGACGCCGCAGCAGGTCGAACAGGTTGGCTTCGCGGTCCGGGCCCTCCGCTTCTGCGGTGGCCATTGCCGTGAAATAGGCCTGTTCGATTTGCTGGAACTGCAACAGCATGCCGTCCTCGCAGGTGTCGTCGAGGATCGCATCCGTCGCCAGCGCGTTGAACAGTACCCGCTGCTCGGCCTGGTTGTCCGCCATGTCCAGGACCCGCCATACGCGTTCGATCAGCGCTGGCCTGCTTTGGGCAACTTGGTATGGGCGTGATTGCGTCAGCCGAGTGACCAGTTGCAGCAGGTGGTCCGCGTCACCGTCCTCATGCAGTCGGTTCCATTGTTGGCTGTGCGTTTGCCGTGTGGCGTCGGCGCTACCTTCGAGCCAGGGTTGGACGTCGGGCTCGAACACCTGGCGCCAGTGTGGGTGGGCATGCCCGTTCAACGGGATATCGCCGGCAACGCCCGGCCTTGGTGGGCTGGGCACCAGGTTGCCCTCGGCATCCATTGGCAATGCCATAAGGAAGTCCGGTGTCACGTCCATGTCGAAGGTATAGGTGCGGTCGAAGCGTTGTGACAGATAGGCGGTGCGCATCGTGTCTTCGCTCAATGGGTTGCCCTCGAGCAGCAGACTAATGCTCTCGGTGTTGCTGTGCGGGTTGTCGAGGATCGCCTGGGGCAGGGTGGTCAGGCGGTTGTCCCGCAGGTCCAGTGCATCCCTGGGCATGTTCGCATTCAACCAGTCCGGCCACGCCTCGAAGTTCATGTCGCGCAATGCCAGGCGGTTCAGGCGTGGCAGTTGCCTGACCAGGGTAGCCAGGGTCGGGCCGGACAAGTTGCCCGAAAGATCCAGCCACCTTAGCGCGGGCATGCGAGTGATGATTCGCAGCATCTGGTCGTTGATCGGCAGGCCATGGTTGATGAGGTCCAGTCGATAGATCGAGGGCCGGGTGGTAAGGGCTTCTGGAAGTCGTTGCAGCAGCTGGATGTGATTGTCGAGCGTTAGATAGGTGATGTTTTGGAACGGCTGTAGCCACTGGTCGAGCTGCTCGGCGGTCATCTGGGTGCGGGTGAGCCTGATGATCAAGGTGCTGTCGTAGAACACATCGGGAAGGTCGGTGGGAAAGTCGGCCAGCCTCATGGCGTCCAGGCGCAAATCCGTTTCCATGTCATTGCGCAGCAAGCGTTCCCAGTAGTCGAGAATCGAGTGCCTGACCCGCGTTCGGTATTGTGTATCCAGAGCACTCGGGGCACCGTTCGGGCCTGGTGCCGTAGGCCACGGATCGACGGCCTCGCGGACCACGCGGTAATTCTCGGTGATGCTGCTGGCATCCAGGTCGAACACGAACCTGTGGCCTGGGGTGTACTGGCTGATGTAGAGGGCCAGGCGTTGTCGGTCGGATAGCCGGTTGTCCTGCAGGTGAATGCGCGTGTGGTGGTCGGTCAGGCGTGGGCTTTCCAGCAGGAAGCTGGGAATTTCGCCGAGCCGATTGCCGCGCAGGGACAGCGTGTCGATGTTTTCCAGTGTGGCCTGATTCAACCAGGCAGGCCAGCGCATCAGCCCTGAGCGATCCAGCCCCAGGTAACCAAGGCGCAGGCCGGGCAGTTCAAGGGTTGCTAGGCTGTTGCCGCTCAAGTCCAGGTGATGCAGGTTATCGAGGGTGGCCAGGCGTTCGAAGGCGGGCGCGTCGAGCGCAAGATTCTGGTTGAGCAGTCTCAGCTCGCTGAGCTGTGGGAAACTGTTGGTGATCAAGGACAAATTGCGGGACAGCGGCGAGACGTCGAGGAGTGTGTTGAAGTCGCGCTCGATCTCCAGCGCCGACAGGTTGGGGAAGTGCTGGAACAGATTGCTCAGCTGCGCATCGAGTTGTGCGGTGGTGAGGCTGGCGTCCTGCGAATGATCAAGTTCGATGTTGTCCAGCTGCAGGCGACGGACACGTGAGCCGATGAACGCCGGCAGTTGCTGGGGAAATTCGGCAATGAACATCCGCGAGAGGCGCAGGGTTCCGCTCGCCTGCCCGAGCTCAGGCACGGCACTGGGCAGCCAGTGTTGCCACAGGGCTGTCTCGATGTCTTCTCGGTTGGCCCTGCGTGCACCCAGTCGATCAATCTGGCCAGCTCCGGAAAATGCCGTGTCCAAGTGTTGGCGCAGTTCCTGGCGTTCGGCGCGCAGTTGTTCGATTCTGGCCTGGATCTGGCCTGGTGAATTGCCGTCTTCTTCCAGTGCGGTCAGTGCCTGCTCGGCGGTGTGCGCGTCGGTAATCTCCTCGAATTGGGACAACAAGCTGGCCCTGCTGGGTTGTTCAGGTAGCTTGCCGTCGCCGCTCAGGCGATAACCCAGGCGGCCGTCGGCCAGGCGCATGGGCGAGCGTGGTCCGGGGCGCTGCATCTTCAGTGCCTTGCGCAGAGCCCAGCGAGGCAGGGGCGCTTGCTGGATGTGCGTGGCAAGTGTCTGAGCATCGCGTATCCCGGCGGGCGCGAGTGCTTCGCGCTGCGCTTGAGGGATCGCCGCGAACAACGCCTCGTAGAGTGAGTCATGGGTTGTGTCCGCCAGGCGGTAGCCCTGGGGTGTGTGATGGATGATGCTTGCGGGGGCGTCGTCACCGCCGATTCGGTCGAGCGTCGCGGCCGGCAGGATTCCGCGGTTGAGCTCGATGGCCGTTTCGGCGGACCAGCCCGGTAACTGCGGCAAGGAATGTAGGATCAGTCGATCGGTGTCGGGGTTGTCCACCGTGCTCAGGTACAAACCCTCGTAGGCACGCGTCAGACGCAGCTGTTGCTGCATCAGGCGGACTTCTTCACCGATGCGCCTGGGCACCCGGCCGGCAATCAACTGCTCCAGTTCTGCGGACGAAGTGTTGTGCAGCAGCTCTCTGACATGAACATCCGGCAATTGCGGGTAAAGGTGTTGCAGTACCGCGGCGCCAGGCGCCTGGGTAGGCGAGGGTTGTTGGTAGCGTCTGGCGAACTCGCCGCGCCTGGCGCTGGTGGTCGCGTTCGGAAAGGCATCCAGGGTTTCCTGGTCGAGCTTGAAGCGCATCAGTGTATCCCTCAACGGGGCGGGGATTGGCTGGTTTTCACTCAAGATCCTGCGCAAGACATTTTCGTCGATGTCGCAGGCCCGCAGGATGCGTGCGGCGTCCTGCTCGTCGAGCGACTCGGCTGGCTGCCCAAGGCGTTGGAACAAGCGCATGCCCTGCCATTCCCGGGGACGGTCCAGCTCATGCAGCCAGGCACCCTCGCCATTGTGACGCAACTCGGGCTGGTAGCTGAGAGGCCGGCTGGGGTGTTCGATCCGGTAGATGCCGGTGTGGCTGTCCAGATTCAGTGAGTAGTGCTTGCCATCGAGGCGTAGCCAGAGCTTGCCGTCATGACGGTACAGCCCCAGTTGGTCCGGGTTGACCTGGGCGGGGAGGGTGGGCTCTTGGGCGAAAGGGGTCAGGTCGGGCTTCCACAGGCGTCGGCTGCCATCCGGGAGTTCGACTTCCTTCAGTTCTTCGATGAAAGAGGGTGTTTCCACAGGTATGTGCTCTACCTCAGGCTGATCGACCTCTTCCTCTGGCGTTGCCCCCTCGGCGCCCTTCAAGCGTTTCAATGCGCTGGCCGCCTTGTGGAGCGCCAGCATGACCGCCACGTTCTCGATCACATCGACCATGTACCGATGAGCGGTATCACGCTCGTCGTTCTCCCAGGCCTCGATGCCCTCGAACACCTCATGGGCCAGTTGCGCCACGCACACGGCTAGCATCACTTCGCCGAGTCCTGGCACGAAGAAGCCTGCAATGTTCAAGGCCAGCAACACGCGTCCGGCAATCAAGCTACGGTGGGCCTGGGCGGCGCGTAGATCGACGATGGCGGTTGGCGTGGCATGGAACTGTGCGTCATCGAGGTGGCGCTGGGCCTTCTGGGACGTCATGACATTCAGGAACGTCTGGTTGAAGGGTTGTGCAACCGGGTACAGCTTGGCCTGTGGATCCGGGATCCGCTCCTGCAGGCCGTGGATGCTCCAGCCCAGGGGCGTCAGACGGTCCTTGAGGCGGGCGGTGACCGTTGCCTTGTCACGGTCGGCGATGTGTTTGTCCAGATAGCGGAGGTTGGCCTGGAGCCTGTCGCGCAATGCGCTGTGCAGGGCCTCTCGGTTGGCGAACTCCTTGAGGGGCTCGACGCTGTCTTCGGGGATGTACAGGGCTACGTTCGACTGCCCTTTGGCTGCAATGAGCACGACGCCGGTCAGCTCCGACTCCCATAGCTCGAGCAGGTTGAATGTCACCTGCGCATTGGTCGAGGGTGGCTGGTCGAGTGGCGCGGCAAGGATGGCCGTGTAGAACGCCTCGCTGATATCGCCCTTCAGGCGGGCGAAATGCAGGGATTGCCTGAGCGCCGAGACTTCGGCGCGGCACAAGGTTTGATAAACGGCTTGCGCGGCATCGCTGGCACTCCGTTGCGTTGTGGCAACTGGTTTGTAGATGGCCTGTACCAGGTCGTGGAACGTGCCGCCGATGTCCAGGGTACGGCAGAGGTCGGCGAAGTCTTCGGCGGTGATCGCGACGGTGTTGATGAGCGGGACAGTCCCCATGAAGCGCCGGTGGTCGAGGATGACGGACCTCTTCAGCAGGGCGTCGGGCGCGTCCATGCCGTGTTCGCTAGCGGCATCACGGTCGAAGTTGTGCAGGGCACTGTGCAGCAGCGAGCGGGTCGCCTGGTTGATGGCCTGGCGGGCGTCGGCGGCGTTGGCCGTGTCGATCAGGCGGGCATCGACCAGATACGTATGGCGTACATCGAGGTCGAGCCCGAAGCGCTGCTTGATGGCGTTGGTCAGGGCCTCGGCCGCGTAGGTCTCGAGGTCGGGCAGGTGCTCGAACAGCGCCTGTACCTGCGCTTGATGTTCGCGATGCCGGGCATGTTCCTGCTGCCAGGCCTTGGCGACTTCGGGGTGTTGTTGGAGGGCCGATGCCAGCCAGGTCGGGGCGTGTTGTTGTGCGCGTATCGCGCGATGGATGTCTGGCGGAGCTTGCTTGAGCCAGGTGGGAATCTTGCGCTCGATGGCGGCGTACTGAGGGCTGGGTGAGGTAGTGCCTGGATCTGGCATGTCGAGTCCTTGCTGGATGTGAGGCCAGGACTATCGGCGGGCGGGTTGGTCCGTGGGCAGTAGATATGTGTACCGGTGGCGGCGACCGTCGCTAGCGAGGACGGTGCTCAAAGTGCAATTCGGGTTTATGATGGCCCACGGCCGAACCAAACCTCACACGGAGTGCGCGATGCAGACCCTCTACCCGCAGATCAAACCCTACGCCCGGCACGATCTGGCCGTGGAAGCGCCGCATGTGCTGTATGTCGATGAAAGCGGCTCGCCGGAAGGTCTGCCGGTGGTGTTCATCCACGGTGGCCCGGGCGCTGGTTGCGATGCCCAGAGCCGCTGCTACTTCGACCCCAACCTGTACCGCATCATCACCTTCGACCAGCGCGGCTGTGGCCGCTCCACGCCGCACGCGAGCCTGGAGAACAACACCACCTGGCATCTGGTCGAGGACCTAGAGCGCATCCGCGAGCACCTTGGCATTGAAAAGTGGGTGCTGTTTGGCGGCTCCTGGGGCTCGACCCTGGCCCTGGCCTACGCCCAGACCCACCCCGAGCGCGTGCATGGCCTGATCCTGCGCGGCATCTTCCTGTGCCGGCCGCAGGAGATCAGCTGGTTCTACCAGGAGGGTGCCAGCCGCCTGTTCCCGGACTACTGGCAGGACTACATCGCGCCGATCCCGCCCGAGGAGCGTGGCGACCTGGTCAAGGCTTTCCACAAACGCCTGACCGGCAACGACCAGATTGCCCAGATGCACGCCGCCAAGGCCTGGTCCACCTGGGAGGGCCGCACCGCCACCCTGCGCCCCAACCCGCTGGTGGTCGACCGTTTCTCCGAGCCACAGCGCGCCCTGTCGATCGCCCGTATCGAGTGCCATTACTTCACCAACAATGCATTCCTCGAAGAAAACCAGCTGATCCGCGACATCCCCAAGATCGCCCACCTGCCGGCGGTGATCGTGCATGGCCGCTACGATGTGATCTGCCCGCTGGACAACGCCTGGGAGCTGCACCAGGCCTGGCCGAACAGCGAATTGAAGGTGATTCGCGATGCCGGTCACGCGGCATCCGAACCCGGCATCACCGATGCCCTGGTGCGCGCCGCCGACCAGATGGCCCGGCGCCTGCTCGACCTGCCCCTGGAAGAAGCATGAAGGGGCTGATCCAGCGTGTGCGTGGGGCGCGGGTGGAAGTGGCGGGGGAAATCGTCGGCGCCATCGACCAGGGTTTGCTGGCGCTGGTGGCGGTCGAGCCTGAAGATTCGCCGGAGCATGCCGACAAACTGTTGCACAAGCTGCTGAACTACCGGGTGTTCAGCGACGAGCAGGGCAAGATGAACCGTTCGCTCAAGGACATTGGCGGCGGCTTGCTGCTGGTGTCGCAGTTCACCCTGGCCGCCGATACCCGCAGCGGCATGCGCCCAAGCTTCTCGACGGCGGCGCCGCCGGCGCTGGGCGCTGAGCTTTTCGACTATCTTTTACGTCAAGCACAGGCCCAGCACCCCGTGGTGGCAAGCGGTCGGTTCGGTGCTGACATGCAAGTGCATCTGGTCAATGATGGCCCGGTAACATTTATGTTACAAATATGAGGTCAAAAAACCCTTTGTTTGTCGAAAACAAGGGGTTTTGTACGATAAATAGTTTGTCCAGCCTGATGCGTTGTAACGCGACCTGCTGGATAATCGCGCGCTACATGAGCCTGCGTTCGTGGGTTCGTTTCACTTTGACTCGAGCATTGTCTGGATCCGTTTGGGGAATCATTACGCCCTCACGGGGTCCGAACAGTGCTCGCCAACCCGGCATTGGTCGCTGGCCGTTGGTTTCATGATCTGTTTTCGGCGAGGATTGCTCGTGATTGTAAGCCCCTGTATTGCACCAAGAATCCCCGGCGTTCGCTTGCGCAAGGCCGTATTGGCCGGCGTGGCGCTGTTCGGCCTGCTGAGCGCCGGCCAGCTGTGGGCATTCAATCTGGACGATGTTGCAGCCAAGGCGAAGGATCTGGCCGGTCAGAAGTTCGAGGCACCGAAGAGCAACCTGCCGCCGGTGTTCCGCGACATGAAGTACGCCGACTACCAGAAGATCCGCTTCCTGCAGGAAAAGGCCGAGTGGGCCAAGGACAAGACGCCGTTCAAGCTGTCCTTCTATCACCAGGGCATGCATTTCGACACGCCGGTGACCATCAACGAGATCACCGCCAACAAGGTCAAGGAAATCAAGTACGACCCGAGCCGTTTCGAGTTCGGTGACGTGCCGCACGACGCCGACGCCACCAAGAACCTCGGTTACGCCGGTTTCCGCGTGTTGTACCCGATCAACAAGGCCGACAAGCAGGACGAGATCATGACCCTGCTTGGCGCCAGCTATTTCCGCGTGGTCGGCAAAGGCCACCGCTACGGCCTGTCGGCCCGCGGCCTGGCCATCGACACCGCGCTGCCGTCCGGCGAAGAGTTCCCGCGTTTCCGCGAGTTCTGGATCGAAAAGCCCAAGCCCAACGACAAGCACCTGGTGATCTACGCGCTGCTCGACTCGCCGCGTTCCACCGGCGCCTACAAGCTGACCCTGCGTCCGGGCGAGGACACCCTGGTCGACGTCAAGTCGCGGGTCTACCTGCGTGACAACGTCAGCCGCCTGGGCATCGCGCCACTGACCAGCATGTACCTGTTCGGCCCCAACCAGCCGTCGAAGGTCATGAACTATCGTCCGGCCCTGCACGACTCCGAAGGCTTGTCGATCCATGCCGGCAACGGCGAGTGGCTGTGGCGTCCGCTGAATAACCCGAAACACCTGGCCGTGAGCAACTTCAGCGTCGAGAACCCGCGTGGTTTCGGCCTGCTGCAGCGTCAGCGCGCCTTCAGCGACTACGAAGACCTCGACGACGAGTACGAAAAGCGTCCGAGCGCCTGGATCGAGCCAAAGGGTGACTGGGGCAAGGGCACCGTCGACCTGGTCGAGATTCCGACCGCCGACGAGACCAACGACAACATCGTCGCATTCTGGAGCCCGGAAAAACTGCCGGAGCCCGGCAAACCGTTCGAGTATGACTACCGCCTGCGCTGGACCATCAAGGAAGACCAGCTGCACTCGCCGGAACTGGCCTGGGTCAAGCAGACCCTGCGCTCCACGGGCGACGTCAAGCAGTCCAACCTGATCCGCCAGGCCGATGGCACCGTCGCCTTCCTGGTCGACTTCGTCGGCCCGAACCTGGCCGCCCTGCCGGCGGACACCGCCGTGCGCAGCCAGGTCAGCGTCGGCGACAACGCCGAGGTGGTCGAGAACAACCTGCGCTACAACCCGGAAACCAAAGGCTGGCGCCTGACCCTGCGCTTGAAGGTGCAGGATCCGAAGAAAGCCACCGAAATGCGCGCCGCGCTGCTGCGTGACGTACCGGTCGAGCAACCCAAGCCTGCCAAGGAAACCAAGCAGGACAAGGCCAAGCACGCCCATGCCAAGGCCGAGAAAGCCAAGGCGGAAAAAGCTGCCGAGCAACCCGCCGCCGACGCGGCATCCACCAACGGGACCCCGGCCACCACCGAGAAAGTGCTGACCGAGACCTGGAGCTATCAGTTGCCTGCCGATGAGTAACTCAAGCGCAAGGCCGGAATCGCTGCGCGAATACCTGGCCCACCTTCCCCTGAGCGACGAGCAGCGCGCTGAACTCGCTAGCTGCGCCTCGTTTAGCGAGCTGCACCAACGCCTGGCGGCCCAGCCGGCCGCCAGCACCACCGAGGCCGCCCAGGCTTCGGTGGGCACCCGTCTTACCGTCGGCAGTGCCGCCGAGCTGGAAGAGGCCGAGATGCTCGGCGTCGATGCCAGCGGGCGGCTGTGCCTGAAGATCGCGCCGCCGATCAAGCGCACCAAGGTGGTGCCCGAGCCGTGGCGCACCAATATCCTGATTCGCATGTGGCGGCGCATGACTGGCCGCACCAACGCCCCGCAGCCGCCCAAGCGCGAACTGCCGCCGGCGCGCTGGCGCACGGTCGGCTCGATCCGCCGCTACATCCTGCTGACCCTGATGATCGGCCAGACCCTCGTCGCCGGCTGGTACATGAAGGGCATCCTGCCGTACCAGGGCTGGTCGTTCGTCGATCTCGACGAGATCCTCAACCAGCCGCTGTGGGACACCGTGGTGCAGGTGTGGCCGTATGCGCTGCAGACCTCCATCCTGGTCCTGTTCGGCATCCTGTTCTGCTGGGTGTCGGCGGGCTTCTGGACAGCCCTGATGGGCTTCCTCGAGCTGCTCACCGGGCGTGACAAATACAAGATTTCCGGCAGCAGCGCCGGCAACGAGCCGATCGCGCCCGAGGCGCGCACCGCGCTGGTGATGCCGATCTGCAACGAAGACGTGCCACGGGTGTTCGCCGGTCTGCGCGCGACCTTCGAGTCGGTGGCCGCCAACGGCAACCTCGACCGCTTCGACTTCTTCGTGCTCAGCGACACCAACGACACCGACATCGCCGTGGCCGAGCAACAGGCCTGGCTGGACGTGTGCCGTGAGACCAAGGGCTTCGGGCGCATCTTCTACCGCCGTCGTCGCCGTCGGGTGAAGCGCAAGAGCGGTAACCTCGACGACTTCTGCCGTCGCTGGGGCGGCGAATACAAGTACATGGTCGTGCTCGACGCCGACAGCGTCATGAGCGGCGAATGCCTGAGCAGCCTGGTGCGCCTGATGGAGGCCAACCCGGACGCCGGCATCATCCAGACCGGGCCGAAAGCCTCGGGCATGGATACCCTCTATGCGCGCATGCAGCAGTTCGCCACCCGTGTGTACGGCCCGCTGTTCACCGCCGGCCTGCACTTCTGGCAGTTGGGCGAGTCGCACTACTGGGGCCACAATGCGATCATCCGCATGAAGCCGTTCATCGAGCACTGCGCCCTGGCGCCGTTGCCGGGCAAGGGCGCCTTCGCCGGCGCGATCCTCTCCCACGACTTCGTCGAAGCCGCGCTGATGCGTCGCGCCGGCTGGGGCGTGTGGATTGCCTACGACCTGCCGGGCAGCTACGAAGAGTTGCCGCCGAACCTGCTCGACGAACTCAAGCGCGACCGCCGCTGGTGCCACGGCAACCTGATGAACTTCCGCCTGTTCCTGGTCAAGGGCATGCACCCGGTGCACCGCGCGGTGTTCCTCACTGGGGTGATGTCGTACCTGTCGGCGCCGCTGTGGTTCCTGTTCCTGGTGCTGTCGACCGCGCTGCTGGCGACCAACACCCTGATGGAGCCGCAGTACTTCATCGAGCCGTTCCAGCTTTATCCGCTGTGGCCGCAGTGGCACCCGGAGAAGGCCATCGCGCTGTTCTCCACCACCATCGTGCTGCTGTTCCTGCCCAAGCTGCTCAGCGTCATCCTGATCTGGGCCAAGGGCGCCACCGAGTTCGGCGGGCGGATCAAGGTCACCCTGTCGATGCTGATGGAGATGCTGTTCTCCATGCTGCTGGCGCCGGTGCGGATGATTTTCCACACCCGCTTCGTGCTGGCCGCGTTCCTCGGCTGGGCCGCGACCTGGAATTCGCCGCAGCGTGACGACGACTCCACGCCATGGGGCGAAGCGGTGCGCCGTCATGGCCCGCAGACCCTGCTGGGCATCGCCTGGGCTGGGTTGGTGGCCTGGCTGAACCCGAGCTTCCTGTGGTGGCTGGCGCCGATCGTCGGCTCGCTGGTGCTGTCGATCCCGGTGTCGGTGATTTCCAGCCGTACGCGCCTGGGCCTGGCGGCCAAGGATGAGAAGCTGTTCCTCATCCCCGAGGAGTACGCGACGCCGCAGGAGCTGCTGGCGACCGACCAGTACACCCACGAGAACCGTTGGCACGCGCTGCACGATGGTTTCGTGCGCGCCGTGGTCGACCCACGGCAGAACGCCCTGGCCTGCGCCATGGCCACCGCGCGTCACGGCCAGGCCGCGCCAATCGAGGCCCTGCGCGCCGAGCGCGTGGCCAAGGCGCTGGAGGTCGGGCCCAAGGGCCTGGACCTGAACACCCGCCTGGCGCTGCTCAGTGATCCGGTGGCTTTGTCGCGCCTGCACGACCGTGTGTGGAGCGAGCACAACGCCGCGTGGATCGATGTGTGGCGTGCCTCCATCGACAACGACCCGCACTCGCCGTTGTTGCCGCTGCATCCGGAAAACCAGGTCCAGCCAGCCCTGGCTTGAGCCGTTGCTTCGATAATCGCGGGGCCAGCCCGCTCCCACACACCATTGAGATGGCGTGGGAGCGGGCTGGCCCCGCGATGCTTTCTGGTCGATTTTGGCCAACAAAGTCCCCCCCGGCTCTAGGTCCGGCGCTGCGCATGCGTTAGCATCCCACCCGACATTACGCCTCGGCCCACAGGACCGTGCGAACAATAAAATCTGCGTATTTCTTGCTAGGGGACTTGCTGATGATGAAGAAATTCCTGTCGCGACTGCTGGT